>NZ_JBFPFX010000011.1:0-173881 GCF_047978245.1 Pseudomonas sp. LFS044
CCCACAGGTACAGCGCATGCCTTCAGGCCGGTGGTGTACCTGTAGGAGCCGGCTTGCCGGCGATAGGGCCGGTACAGGCGGCCCGAGTGTCAGACCAGGTGCAGATGGTTGTCCCAGAACCCGGACGGCAGCTCCATCGGCTGGCCGATCAGTTCTTGCTTGCGGCAATCATAGAAGCGGCAGCGCCCCTGCCCGGAAGTCACCACAAAGCCGTCCTTCACTGCGCCAACCCCCGCACAATCCGGCATCGGCGCATCGAGCTTCACCGCGCCACTGTCCAGGTCCCAGACAAACAGGCGATTGGCCCGCGGTGCGGTCAGTGCGACCAGGCGCAGGTCGCTGTGGATGGCAACGCTGGCAGTGTATTGCGCCATCGACTGCAATTGCCGCTCCGGTACCGGGAAGGCCTTGAAGGGCTCGCCCGGGCGCTTGATCGCCAGCAGCTCGGCTGTTTCATCGGCAGCGCCCATGAACTGCTGGCAGGCGGCGATGGTGCCGTCGCTACCCACGGCCAAGTGGCGCACGCTGTTCATCTGCTGAGCCAGGGTTTCCTTGCTCAGCAGCGTGCCGTCGCGCTGCATCAGCACCAAGCTTGGCTGCATGGCGTTGAGGTTCATTTCGACCCGGCTCTCGGCCTCGGTGCGGATCCCGCCGTTGGCCACGATCAGGGTTTCGCCATCCGGCAGCCATGCCACTTCATGCGGGCCGATGCCGTGGGTAGGAATCTCGCCGGTGTGCACCAGGCGTTCGCCTTCGAAGCGGTACACACCGAGCACGCCACGGCCTGGGTCGGTGGTGTCGTTCTCGGTGGCATACAGCCACTCACCGCCTTTATGGATTACCGCATGGCCGTAGAAGTGCCGGTCTGGCTGCGAGCTGACAGTCTGCAGCAGGCGCCCGTCGCGCAGGTCGACCAGGTAACTTTCGGTACCGGGGCGGCGGGCGACGAACAGGGCGATCGGCAGTTCGGGGTGGTTGATGATGGCGTGGCAACGCTGGGCCACCTGGGTGCTGAACACCTGGGTGCCGTCCAGGCGGAACCCGACCGCATAGTGCTTGCCGTCGCCATCGTCACGCGCCGACAGCAGCAAGGGTTCGCTGCCTTTGTTGCGGAACAGGCTCCAGCCCCCCAGGGTCAGGGCGCTGAGCAATACGCTACCGAGTTTGATGGCCTGGCGTCGCAGCATGATCAGTCACCGTCGTTGGCATTGAAGCCCAGCTGGATGTTCAACGCCTTGGCCAGTTCGCCTTCGTGCAGGCGGTGGACGACGTTGAGGCTGTCGTAGATCTGGTTGAGGGTTTGCTGGCCGGCGTCATCGGCCAGCAGCTCGCCCAGCGTCTTCTGGTTGTCGGCCAGCAGTTTCAGCGAGGTAGCGTAGGCGTCGTCGATCTTCTGCGCCAGGGCTTTCTGGTCGCTGCCCAGCAGGCCGCGCAGGCCCTGGTTGTCGACCCCTACCCAGACCGCCTGGGCAGCCTTGAGGGTGGCTTCCAGGCTCTTGATCGACGAATGGCTGCGCCAGGCTTCGGCCTGCAGCGGCTGCGGGATGCCCTTGCTCTGGCGGCCCATCGGCGCGCCAAGCTTCTTCTTCAGGGTATCCAGGGCAGTCACCTGGGAGCGCAGCAGGTCGGCGATGGCCTCGTGCGAGTCGGCGTAGCGCTGGTTGGGGAACTTGGTCATCTGCGAGAGCATGCCGTCGGTGCTGTTCCAGCCCTTGAGAATCTCTTCGGCCAGGGCTTTCTGGTGTTCACCGATGGCGACCAGCAGCGGGCAGTAGCGGGCTTTCTGCTCGGCAGTGGCGATGTCCGGCTTGCTGTCGAACAGGATGTACTCGTATGCCGAAAGGCCGCGTACCACGACGCTGGCTTTGCCCAGCGCGGCGGCGTCGACCGGCTTGTCACCGTTCACCAGCTGCTCGACCTGGCGGCCGACCAGGTTTTTCTTGTCGGGCCAGAACTGTACCTGCCAGGCGCGGTTGCCCTCGGCCAGCGGGCCGACCAGCAGCGGCTGCAGTTCAGCCCAGGCTTTTTGCGCGTTGAGGAAGTCGGCGCGGGCGGTGTCCAGGCTTTCCTTGCCTTCGCAGTAGGCCAGGGCGCTGACGGCCAGCTGACGGTCGGCTTCGACCCAGCGGCTGTAGGTCGGCAGGATCACCTGCTTGGCGATGGCGGCGGAGGTCACCGCCTGCGGGTCCTGCGGCGAGCAGGCACCGAGGGCGAGTGCGGCGAGGCTGGTGAACAACAGTTTGGGTCGGAACATGCCCGGCTCCTTGCGCGTTTAAAGTGAGTTCAGAAACGCCAGCAGCGCGGCGCGCTGCTCGGCATTGAAGGTCAATACATGGTCGCGCGCCGCCTGTGCTTCGCCGCCGTGCCAGAGCACGGCTTCGAGCAGGTTGCGGGCGCGGCCATCATGCAGATACTGGGTGTGGCCACTGACCGTTTCGGTCAGGCCGATGCCCCACAGCGGTGGCGTACGCCAATCCTGGCCATTGGCGGCGAATTCGGTGCGCTCATCGGCCAGGCCCGGGCCCATGTCGTGCAGCAGCAGGTCGCTGTAGGGGCGGATCACCTGGCCGGCCAGCTCGGGCTCGGTGGTGTCGGCGGCGGTGGTGAACTGTGGCGTGTGGCAGCCCTGGCAGCCGGCCTTGAAGAACAGGTTCTTGCCGGCCAGCACCTGCGGTGCGCCGACATCGCGCCGGGCGGGTACGCCGAGGTTGCGGGTATAGAAGGTCACCAGGCGCAGAATGTTGTCGCTGACTTCCTTTTCGCCGTCGGCGCCGTCGCCATTGGGTGCGGCCAGGCAGTCGCGCTGCGCCGCGGTGCAATCGTCCTTGGGCTGCAGGGTGCTGGTCAGGCCCATGTCACCGTTGAAGGCATGCACATTCTGCTGGTTGACGTTGGGCTGCCCGGCCTTCCAGCCGAAGCGGCCGACCACGGTGGTGCCCTGGGCGTCGTCCCAGACCCGGTTGGCCCGCCCGCGAATGCCGTCGCGGTTGCGATCGTCCGGGTCTTCGTTGGCGAGGATGTCGGCTTCGGGGATGGCTTCGAGCAGGCCCAGGCCGATCATCGGCGGGGCCACGCGCGCAGAGAAGCGCGTGTCGGGGTGCATCGGGCCGTAGCCGAGCTGGGTGATCTGCAGGTTCGGGCGGCGCAGTTCGACCTCGTGGCCATCCTTGAAGGCAACGGTTTGGTTGCTGTAGCTCACGCGTACCTTGCCTTCGGGTGCGACGCCGGGGACGGCCATGTCCTGCAGTTGGGTGCCGTAGACCGGCTCTGGGACCACGCCCAGGCGCTCGATCTCCTTGGCCAGGTAAGGCTGGTCGGGGATCGACAGGCGCACCAGCATCGACACGGCATTGCTGGCGCCTGGCTCTGGCGGATGGCCACGGCCATCGCGCACGTGGCAGTTCTGGCAGGCGTTGGTGTTGAACAGCGGGCCGAGCCCATCACGCGCGGTGGTGGTGGATGGCGCGATTACCCAAGGGTTGCGAAAGAAGCTGTTGCCGACGGCAAAGTCCAGGCGCCGCTCGGGCGACAGGTTGGCCGACGGCAGTGAAAAGGCGTTGCGGTCGCTGCGCTGGACGGTCGCCTGGCCACCGGACAGCGCTTCGCCGGGCTCGGCCTGGGTGAAACGCGGGGCGTCGTCACAGGCGGCGAGGGCGAGGGCCAGCAGCAGAGGGGAGAGTCGGGACAGCGACAAGGACATGCAAAATCCTGGGCGTGGGCGAAAAACCGGCGTGCAAGCTTAGCAAAGTGGGGGAGTTTGAATAAGAGCAATTTGCAATTGCTGGATGAAATCGGTGTCATTACCGGCCCCAACGGCGGCAATCCGTCTTTCATAGAACAAACGCTAGCTTACTGATTTGGCGGGGATCCTGTAGGAGCGGCTTCAGCCGCGAACACCGGCGAAGCCGGTGCCATCCACCGCGGCGCCTCCTTCGCGGCTTTGTTCTCTGCGCGACAACGCAGCCCGAAAGGCTGGGTAATCTCCCACAGTTACTCCCCGGTGCTCACGGCCGAAGGCGCCCGGGCAGAAAAAAGGCGACCCGAAGGTCGCCTCTTTCAGCACACCATGTTGCCAATCAGAACTCGTGATCGGCCGTGTCCGGGCTCAGGTTGGCAATGCCCAGCTTGCCCGCAGCCTGCTCGATCGCACCGGTCTGCTTGACCAGGGAGGCGATGGCATCACGCACGATCTGGTTGCCGGCCGCATTGTCGGCAGCGATCAGCTGGTCGTAGTGCTCGCCTTTGAGCGCGTGGTCGACGATCACCTGGATCTTCGCCTCGGTGGCTTCCAGGTCGGCCTTGAGGGTCGCGTCGGCGGCCGGGTCGGCCTTGGCCACCAGGGACGACAGGCTTGGGCCGGTCAGTTTGCTGCCGTCGGCGCGGGTGTACTCGCCCAAATAGACGTTGCGGATGCCCTTGGCGTCGTAGAAGTGCGAGTAGTGGGTGTTGTCGCTGAAGCAGTCCTGCTCGTCTTCCGGCGAGTTGGCTTCCAGCGAGACCTTCATGCGCTCGCCGGCCAGTTCGCCCAGCGACAGGCTGCCCATGCCGAACAGCATCTTGCGCAGGCCGTCGTTGACCGGCTCGGCTTCCAGGGTGGCGCGGTAGTTGTCGGCGACGTTCGGTGCCCAGTTGCCGACCATCTCTTCGAGGTCTTTGACCAGCAGCTCGGTGACCGACTTCAGGTAGGCGCGGCGGCGGTCGTTGTGGCCGCCGGTGGCACCTTTGCCTTCGAGGTAGTCGGAGGCTGGGCGGTTGCCCGCGCCAGGGCCGGTGCCGTTGAGGTCCTGGCCCCAGAGCAGGAACTCGATGGCGTGGTAGCCCGTGGCGACGTTGGCTTCGGAACCGCCCAGCTCGTTCAGGCTGGCCAGTTTCTCAGGGGTGATGTCCTTGACGTCGATTTTTTCTTCGCCCACCTGAATCTCGGTGTTGGCGATGATGTTGGCGCCGGCGGCCGGGTTGCCCAGGGCGTGCTCGTAGCTCTTGTCGACGTAGTCGATCAGGCCCTCGTCCAGGGGCCAGGCGTTCACCTGGCCTTCCCAGTCGTCGATGATGGTGTTGCCGAAGCGGAAGGCTTCGCTCTGCAGGTAAGGTACACGTGCGGCGGCCCAGGCAGCCTTGGCGGCTTTCAGGGTGTCGTCGTTGGGGGTTGCCAGGAACGCGTCGATGGCGGTCTGCAGGGTCTTGGCGGTGCTCAGCGAGTCGCTGTACACGGCGTAGACCATGTCGGCGTAATGCTTGACCACGGCCTTGCCGGCCGCTTCGTCGACAGCCCCGGGCGCCGCAGCGGTGGTGCTGGCGGCAGCAGGTGCCTGAGCTTGCGGAGCGGCAGCCTTGTCGTCCTTGCCTTCACCGCAACCGGCGAGAGCGATGGCGATGGCCAGCAGACTGGCGGAGGCCAGAGGCATTCGAATCATTATTGGTTTCCCTGCGTCGTGTGGTTGGACAGTGCGGCGTGGCACGTAAAACCGCCACATCATGCGAAAGATTTGCATTTGCTGTAAAGGGGCGACGGCGCAATTCATGTAAATGCAGGTCACGGCTTGTAACCCGCAACGGCAGGGGTCAGAAGGCGGAAACCTGATTGCGCTGCGCCTGGCGCAGGTAACTGGTCAGCTCGCGCGCCGACAGCGGCTTGCTGTAGTGGTAACCCTGACCTTCGTGGCAGCCCTGGGCGATGATGTAGGTTTCCTGTTCGGCGGTTTCCACGCCTTCGGCGATCACCTGCATGCCCAGGCTTTTGCCCAGCTGGATGATCGCCCGCACGATGGTGGCATCGTCGTCGTCGTCGAGCAGGTCCTGGACGAAGCTCTTGTCGATCTTGATCTTGTCCAGCGGCAGCGACTTCAGGTAACTCAGCGACGAGTAGCCGGTACCGAAGTCGTCGATGGCGATCATCGCCCCTGAGCGGCGCAGGCTCAGCAGGTGTTGCGCGGCGGTGCTGATGTCCTCCATCAGGCCGGTCTCGGTCACTTCCAGCTCCAGGCTGCGCGGGGGCAGGCGGTACGCCTGCAGCAGGTTGTTGACCACTCGCGGCAGTTCGTTGTGGTGCAACTGCACGGTGGACAGGTTGACCGCCATGCGCAGTTCGCTGAAGCCCAGGTCGTGCCATTCGCGCAGTTGCCGGCAGGCCTGGTCGAGCACCCATTCGCCGATGGTAATGATGTAGCCGTTCTGTTCGGCCAGCGGGATGAACTGGTCCGGCGGCACCATGCCCAGCTCCGGGTGCTGCCAGCGCAGCAACGCCTCGACCCCCACCACACGGTGGTCGCGGTAGCTGATCTGCGGCTGGTAGACGAGGTACAGCTGGTTGCGCGGCAGGGCTTCGCGCAGGTCCTTTTCCAGCTCGCGGCGGCGGCGCATCTCGCTATCGACGCTGGCGATGTAGAACTGGTAACGGTTGCGCGAGCGAGCTTTGGCCAGGGTCATGGTCTGCTCGGCCTTTTGCAGCAGCTTCTCGGTGCTGTCGCCGTCTTCGGGGAACAGGGTGATGCCGATGGTGGCGCGCAGGCGGATCTGCTGGTGGCCGAGGCCGAATGGCGCTTCCAGGTCGTCGAGGATGCTCTGGGCCAGCTCCGCGGCTTCGTAGGGCTGTTCGATGTTGGCCTGGACCAGGGCGAACTGATCGCCGCCCAGTCGCGCCAACGCGCCCAACCGGCCACTGTGGGCGCGCAGGCGGTCGGCCAAGGCCAGCAGCAACTGGTCGCCGACCTGGTAGCTGAACTGCTCGTTGATGCCTTTGAAATCGTCCAGCCCCACGCACAACACGGCGACGCGGTGCTGCAGCCGGCCGCCATCGACCAGGATCTTGTCCAACTGCGCCTGCAACTGCTGGCGGTTCGGCAGGCCGGTGAGAAAGTCATACTGGGCCATGCGCTGCAGGCTGTTCTCGGCTTCGTGGCGCAGGTGAGTATTGCGCTCGATCGAGGCCAGCAGCTGGTTGGCGGTGTTCACCCAGATGCCCAGCTCGTTCTTCTCATGGCCTTTGAGCAGGGGGATCTGGTGCTGGCTGGGGCGGTCGGGGTTGATCTGGGTGAGGTGCTCGATGATCTTCGACAGCGGCTTGGTCAGCAGCCAGTGGTAGACCAGGTACAGCACCAGGCCCATGGCCAGGGCGCGCAGCACGCCGGAAATGAAAATGATGATGGCGTTGACCAGAAAGCCTTCACCGTAGGCGGCCGTATCGAGGGTAATGCTCAGGTCACCGTAATACTCACTGTACGGGCCGCGGCCGACCAGCTGGGTGGTGTAGGTGCGTTCCTGGCCGAGGATCAGGTCGGTCAGCCAGCGCATGGGCGAGTCCTGCAGCGGGCGGGACTTTTCTGCCAGCATGGTTTCGTTGGGGTGGCCGATCGAGGCCTGGCGTACCGATTCATCCTGGAACAGGCCTTCCATCACCTGCATGCCCATTTCCCGGTCGAGGCTGTAGACCGCCTGGGTTGATGGGTCGCGGAACATGTCGAGGATGCGCTGGGCGTCATTGTTGACGGCCTGGCGGGTCTTGTAGGTGTCGTAGACGATCTGCGCGCAGCTGAGGACAACGCCGACCGCCAGCGCCGACAGGAGCACGACCCTGAGCAACTTGACCGATAAGCTGTTCCGCAATTCCAGCTTCAATGGGGTTTCCTTAATCCATGCGCATGGCATCATTTTGCCATTAACGTTGGCAATACACTATCGGCCGGTAGGGCTGTCCTGAGCAGTGTATCGGTTGCCTGACCCTGCAACTTGAGCGCGCTTAGCGAACTTCCAGACGTTTGATGTTAGCGCGCTATACGGGGTGAGCAAGAGGTGCGCGGAAAACTGTCGATTGGCCCCTTGAGGCATAAAAAAACCCGGCACATGGCCGGGTTTTGTTCAGGGCGTGAGTCATCAGGCCTTGAAGGTCTTGCCTTCGAACTGTTCGGCAACGAAGGCCCAGTTGACCAGGTTCCAGAATGCCTCGACGTACTTCGGACGCAGGTTGCGGTAGTCGATGTAGTAGGCGTGTTCCCAGACGTCGCAGGTCAGCAGCGGGGTGTCGCCGCTGGTCAGCGGGCAGCCGGCGCCAATGGTGCTGGCCAGGGCCAGGGAGCCGTCGGCTTTCTTCACCAGCCAGCCCCAGCCGGAACCGAAAGTGCCAACCGAAGTCTTGGTGAACTCTTCCTTGAACTTGTCGAAGGAACCGAACGCGGCGTTGATGGCTTCAGCCAGGGCACCGGTAGGCTGGCCACCGCCGTTTGGCGACAGGCAGTTCCAGTAGAAGGTGTGGTTCCAGACTTGAGCGGCGTTGTTGAAGATGCCGCCCGAAGAGCTCTTGACGATCTCTTCCAGGCTCTTGCCTTCGAATTCGGTGCCTGGGACCAGGTTGTTCAGGTTCACGACATAGGTGTTGTGGTGCTTGTCGTGGTGATACTCCAGGGTTTCCTTGGAGATGTGCGGCTGCAGGGCATCGTGGGCGTACGGCAGCGGCGGCAATTCAAAAGCCATGGTGGATCTCCTGATTCAGGTCTAGTTCG
The DNA here is from genome assembly GCF_047978245.1 of Pseudomonas sp. LFS044. Taxonomy (NCBI): domain Bacteria; kingdom Pseudomonadati; phylum Pseudomonadota; class Gammaproteobacteria; order Pseudomonadales; family Pseudomonadaceae; genus Pseudomonas; species Pseudomonas sp. LFS044. The sequence continues at coordinate 8,496 of NZ_JBFPFX010000011.1, forward strand.
CGGTTTGCGCAGGGCCGATCACGGGCGGCCCTATGTGCGTCGGCGAGTTTGTACTCTTTGCGACGCAAGGGCTGGATCATAGCACCAGCCCCGGCGCATAACCACGCAACAAAGATAGGGAATAGAGGTTCCAGAGCGCTTGGCCGGCGCCGACGGGTGGGCGTCAATTGAAGATCAGCTGCGCCGCCACGGCGAACATCATCACCGCCACCATCAGGTCGAGCATCCTCCAGGTCGCCGGGCGGGCCAGCCAGGGCGCGAGCCACGCGGCACCGATCGCCAAGGTCGAAAACCACACCAGCGATGCACTGGCGGCCCCGGCCACATACGCCCCGGGCACGGTCTGCTGGGCACCGAGCGAACCGATCAGCAGCACGGTGTCGAGGTAGACATGCGGGTTGAGCAGGGTGACCGCCAGGGCGCTGAGCAGCACCGCACGGCGCGAGCGCATGCCTTGGCCTTGCTGGTGCTGCAGGCTCTGTTTGGAACAGGCGCTGCGCAGTGCCTTGGCGCCGTACCAGATCAGAAACACTGCGCCACCCCAGCGGGCGACCGCCAGCAAGGTCGGGTTATGCGCCAGCACCGTTGCCAGGCCGAACACCCCGGCAGCTACCAGCAGGGCGTCACAGACGATGCACAGCGCCGCCACCGGCAGGTGATGCTCACGGCGCAGGCTCTGTGCCAAAACAAAGGCGTTCTGTGCGCCGATGGCCATGATCAGGCCGAAGGCCACCAGCATGCCGTTTAGATAGCTTTGCCACATGGCAGGCTCCAGGGAAGGTTCAGAAGAAGATGCTGGCTATTGTGATGCTCTGCGCTGTATAAGAAAAACAAATAAAGCTGATCCCTCATTAGGAAAATCGATGTTCGACTACAAGCTGCTGGCTGCCCTTGCGGCGGTCATCGAGCAAGGTGGGTTCGAGCGGGCCGCGCAGGTACTCGGGCTTTCGCAATCGGCAATCTCGCAACGTATCAAGTTGCTCGAAGCGCGGGTTGGCCAGCCAGTACTGGTGCGCGCCACGCCACCGAGCCCCACCGAGGTCGGCCGGCAGTTGCTCAACCATGTGCAGCAGGTGCGGTTGCTTGAGCGCGACCTGCAGCGCCAGGTGCCGGCCCTGGACGAGGAGGGCCTGCCGGAGCGCCTGCGCATCGCCCTCAACGCCGACAGCCTGGCCACCTGGTGGGCGGCCGCGGTGGGCACGTTCTGCGCCGAGCAGCAGGTGCTCACCGACCTGGTGGTGGAAGACCAGGAAGTCGGCCTCAAACGCATGCGCGCTGGCGAGGTGGCGGCCTGCCTGTGCGGCAGCGAGCGGCCGGTGGCCGGTGCCCGCAGCCTGCCGCTTGGCGCCATGCGCTATCGGGCGCTGGCCAGCCCGGCGTTCATGGCGCGGTATTTTCCGCAGGGGTTCGATGCCAAGCGCCTGGCGCGTACACCGGCCATCGTGTATGGCCCGGATGATTTCCTGCAGCACCGTTACCTGGCGTCGCTGGGCATCGATGGCGGTTTCCTGCACCACCTGTGCCCGTCGTCCGAAGGCTTTTTGCGCATGACTGAAGCAGGCCTGGGCTGGGGCTTGGTGCCGGAGCTACAGGCCCGTGAACAGTTGGCGGATGGCAAACTGGTGGAAATATGTGCCGATACCCCTATCGATGTGCCGCTGTACTGGCATCATTGGCGCAATGGCGGGCATCTGCTCGCGCAACTGACCGAACACTTGCGGCACACGGCACGGCATTGGCTGGTGCCGTTGTAAAGGTGGCCGGCGTCTGTTGCATCTGAAATCTGAGGCGGGGTGTTACATGCAAATTCTGGTCACTGGCGCGAGCGGCTTCATTGGCGGGCGCTTTGCGCGCTTTGCCCTGGAGCAGGGCCTGGACGTGCGGGTCAGCGGCCGGCGCGCCGAGGGGGTCGAGCACCTGGTCAAGCGCGGCGCGCAATTCATCCCTGGCGACCTGGGTGACGCCGAACTGGCCCGGCGCCTGTGCCAGGGCGTCGATGCCGTGGTGCACTGCGCGGGTGCGGTGGGCAACTGGGGGCGCTATCAGGATTTCCACCAGGGCAATGTGGTGGTTACCGAGAACGTGGTCGAAGGGTGCCTGAAGGAGCACGTGCGCCGCCTGGTGCACCTGTCGTCGCCGTCGATCTACTTCAATGGCCGCTCACGCCTGGATATCCGCGAGGACCAGGTGCCACGGCGTTTTCACGATCACTATGGGCAGACCAAGTACCTCGCCGAACAAAAGGTATTCGGTGCCCAGGAGTTCGGCCTGGAAGTGCTGGCGCTGCGCCCGCGCTTCGTTACTGGTGCCGGCGATGCCAGTATCTTCCCGCGGCTGATGCAGATCCAGCGCAAGGGCCGTGTGGCGATCATCGGCAACGGCCTGAACAAGGTCGATTTCACCAGCGTGCACAACCTCAACGAGGCGCTGCTCAGCGCGCTGTTCGCTGAGGAACGTGCCTTGGGCCAGGCCTACAACATCAGCAACGGCCAGCCGTTGCCGTTATGGGACGTGGTCAACTACGTGATGCGCCAGATGCACCTGCCCCAGGTGACCCGCTACCGCTCCTACGGCCTGGCCTACAGCATGGCGGCGCTGAACGAGGCGGCCTGCATGCTCTGGCCCGGGCGACCGCAGCCGACCCTGTCGCGCCTGGGGATGCAGGTGATGAGCCGCGATTTCACCCTGGACATCAGCCGTGCCCGGCAGTACCTGGACTACCAGCCCAAGGTCAGCGTGTGGACAGCACTGGATGAATTTTGCGGTTGGTGGAAGCACCAGCCACTTGGCCAGTGAACCTGGGGCAGGGATGATGGTCATCAGTGCGCCGCGCGAGCGGTTTATACTCATGCCTTTTTGCTACTACCGCGGTTGAACCTACCCATGCGCAACGATGCCCACGACGATTTCGATGATGTGCCAGCTCTGCGGGCCGGTACCCCTGATGATGACGAACTGTTGCCGGCGCACGTGTCGCGCAGCCGGCAGAAGGCCGTCAGGCCCGCCAGCACCGGCCCTTTGTGGGCGCTGCTGGGCGCCGCTTTCATAGCCTTGGCCGGGCTTGGCTGGTGGAGCTTCCAGCAGATTTCGCTGATGGAGCAGCAACTGGTTGCCACCCAGGAAAGTTTTGCACGCATCAGCGAAGAAGCGGCGGGGCGCCTGCAGGCCATCAGCGGCAAGGTCGATGCCAGTGAGTCCTCGACCAGCACCGGCAGCGAGGCCCTGAAGCTGCAGATCCGCCAGCTGCAGGCCAGCCTGGCCGAGCAGGGCAAGCAACAGCAGGGCGTGGTCGGGCAGACAGGGGATCTGGGCAAGCGCCTGGAACAGGTGTTGGCCGATACGCGCGAGCAGCAAAAAGTTGTGACTGAACTGCAGACTCAGCTGCAGGCGCAGTTGAAGGCGGTGAACGGCGAACTGGCGGCGTTGAAGTCAGGCCAGGTGGATGGCGGCAAGCTGGACGGGCAGCTCAAGAGCCTGAGTGACGAGGTGGCGGCGCTGAAGAAGCAAGGCAACCAGAAAGCGGCCATCGAGAGCCTGGAACAGGACATGCTGGTGTTGAAGAGCCAGGCGGACAACCGCCCAGCTGCGGCGGCCGGTGGTGCTTCAGTGCAGGAATTCGATGCGTTCCGTGGGCAGACCACGCGTAACTTCAATACGCTGCAGAGCCAGATCCAGAACCTGCAGCAGCAGATCAACGCCCGGCCTTGAGGCCGCAGGGGAGGGCTTTGCCCTCCTTACGCGACACCAGGTCGCGCCTACAGATGACCGCGAGCGTCTACAGGCATGGCCGGGTGTTCGATCACAGCCGTGGGTAGTCGATGTACCCCACCGGCCCTTTGGCGTAGAAGGTTTCCGGATGGGCCTGGTTCAATGGTGCATCGGCCGCCAGCCGGGCCGGCAGGTCCGGGTTTGCAATGAACGGCACGCCAAATGCCACCGCATCCGCCTTGCCACTGGCCAATGCAGCGTTGGCGCTGGCTTTGTCGAACCGTTCGTTGACGATGTACGGGCCACCGAACGCTGCCTTGATCAGCGGACCGATGCTGTCGTCGGCCTCTTTCTCCCGCGAACAGATGAACGCGATGCCGCGCTTGCCCAGTTCCTGCGCCACATAGGTGAAGGTTTCGGCACGGTTGGCGTCGCCCATGTCATGGGAGTCGGCACGCGGCGCCAGGTGCACGCCCACACGGCCTGCGCCCCAAACCTCGATGGCCGCGTCGGTCACTTCCAGCAGCAGGCGTGCACGGTTCTCCAGCGAGCCACCATAGCGGTCGGTACGCTGGTTGGTGCTGCTCTGCAGGAACTGGTCGAGCAGATAGCCGTTGGCACCATGGATCTCCACGCCGTCGAAGCCGGCGGCCTTGGCATTCTCGGCGCCACTGCGGTAAGCCTCGACGATGTCGGCGATTTCTTCGCTTTCCAGGGCGCGCGGGGTCGGGTACTCGGTGATCGGGCGCACCAGGCTGACATGGCCCTTGGGCTGGATGGCGCTGGGTGCCACAGGCAACTCGCCATTCAGGTAGCTGGGGTGCGAGATGCGGCCAACGTGCCACAGCTGCAGGAAGATCCGCCCGCCAGCGCCATGCACGGCCTTGGTGACATTGTTCCAGCCGCGGACTTGCTGGTCGTTCCAGATGCCAGGCGTGTCCGGGTAGCCGACACCCATGGCGGTAACCGACGTCGCTTCGCTGAGAATCAGCCCGGCGCTGGCGCGCTGCACGTAATACTCGGCCATCAGCGCGTTGGGCACCCGGCCTTCATCGGCGCGGCAGCGGGTCAGCGGGGCCATGATGATGCGGTTGGGCAGTTGCACGTCACCCAGTGTGATCGGATCGAAAAGCGTGGTCATAACGGTTACCTGCCTTGTCAAAGTGCTTGGCGCAGTTGTTCGAGGAACGCTTGAATGGTGGCTTCGTTGCGTTTGAAGAAGTGCCACTGGCCGACCTTCTGGCTGTTGATCAACCCGGCGCGCTGCAAGGTGGCCAGGTGGGCAGAGACGGTCGACTGCGACAGGCCGCAGCGCTGGTCGATCTGCCCGGCACACACGCCGTTTTCGGTGCTGTGATGCTGGGCGGGGAAGTGCGCTGCAGGGTCTTTCAGCCAGTTGAGGATTTCTCGTCGGACCGGGTGGGCCAGGGCTTTTATTATTTCGTCGAGATCAAGAGGCATGATGTGGGCTCATGGTGTAGCGGTATATCGCGATAGGACGAAATATAGATCGGTCCTTCACGATATAGAAATATGAAGTGGTTCTGAGCTGATCACGAATCGCTATATCGCGTTATAACGATATACGCAGGCGCAGTGCTAGACTGCGCTCATGAACTACCTCGCACACCTGCACCTTGGCGGCCCCGCGCCGCAACAACTGCTCGGCAGCCTGTATGGCGATTTCGTCAAAGGCTCGCTGGAAGGGCGTTTTCCGCCCGCGCTGGAGGCGGCGATCCGCCTGCACCGGCACATCGACAGCTACACCGATCGTCACCCGCTGGTGCTGGCGGCACTGGCGCGTTTTCCGCGCGAGCGGCGGCGCTTTGCCGGGATCGTGCTGGATGTGTTCTTCGATCATTGCCTGGCGCGGCATTGGGGCGACTATGCCGAACAGCCGCTGGAGCAATTCACCGGGTCGTTTTACCGCGTGTTGCTGGCAGAGCCTGAATTGCCAGGCAGGTTGGCGCGGATTGCGCCGTTCATGGCGGCAGATGACTGGCTGGGGGCGTATGGCGACTTCGCTACGCTTGAGCAGGTGTTCAATGGCATTGGCCGGCGCTTGTCGCGGCCAGAGGGCATGGTGGGGGTGATGGGCGAGCTGGAGCGGTTGTATGAGCCGTTGCTGGCGGATTTTCGCGAGTTTTATCCGCAACTGCAGGTGTTTGCCACTGAGCAGAGGTCGGCGGGCTAGACCCCAGCGTGTAGGAGCGGGCTTGCCCGCGAAGAGCCCGCCCAGACACTGGAAATCTCAAGCCGCCCGCGCCTGCCGGCGCCGCCCCCCCTCGACCTCTTCAACCCCGAACAACGCCGTTTGAATGGCCTGCTGTGCCTGAAGCGCCAACATCGCGCGCTCCTTGCCGGCGCTGCTGATCGGCTGCAACAGGTGAATGCAGACTTCGCCCCGCGGCTCGGCAAACAGCCGCATCAGGTGTGACACCAGGTCATCGTCACCAATGAACGGCGCAATCGGGTCAGCCTCGCCATTGCGCAGGTATTGAATGGCCACCGGCTGCACCGCTGCGCCCTGATCGATGGCACCGGCCAGCAAGCGCCCATGAAAGGTGCGCACCTGGCGCCCGTCGGTGGTGGTGCCTTCGGGGAAGATCAACAACGGCCGGGCATCACCCAGTTGTTCGCTTATCTGTTCGCGCAAGCGCTGGCTGTCGCCGCCGCCGCGGCGGATGAACAGCGTGCCCGCCTTCTCCGCCAGCCAGCCGGCCACCGGCCAGTGGCGCACCTCAGCCTTGGACAGGAACGACAGCGGCCGCAGCATGCCGAGTAGCGGGATATCGGCCCAGGACACGTGGTTGCTGACCCACAGCATGGGCCGCTTGGGCAGCTCGCCAATCACCTGCACCTCGAAGGGCAGGGCGGCGACCAGGCGTTTCATGAACAAGCACGCCCAGCGTTGACGGCGTTCGAGGGGGGCGTTGACGCCCAGGCGCTCGCCGACGGCGATCACGCTGGCCATGAGCATGCCGAACAGCAGCACCAGCAACAGCCTGGCAAGGCGGGCGACCACCCGCAGCCTGGGCATCAGACCGCCGCCTTGAAGTGGCGGGCGTAGCGCGGGCAGAGGTCGTCGCGCTTGAGCAGGATGAACACGTCGGCAACCTGGAAGTCCTTGTCCCAACACGGCTCGCCACAAATCTTCGCACCCAGGCGCATGTACGCCTTGAGCAACGGCGGCATCTCGGCGATGACGTTGGTGGGCAGGGCCAGGGTTGGCAGCGGGTTTTTTGGTTCGGCGCGCAGGTGCTCGGTGCACAGGTAGCGCTCGCGCAGGCGTTGCATGATGGCGTGGGCCTGGACGCCGCCATCCTGCATGGGGATGCTCGCGCAGCCCATCAGGTAGCTGTAGCGGCCCTCGTTGAGTACTTCGGCCAGTTCGCCCCAGAGCACGGCGATGGTGCCACCGTTACGGTAAGCGGGGGCCACGCAGGTGCGGCCGAGTTCGAGTATCGGGCCTTGCAGTTGCAGCAGGCCGTGCAGGCTGAACTCTTCTTCGCTGTAGAAACGCCCCAGGCTGCTGGCAGCCTGGTGGTCGAGCAGGCGGGTGGTGGCGACCAGTTCGCCGGTGCTCAGGTCGCGTACGCCGATGTGCTGGCAGTGGACGTCATAGTCATCCATGTCCAGGCCCTGTTCGGCGCCTTTGAGCTTGGCCTTGAATTCTGCGCTGAACACGTTGAAGCGCAGGGCCTGTGCTTCCTTCAGGGCTGCGGCCCCGACCAGGCGTTCGGCTTGCAGACGGCGTTCAGTGCTGTTGTCGCCAGAGCGAGCGATCCGAGTCATTGCGAGTCTCCATAAGCCAGCCATGAAGGGTTGCGGCCGGTCGGCTTTGTTGTGCAAAGTCAGCCTAGGTAGGCGCGGTGTCACCCCTGTGAATCTTTGGTGATGCTTGCGTGACACCCCCGACAAGCGCCTATCAAAGGAGCGCCCCATGGCTTGGCTACAACGACTCAACGACCCCCTCCGCCAGCCCCTGGCCGGCACCCTGGGCGAGACCTATGCCGCGCAGCTCGAGCACCTCGGCGCCGTCGCGCCCTTCGAGCTGGCGGTGTTGGGCGGGCGCGCCATGGCCACGCCGGGCCTCGCCTTTCTGATCGGCTACCAGGCGGCCCTGCGTGCGCTCTGGCCCAGCGCGCCGGCCAGCCTCGGCGCGCTGTGCGCCACCGAGCGGCGCAGCGTGCGCCCGGCGGACATGCAGACACGCCTGGAGGGTTTGCGCCTCACCGGCAGCAAGGATTTCGTCACCGCCGGGCTCGACGCCGAATGGCTGCTGGTGGCGGCGCGCAGCGAAGGGCAGGGTGAAGCGCCACGGCTCAACTTGGCGGTGGTGTATCCGGGAGAGGCGGGTGTGACCCTCGAGGCATTGCCGACCCTGCCACTGATGCCTGAGGTGGGCCATGGTCGGCTGCTGCTGCAGCACGCTGCCTGCGAGCTGTTGGCGGGGGACGGCTGGGACGCCTACGTCAGGCCGTTCCGCTCGCTCGAAGACTTGTATGTGCTCGCAGCCATGACCGCCTGGCTGTATGGCGTGGGGCAGGAGTGTGACTGGCCGCAGCCGCTGCGATTGCGTCTGATCGCTTTGCTGGCGGGCTGTGCCGAGGCCAGCCGCCAGTGTGCCGACAGCGTCGGTTGTCATTTGCTGCTGGGCGGGTTGTTTGCGCAGTTTGAGGAGCTGAAAGGGGCCATCGACAAGGCGCTGATGGCGGGGCCGGAGCAGTGGGCGCAGCTTTGGCAGCGCGATCAGGGGGTCATGGCGCTGGCTACCGCTGCCCGGGAAAAACGCCTGGCAAAAGCCTGGAGCGCCGCCGGATTGTCATGAGCGTTTGCCAGGATTGAGGGCACTATTGAAATTTGGGGGCGCTCACCATGAAGGCATGCTTGCTGGCCCTGGCGTTGGCCGTCAGCTCGGCCAGGGCAGGGAGCTGGCCGATACCGGACTGGCAGGTCGACCCCGTCAGCGTCGATTGGCAGGCCGTCGACAGCTATGCCTTCCCCGAACGCAGCGCCAGCCAGCGCAACGGTATCCGCAGTGACGCCCTGCTGATCATCCGTGATGGCCGCATCCTGCATGAGCGCTACGTCGCCCCCACCACCGCGAGCACTGCCCACCTCACCTGGTCGGTGAGCAAGAGTGTGCTGGCCACGGTACTGGGTGTGGCTCAGGGCGAGGGACGCTTCCAGCTGCACGACCCCGTAGCACGCTTTTACCCGCCGATGCAGGCGCACCCCGATGTGCGCCTGGCCGATCTGCTGCACTGGGCCAGTGGCCTGGCGTGGCAGGAGGACTACGAATACGCGCCGGTGAAATCCTCGGTGGTCGCCATGCTCTACACCCGTGGGCGCAACGACATGGCAGGCTATACCGCCGCGCAACGTGCTACGCAAAAACCCGGCCAGCAATTTCTCTATTCCAGTGGCGACAGCAATATCCTGGCCGCCGCGTTGCGCGGCATGCTCGCAGCCGACGCCTATGCCGAATATCCCTGGCAGGCCCTGTTCACGCCGCTGGGTATCGACAGCGCCGTCTGGGAGCGTGACGCCAGCGGCACCTTTGTCGGTTCCTCCTACCTTTACCTCAAGGCGCGCGACCTGGCGCGTATCGGCCTGTTGATGCAGCGTGAAGGGCGCTGGCGTGAACGGCAGGTGCTGCCGGCGAGCTGGGTCAGCTTCAACCGTACGCCGTTCAGCCAGGCGCGGCCCACGCCCGGCCAGGCCAACCCAGGCGGCCACTGGTGGCTGAACCTGCCACTGGCGGGCAGCGGGCTGCCTTGGCCCGATGCGCCGGCGGACACCTATGCCGCCCTCGGCCACTGGGGCCAGGCGCTGTACATACTGCCCAGACACAGGCTGGTCATCGTCCGCTACGGCGATGATCGCGACGGTAGCTACAGCCATAACGAATTGCTCAAGCGCGTGCTGGCGGCGTTGCCCAAGGAGGGCGCATGAAGCGCCTTGCATGGCTGGTGGCTGTTGCCTTGCTGGGGTGGGCCTAGCTCGAGCGCCAGGCATTGGCGGATTTTCCGGGCATCCTTTCGGCCTATTCGGTCAAGGAGTATTGCTCGTGCCGGTTTGTCATGGGCTTCGACCAGGCGTATTGCCGGGGTTATGTGAAGCAGTGGCTGCCCTTGAGCTCGCTGGAGGAGGACCGCCAGCAGCGCCTGGTCAGGGCCGCCGGCCTGGGCCAGCACAATGCGGCGGCGTGGCAGTCTGCCCAGGCCGGCTGCCGCTTGCTGCCATGAAGGCGGGCGGGTAAGGTTGGCGGTCTGGTTTCACGAGATCTGTCATGTTCAAGCTGCCGCGTCTTTTGCCCGCTCTACTGCTGGCTTTATGCCTGCCCGCCCACGCCAATTGGCACCTCGATGGCGAGTCTTCACGCCTGTCATTCATCACCGGCAAGAACGGCGATACGGCCGAGGTCCATCGTTTTCTGGTGCTGCATGGCAGCGTCGACCGCAAAGGCATGGCGGGGCTGCGTATCGAGATGGACTCGGTAAGCAGCGGTATTCCGCTGCGTGACGAGCGCATGCGTGACGACCTGTTCGAAGTCGCCCGCTTTGCCGAGGCGACGGTCAAGGCCCAGCTCGACCTGCGACCGATCAACGACCTCGCCGATGGTGCACAGATTGAATTGCGCCTGCCGCTGACCGTCACCCTGCACGGCCAGTCGCACAGCTACAACGTCTTGCTGCTGGCCACCCGCCTGGATGCACGGCGCTTCCAGGTGGTAACGCTCGAACCATTGATATTGCGCGCCCAGGACTTCGGCCTGCTGCCCGGCCTGGAAACCTTGCGCACGTTCGCCAAGCTCAAGTCCATCAACCCGACGGTACCGGTCAATGCGGTGCTGATCTTCAACGCGCGCTGACATGCCGGGGCCGGTCTTCCCCTGGCGGGATGGCAATCAGTTCGAGCTGCTGGTCGACGGGCCTGAATTCTTTCCGCGTATGCTGCAGGGCATCGAGCACGCGCAGACGCAAGTTGACCTGGAGCTGTACCTGGTCGAGGCCGGTGCCTGCGCCGAGGCGGTGGTCGAGGCGCTGGAGCAGACAGCCAGGCGCGGTGTGCGCGTGCGTTGCCTGTTCGATGATTATGGCTCGCTTGCTTTCAATTCGGCCTTGCGCCAACGCCTGCTGGACGCCGGCGTGCACCTGCGCTGGTACAACCGCCTGCGCTGGCGCCGCGGCCTGCGCAACCTGTACCGCGACCATCGCAAGTTGCTGCTGGTGGACGAGCGTTGGGCGGTGGTCGGCGGTACCGGTGTCACCGACGAGTTCTGGACGCCGGGTGAGGCGACCAGCGAGTGGCACGAGGTGATGGTGCAGATGCAGGGCCCGGTGGTGGGCGACTGGCAACTGCTGTTCGATCGCCAGTGGCAGGCCAACAACCGCCGCACCGCCTGGCGCCCGCCTGAAGGATTCGGCCTGCCACGCCTGCCGAGGATCCCGGCGCAAGGGCAGGGCATGGGCCGTGTAGCCTATGCCGACGCCCGCCAGCACCGGGACATCCTGCATTCGCTGGTGCGTGCGCTCAACAGCGGCAAGCAACGCGTGTGGTTGGCCACGCCGTATTTTCTGCCGACCTGGAGCGTGCGCCGTTCATTGCGCCGGGCTGCGGGCAAAGGCGTCGACGTGCGCCTGCTGCTCACCGGCCCACGCACCGACCACCCTTCGGTGCGTTATGCGGGCCACCGTTACTACCCCCGATTGCTGCGCGCGGGTGTGCGGATCTATGAATACCAGCCATGCTTCCTGCACCTGAAGATGGCGCTGGTGGACGACTGGGTCAGCGTCGGTTCGTGCAATTTCGACCACTGGAACCTGCGCTTCAACCTGGAGGCCAACGTCGAGGCGCTGGACCCGCCGCTGACGGCAGCCGTCAGGGCCAGCTTCGAACGGGACTTCGCCTTGAGCGAAGAAGTCGACCTTGACCACTGGAACGCCCGGCCGTTGTGGCGCCGGGTCAAGCAGCGGGTATGGGGCTGGCTGGACCGGCTGGTGGTCAACCTGCTCGACCGTCGCGACTGAAGCAGACTATCGTGCAATGGCTGTTCCCTATCACCGAAGGAGTGGATGCGATGACGGCGAAGAAGATTCTCATGCTGGTGGGCGACTACGTCGAGGACTACGAGGCGATGGTGCCGTTCCAGGCCTTGACCATGGTTGGCCATACGGTACACGCGGTGTGCCCGGAGAAAATCGCCGGGCAGACCGTGCGCACGGCAATCCATGATTTCGAGGGCGAGCAGACCTACAGCGAGAAGCCTGGGCACAACTTTGCGTTGAACCATGACTTCGTCCAGGTCCGGCCCGAAAGTTACGACGCGTTGCTCATCCCGGGTGGGCGGGCGCCAGAATACCTGCGCCTGGATGAGCGGGTGCTGGCGCTGGTCAGGGCCTTCGACCAGGCGGGCAAGCCGATTGCGGCGGTGTGCCATGGGGCGCAACTGCTGGCGGCGGCCGGGGTGCTGGAAGGGCGCGAATGCAGTGCGTACCCGGCGTGTGCACCGGAGGTGCGGCTGGCCGGCGGGACGTTCATCGACATCGCGGTGGACCAGGCGCATGTCGATGGCAACCTGGTGACGGCGCCAGCGTGGCCGGCGCATCCTGCCTGGTTGGCGGCTTTCCTGAAGGTGCTTGGGACGCGTATCGCCTGATCTACTCGGCCCGTGGTGTCACTCCACTTGCTCGACCCAGTCATTGAGGTTGTAGTAATTGGTCACCCGGGCAATCTTCCCGCAGTGGATGTAGAAGAACGCCCCCGCCGGCAGCACATAGGTCTGCCCATTGGCGGCCGGCAAACCTTCGTCATCGGCCACATATTCGCCATGCACGGTGAACTCCGCCGCCGCCCGGCTGCCATCGGCGTTCTGCATCACCACGATGTCGGCCAGGCGCTCGCGGTAGCAGCGGTTCATCTTGCCCATGAATGCAGCGAACTTCGCCTTGCCCATCTGCCGCTCGCCTTGGTTGATGTCATGGATCACGTCCTCGCTGAGCAAGGCCAGAAAGCTCGGCATGTCACCGGCATTGAAGGCGGCGTAGTAAGCATTTACCAGTTCGGTAGCGGTCATGGAACAATACCTGTCGTGTAGGGAAAAGGCGCAGCGTTGGTTCGGATGATAGGGTTTCCCCTCAAGCCCGGCTTAGCCGAGCGCGTCATCCACATCGACAAAACGACCGCCAAGCATGGAAATCCGCCTGTTGCACGGCGCCGCTATCGCGCCTTACATCGATGACCTCGCTCGCCTGCGCCTTGCTGTACTGAGCGAGTTTCCCTACTTGTACGACGGCAACCCGGACTACGACGCCGACTACCTGGCCAGCTTTGTCCATTCCGCGCGCAGCCTGGTTGTGTTGGCCCTGGACGATGGCCGGGTGGTCGGAGCCTCGACCGCCTTGCCGCTGATGGATGGCACCCCCGCGTTCCGTCAGTTGTTCAGGGCTCAGGGTCGCGACCCTGCCAGCGTCTATTTCTTTGGGGAGTCGCTTGTGCTGCCGCAGTACCGTGGGCAGGGCCTGGGGGTGCGCTTTTTTATCGAGCGTGAATCCTATGCGCACACGCTTGCCGAGTTCGATTACTGCGTTTTCTGCGCCGTCGAGCGACCCGGCGCGCACCCCAGGCGCCCCCCCGACTACAAGCCCTTGCAGGGTTTCTGGCGCAACCGGGGTTTTCTGCACGAACCGTCGTTGCGCACCACCTGTGCCTGGCGAGACCTGGGTGAACAAGCAGCGTCCGAGAAGATCATGTCGTTTTGGCTGAAAGAGCTGATGACATGAAAAGGTCGGCAGCGCGGCGCTACCGGGGGCAATCGGCCAGGCTCCGTGTACCCAACATTGGCAGGGGATCAGAGGCACGCCCCAGCTGACGGTTTTCAGCCCCAGGTTTCATACCTCGTTTTCGCCGACATGGTATTTCAGCGCGTGGCCGCCATCGCTGACGAGAAACTCGACGTAGTACTCGTTGCCGTGCTGGTCAAGTAGCAACCACGCACTGGGGGCCTCATTGAGCGAGTTGTAATGCCTTACGTAAAAGCGCCTGTAGTACTGATGAATGATCATGTGGTTGGGTCGTTCTACAAACGCTTCGCCTGAATCAGGGGAGATCGCTTCGAAGTCGTCCCCCACGCCCAGGGCTGTCACTTTCGATTCCTGGCTGTAGTCGTTGGTCAGCTCGAATGAGATAAGGGCGTCGTCATGATTGTGCCGCTCATAGAAAGGTGTGTTCGAAGGCGTCACCAGTGCGGTGCTCTCGACCAGGATGAGCTTGGGATCGGCAAAACCAAAGTAGCTGACCGTCTCTTTGACCTCGTCGTCCCAGTGGCTATTCGCATTGGGCGACTTGTAGGTGAAGGAGGCGCCCGGTTCAAGGTGGAACGCCTTGTCATGCGGGGGCGGTGGTGTGATGGACTCAATGACCACCGATGAGACGAAGGGGCTGGTGTTGGTTATGGCGTAACTGCTCTCATCCTTGAACATCATTGCGTAGATCTGGGTGAGCGTACCGCCAGGGCGTTTGGATGTGACGTAGAAGATACGGCGAATGCTGTTTGCGGTTTTTTCGGTGAGCGCGCTGGGGACGCCCCCGTACGCAGCATGATAAACAAACCGCTTATCTCGCTCCTTGTACGCGAACAGGTCGGGGTGATCCAGCAGGCGGGGTTCGCCGTCTTCATCAATCAGCACCAGCGACAGGCTATCGAGGCTCTCCTCGCTGATGGTTTCCCCTTTGCGCGGCTCCAGGGTGACAGTCACCTCGACTTGCTGCCGGCCATTGGCATACAGGCGGTTGGAGCTGGAGGTGATATCAAGGCGAAAGCGGGTGAGCCAATGATTGTCGATCTTTAAGGCGTTCATTTCGAGACACTCTTTGATGGAGGAGTGTCCAGTGAAATGGATTCTGATCGCTGCCTGACGGTATATAAATGAATCAGATCAGCGATTGCAGGGACGCTGCAGCACCAGCGGATGACGGTGTGTTCGCCAATGTCCTGCGGAAAAAAACACCCTGCGAAAGCGTAGCCATCGCAGGGTGTTGGTTTGAAGCGCTGGCAACCGATCCATCGAGAAACGGTTTCTCTTGCCTCAATGCTGCTTCACTTCACTTCCACTGCCAGGCTCTCGGCAATCTTGCTCTGCCACAGGGCAGGGCCAGTGATGTGCACCGACTCACCGTTGCTGTCTACGGCGACGGTAACCGGCATGTCCTTGACCTCGAACTCGTAGATCGCTTCCATGCCCAGCTCGGCGAAGGCCAGGACCTTCGACTTGCGGATGGCCTGGGCCACCAGGTAGGCAGCGCCACCAACGGCCATCAGGTACACGGCCTTGTTGTCCTTGATCGCTTCGATGGCGGTCGGGCCACGCTCGGACTTGCCGATCATGCCCAGCAGGCCGGTTTGCTCAAGGATCTGGCGGGTGAACTTGTCCATGCGGGTAGCGGTGGTCGGGCCGGCAGGGCCTACCACTTCGTCACCGACCGGGTCGACCGGGCCTACGTAGTAGATGAAGCGGCCTTTCAGGTCCACCGGCAACGCTTCGCCACGGTTGAGCATTTCGACCATGCGCTTGTGCGCGGCATCGCGGCCGGTGAGCATCTTGCCGTTGAGCAGGATGGTTTCGCCCGGTTTCCAGCTGGCGACTTCTTCCGGGGTGATGTCGTCGAGGTTGACGCGGCGGGCACTGGGGCCGGCTTCCCAGACGATTTCCGGGTAGGCGTCCAGCGACGGCGCTTCCAGTTCGGCCGGACCGGAGCCATCGAGCACGAAGTGAGCGTGACGGGTGGCGGCGCAGTTGGGGATCATGCACACCGGCAGCGACGCGGCGTGGGTCGGGTAGTCCATGATCTTGACGTCGAGCACGGTGGTCAGGCCACCCAGGCCCTGGGCACCGATGCCCAGCTGGTTGACCTTCTCGAACAGCTCCAGGCGGATTTCTTCCAGGCGGTTCTGCGGGCCACGGGCTTTCAGTTCGTGGATGTCGATGGATTCCATCAACACTTCCTTGGCCATGACGGCGGCCTTCTCGGCGGTACCGCCGATGCCAATGCCGAGCATGCCAGGCGGGCACCAGCCAGCGCCCATGGTCGGAACGGTCTTCAGCACCCAGTCGACAATCGAGTCGGACGGGTTGAGCATGGCCATCTTCGACTTGTTCTCCGAGCCGCCGCCTTTGGCTGCGACATCGACCTCGACCTTGTCGCCAGGGACGATGGAGTAGTGGATCACCGCCGGAGTGTTGTCCTTGGTGTTCTTGCGGGCACCGGCCGGGTCGGCCAGGATCGAAGCACGCAGCACGTTTTCAGGCAGGTTGTAGGCGCGACGCACACCTTCGTTGATCATGTCGTCGACGCTCAGGGTGGCGCCGTCCCAGCGTACGTCCATGCCCACGCGCACGAACACGGTAACGATACCGGTGTCCTGGCAGATTGGGCGGTGGCCGGTGGCGCACATGCGCGAGTTGATCAGGATCTGGGCGATGGAATCGCGCGCAGCAGGCGACTCTTCACGCAGATAGGCCTCGTGCATGGCCTGGATGAAATCGACGGGGTGGTAGTACGAGATGAATTGCAGGGCGTCGGCGACGCTCTGAATCAGGTCGTCTTGCTTGATCACGGTCATGCAGCGCGCTCCTCTTAAAGACGGGAACATTCATAAAGACGCTCGACGGTGCCGACCAGCATGTCGAAACGCCTTGCAAGGCGCCGGCAGGTCAGGCCGGCGGAAAAAGGCGCGGCAGTATAGCGCGCATCTGTGCCGGGCACACCTTCGGCCGGTCTGGACCATGGTCGGCCGCGGGCAGGCACTGTTCTTGCTGTCTGGCTGAAGAGATAGGATGCTTGAGGGGGCCGCAAGGCAGCCCCGTCAAGATAAAGAGCCAGGAGAGATAGCTGACAATGCCCGAAATTTGCGTGGGCGAGCGCCGCTGGGCGGTGCCGACCGGCAGCAACCTGCTCGATGCCTTGAACGAGGCCGGGTTGAATGTGCCCTATAGTTGCCGCGCCGGTAGCTGCCATGCCTGCCTGGTGCATTGCCTGGACGGGCTGCCTGCGGACGCCTTGCCCGAGGCATTGGCGCTGGAGAAACACGCCCAGGGCTGGCGACTGGCTTGCCAGTGCCGGGTAGTGGGTGACCTGCGTGTGGCAGTGTTCGACCCGCAGCAAGATGGCATTCCCGCACAGGTTTGCGCACTGGACTGGTTCGGTGACGTGCTGCGCCTGCGCCTGCGGTCAGAGCGCGTACTGCGTTATCAGGCAGGTCAGCATGTGCTGCTGTGGAACGGTTCGCTCGCCCGGCCTTATTCACTGGCAAGCCTGCCGGGCGAAGACGACTTTCTCGAATTTCATATCGACTGCCAGCGCCCTGGTGTGTTTTGCGACAAGGCCCGCTGCCTTGAGGTCGGCGACGTGCTGCACCTGGGTGAGCTGCGGGGTGGGGCGCTGCATTACGAGCTGGACTGGCAAGCGCGGCCGCTGTGGTTGCTGGCTGCAGGTACCGGCCTGGCGCCGTTATGGGGCATCCTGCGCGAAGCGCTGCGTCAAGGCCATGAGGCTGACATCCGGGTCCTGCACGTGGCCGCGACGGCGCAGCAGCACTACCTGACGGGGCCCCTGGCCGCTTTGGCCGGGCAGCACCGGAATGTCAGCGTGGAGTGGATCGTTGCCGACCAGCTGCAAGCCTGGCTGCAAGGCTTGCGCCTGTCGTCCCGGCACACCGTGGCCTTGGCGTGTGGTGCGCCGGCGCGGGTCGAGCAGTTTGCGCGGCGCTTGTTCATTGCCGGGTTGCCGCGAAATCAATTGTTTGCCGATCCATTCGTCGACCGGGCGCCGCAGTGATACCAGCAGGCTATTGAGGGAAATACAGCCTGCCAGTCGCCAGCTCCTTGTCGGGGGCCGCGGAAAACGGCCCGGTGTGGCCCATCAGCTGGCGCCATGTGGATATCTGCTGCCTGGGCAGATTGCTGGTCTGACTCGTCACTTCAAGTGATTGCATGAAACCTGCGTGATGCACCCAGATGGGTTTGTCATAGCCGTGTACCGGCCGCTGCAGCACATTGGCAATGCGCTGTGCTGCACCACTCTTGCCGCCATAACAGGCCAGCAGGACGATGGGTTCGTTGTCGGCCATGCCGGCGAGGCGCGGTGCTATTTCCCGCAGGGCAACACGTACGGCATCTTCCACCTGGCCTGCGCCGTTCATCAATTGGCCAGCTTTGCTGCCGTGGGTTTCGAAGGCGCGGATGCCTTGCCCCAGGAAGTTGTAATGCATGGCAACGTCGTTGGCCACACCGTTGGCCGAGTAGATCACGGCGGTGTTTTGTACCTGCCGGGTGGCGGGCGTCATCGGGCTGGCGAATGCCCGCTTGGCATTGGCTCGGCCAGGTGAGCGGAGCGCTTTGCTGGCGACTTTGGCCGAGCCGGGCGCCATGCCGATAACGGCGCTGGCCAGGCCAGTACCCAGTGATATCCAGCCCAGTACGCTGGCGGCCTTTTCATCCGCGCCACTGGCTTGCATGGCCATGCTGGCGATGCCGGTGCTCAGGGAAATGGCGTTCAGTGCGGCATTGCCGATGGCCAGCGCTGCACTGCCGGTCAGCGCGCTGCCGCCATACAGGGCGACAACGGCGGGCACGGCGGCGCCTAGCGTGCTGATCGCGGCCGCTGCGCCAACCGCCAGGCCCACGCCTGCGATTGTCCAGCCGACCCAGCTGTGGCCATCGGGGTCGATGCGGTTGACGGGGTCACCGGCGCAGTACGCGTAGGCATTGAGCCCACCACGGTCGAATGGGCTGTCACTGTCGGGGCTGAGGAAGGTCATCAGCACGGGGTCGTATGGACGGTAGCCGGCAGGGATGTACCAGCCGGTCAGAGGTTCGCGGCGCAGCCCGGCAAAGCCGAACGGAACTTGCTGGTCGTTGTCGGGCTCGGCGCCATGCGGGCTGTAGGGGTGCTGGCGCAGTTGCTCGTCGGCGTGCAAGCGTACGCTGCCCTGGCCATCGCAGCCAATCAGGCGGGTAGTGCACTCGCCATCAACCTTGCAGCGCAAGGCAAACACTCCGGCGCCTTCGCCGATCAGTCCCAGGCGCTGCTCACCGTGCTGTTCGTGGGTCAGCTGGCCGGCGCTGTAGAAGCTGCGTACCCGGCTACTGTCCAGTTCACGTTGGCAGAGGTTACCGCTGGCGTCGTAGTGATACTGGCAGCTAGACCCGCTGTGTTCGACGCGTACCAGGCGGTCGAGGCTGTTCCAGGTCAAGTTGCGGCCCAGGCTGTCGGCGATGAGTCGGCCGCAGGCGTCGTAAGTCAGTTCGATCTGGGCCGGCCAGCTTGGGTGGGTATGGGTAATCGTGCTGATCTGGGTAGGGTCGTGCGCAGCGTAGCGGAACTCAGCTTCGTCCTGGCTGCCGTCGGCGAAGGTGCTGACGACTCGCTGATAACCGTCCAGCGGGTTGAGGATGTAGCGCTGTTCGACGATGGGGTTGCCGAACGGATCGAGTGGCGCCCCCTCGGGGCTGGCGCGGTAGCGTACCAGGCGGCCCCGCAGGTCGTAGTCGAAATACTCTTCGGCGCCGTCGACGCTGCGCTGGATCACCTGATCGAGGGCGGAATAGGCCAGGGTCAGGGTGATGCTTCGCTCCCCGGCGGCATCGCTTACGGTGTAGACGCTGCGCTGTTCGCGGCCCATGGTGTCGTAGCTGATCCACCTGGTCAGGCGCCGTGCGCGGGCCGGGTCGTGGGTAGTAATGCTAAGCGGGCGGGAGAGGGCGTCGTAGCTGAACTCGGTTTGTATGCCGTCAACCTCGAGGCGCTGCAGGCGCCCGAACCGGTCGAGATGGCGGTGGTGTTCTACCCCCGCAGCGTCGATGAAACCCACTGGCAACCCGTTGAGCGAATGGCGCCAATGGGTGCTGTGCTCGACCTGGTCGACGTTCCAGCCATCGCGCAGGGGCAGCCCGGAAGGCGTGCGTTGCCAGCTGAGGCTGCCGAGCCCGCCGCTGGCACCGGTCGGAATGCCGAGCGTCGTGTGATAGGTCAGCTGCTGCTCGGCTTCGCCCTCGGCTGCGGTGCCCAGCAGGGCATTGCCCAGCAGAGGTTCGTAGCGGTAGGTCACGCGCTGGCCGTCGGCCAAGGTGTTGGCGACGGGCGGCAGTTGGGCTGGCCGGTAGTGGTAGTGGGTGGTGCGCCCGGCAACCTGAACCGAACGTTGCCGGCCAAGGCCATCGAAGGTCTGACGGCCGAGTATCCAAGTGGTATCGCTCATGCGTGTGCCTCCCCGGTGTCCAAGCTGACGGCAATGCTTTGCGGGTGATGGCCATCACTGTGCTCGGCGAAGGTCCAGGTCACCACGGTATTGTCCGGCAGGCGCTTTTCGATGATGCGTGAGTAGGCGTCATGGCGCATGCGCGTGACGATGTCGGGTGAACCTTCGACCTGGATGCGCTGCTCGATGACCCGGTCGAGGCCGTCGCGAAGCAGTAACAAGGTGCGGGTGCGTTGCCCGCGCGTATCATAATCCTGCTGTTCCACCAGGCTGCCTGCGGCGTTGCGCAAGGTTACCTGGCGCGGCCCCATGAGCTTGCCTGCCGCTTGCCACTGTTCGCTGCGGCGGGTGATGGGGTCGTGACGCAGATGCTGCTCGATGCCTTCCAGGCTGGTGACCTGGCAGGCCTGGCCCCAGTCGTCGTAGCGGGTGGTACGGGTCAGGGTTAGCAGGTTGTCGGCCTTGAACCAGTCCAGCGAGGTCTGGCTGACCAGGCGGCCGAGCGCATCGTATTGGTTGCGGCTGGTTTCGTGGAATACGCCTGGGCTGTTGTCGAGGTCCTCGAGCTGGACGCTCACAACTCGGCCTTCGCCATCGAGCCATTGGCGCTGTCGGCGGCCGGTGATATCGACCTGCTCGATCAATACCGGGTTGTATTGATCGCTCGGCCTGGCTTGTCTGGCGAACGGGTCGTTGAGGTGATAACGGGCTAGACGCTCGGTCTGATAAGTGCTGTCTGCGGCAGCCCTGGTACGCACCACCCGGCCTAGTCGGTCATATTCATAACGGGTGATGGCACCACTGTCGTGCCGCTCCCAGAGGGTCTGGCCGGTGAGCAGCGATTGCGCATGAGCTGTGCACGAGCGGTTTTCTTCATCGTTCTCGAAGCCCTGGAGGGACACTTCGGTGACCAGTTCATGCTCTGTGGCACTGTAGCTGTAAAAGATGGTCGTGCACTTGCCGCCAATTGTGACGACGCTCTTTTCTTCCCGGCCATAGGTGGCACCTGCAGTGGTCAGATAGAACTGCCGGGTGTGTTCGATCACCCGGCCCTCCGGGCCTTCAAGCTGCTCGCTGGCCACCAGCACGTGTGGCAATGCGCCTTCGATCAGCGACGGCAGCGCCTGGTAGGTATAGGTGGTGCTCAGGACAGGCGCCGCGCCCTTGGCAATGATGGGAACAACGGTCTTCTTCCTGAGCAAGCGCACTCGGCCGAGAGCGTCTGCGGGGCAGCCTTCGGCACCTTCTGCCGGGTAATACTCGTAGCGTTCCTGAACGCCGCTGGGGAAAAGCACGCGCAGTGGGTTGCCAAAGTCATCATAGGCATAGCGGGTGCTCTCGCTGCGGCTTTCGCCGGGGCGGGAATGATCCAGATAGGTGACCGATACTTCGTGGGGCAGCTGGCACCAGGCCGGTTGCTCCTCCCAGCTGAGCGCCGGGTCGACGCCGTACAGCGTCCGCTCACGTGTTTCGCATTGCCCCCGGCGGGTCACTTCACTTACCTGCAGGTGGAAACGGTCCCAGGTGCGCTCGACTGTGCCCAGAACTCTACCTTGGCCATCGGTCTGTTCTTCCACCACCTGGTACAGGTAGTCGCTGTTGACCTGGTAGAGGTTGTCCCGCCCGCTCTGCCATTCGAACGCCTGGTCACTGCCATAGCCCAGGTGGTTGTGATCCCCTATCCACTGGTAGCTGCGCTGGAGTTCACTGCCCGGGCCAGCGCTGGTATGGGTCCAGGACATGACGCGTGGCAGGAAGGCCAGAGGGCCGCCCTCGGGCATGCGCAGGCCTTCGCTGTTCTGGGACCAGTGGACGATGTCGCGGGCACCGAGTGGGCCGACAAAGCTGCGTGGCAACAGAAGCTGCCCTTGACCTGGCAGGTTCAGGGCGTCGTACTCTATTTCGAACGGCTGGTCGATGTCAGGCAGGTACAGGTGGCTCAGGCACTCATTGCTCATCAACACACGCACAGTAGCGGCCTGGGCCGTTTGAGGATTGAGCACGAAACGCAGTTCACTGGCTTCGTTTTCCAGGGCCAGCAACGTACGGGTTTCATCGCGGATCCTCGCCAGCATCGATATGCCGTCGCTGAAGGGTCGCCAGTCGAAATACAGGCGGCGCCCTTCGGGGGAACGCATCTCCTCAAGCAAGTAGCGGGCGCTGTCGTCCTGTTGGCGAAGAATCTCGCTTTCGCCGGTTTGCTTGTCCACCCGCAGTGCGCCATCGGCTTGCCGGGTCACCGTGAAGGTAGGCAGTTTCTGATCGAAGAACACCAGCCGGCCCCCGCTACCTGGGTCGGAATTCATCAGGTCGATTGCAAAATGCTCGCCTGAAGCCAGGCTCAGGCGCGGTCTATCCTGATCAAGGTTGATCTCCGACAGCCCCAGGTTCCAGCCCAGGCCATAGCCACGGTTACTGGAGGAGGCCAGGGTGCTGAAGGCCAGTGTCACGCTCAGCGCAGGCCCGCACAGCTGGTTGGCGGGGGGCAGTGGCAGGGCTATGGCCAGGGAGAACTGGCCCGTTCGGTTGTCGACGGCGGTCTTGAAGCAATCAATAAAGTTGCCGGCTTGGGAGTGTAGGGGAGCGTCACTCATGATCAGGTTCTCGTCATCGAGGTGAAGAGAACCCATTCAACGACACGCGGCGCATGAGCTGGCGATAGATAAGTCTTTGAGCGCAGGCGTCGCTTTAAAAAAAAGCCCCGACAGAAACTGTACGGGGCTTTTGCACCATGCGATCAGCGATCAACCGACCAGCGGATCACCGACATGCAGGATTTTCATGCCGTTGGTGCCACCGATGGTGTGGTAGCTGTCACCTTTGGTCAGGATGACCCAGTCGCCTTGCTCCACCAGCCCACGCTTGAGCAGTTCGTCGACCGCCGCCTGGCTCACCTTGTCGGCCGGCAGCGATGCCGGGTCGAAAGCGATCGGGTAGACGCCGCGGAACATCGCGGTACGGGCCTGGGTGGCGCGGTGCGGGGTCAGTGCGTAGATCGGCACGTGCGAACGCAGGCGCGACATGATCAGCGGGGTGTAGCCACTTTCGGTGAGGGCGATGATCGCCTTGACGCCGGGGAAGTGGTTGGCGGTGTACATGGCCGCCAGGGCGATGCTTTCGTCGCAGCGCTCGAAGGTGGTGTGCAGGCGGTGGCTGGACTTCTGGTTGGTCGGGTGCTTTTCGGCACCTTGGCAAATACGCGCCATGGCCTGTACGGCTTCGATCGGGTAGGAACCGGCGGCACTTTCGGCCGACAGCATCACCGCATCGGTGTTGTCGAGCACGGCGTTGGCCACGTCGGACACTTCGGCGCGGGTCGGCATCGGGTTCTGGATCATCGACTCCATCATCTGGGTCGCCACGATCACCGCTTTGTTGTTGCGGCGGGCGTGCTGGATGATCTTCTTCTGGATGCCGATCAGCTCGGCGTCGCCGATTTCCACGCCCAGGTCGCCACGGGCAACCATGACTGCGTCGGAGGCGGCGATCAGGCCGTCGAGGGTCTCGTCGTCGGCAACGGCTTCGGCGCGCTCGATCTTGGCCACCAGCCAGGCGCTGCCGCCGGACTCGTCACGCAGCTTGCGGGCGTATTCCATGTCCTTGGCGTCACGCGGGAACGACACGGCCAGGTAGTCCAGGTCCATTTCCGCGGCCAGCTTGATGTCGGCCTTGTCTTTTTCGGTCAGGGCCGGAGCGGTCAGGCCGCCACCTTTGCGGTTGATGCCTTTGTGGTCCGACAGGGGGCCACCGACGATCACCACGCAGTGCAGGGCATCAGCGGTGGCGGTCTCGACGCGCATGACCACGCGGCCATCGTCGAGCAGCAGTTCGTCGCCGACGCCGCAGTCCTTGACCAGGTCCGGGTAGTCGATACCGACGATGTCCTGGTTGCCTTCGGTCAGCGGGTGAGCGGTGGAGAAGGTGAACGTGTCACCGACTTTCAGTTCGATGCGCTTGTTGCTGAATTTGGCGATGCGGATCTTCGGACCCTGCAGGTCGCCCAGCAGTGCGACGTGGCGACCATTCTTGGCAGCGATCTCACGGATCAGGCGGGCGCGCGCCTTGTGCTCGTCCGGGGTGCCGTGGGAGAAGTTCAGGCGTGCCACATCCAGGCCGGCGAGGATCAGTTGTTCGATCACTTCCGGCGAGTTGCTGGCGGGGCCAAGGGTGGCGACGATTTTGGTACGGCGGATGGTCATGCACAGACTCCTATAGTGAAGCGCAGCGAAAGGCTACTCCTGAATCGCGCTGTAGTCATTGTTCCGTTGCACTACCTGCAAGCAGTGCAGGGTGGCATTTGAACGGGCGGGGTATCCTTGCAAAAGCCTGTGAAGATTTGGCGGCAAAGGCCGATACACTGGCATCAAAGGAGATCCCCCATGCGAGCCCTGATCGTTTTAGCCTTGGCGGCCAGCGCCGTCGGCTGCACCCGTTGGTCCATGGACCACCATTTGAACAACGCCTACCGCGCCTACGACCGTGGCGACTGCCAGCAGGTCATGCTCGAGCTGTCGCAGGTCGACCGTACCAGCCGCGCGCGGCCGTTCATCCATCCGGAAGTGTCACTGCTGCGGGGCCAGTGCCTGGAGCGCCAGCAACTGTTCGTCGATGCTGCGCAAACCTACGAATACCTGATCCAGCAATACCCGCGCAACGAATACGCCTACCGGGCCAAGGCGCGGCTGCAGACACTGCAGCAGCTGGGCCACTACCGCGGTGGCGAGGCGGCCGTGGCCATCCCGGTGAAGGCCTCTCCTTGGCGTTAATACCAAGGTATCGTTTATTTCACGGGATTTGCCGCCGACGCTGCGCTAACCTGTAACTTAGCTGTTACAACAACCGCCAGTACCTCGCATTCCTGGCATCGGGTACGGACTGCACTGTGACCATGTTCAACCAGCGTCATATCGAACGCCATCAGTTGCCTTGTGTTCTCAAGGTCTTCAACCGTTTTACCGATCAGCCGATCGGGCAGTTGGGTAATGCCTCTGAAGATGGCCTGATGTTGATAAGCCAGCTACCTGTGCTGGTCGGGCCCGATTTCGAGCTGCAATTGCGCCTGCCGCTGGCCGGTGGCGGTTTTCAGTTCATCAACCTGACCGCCAGTTGCCTGTGGTGCCGCGAGGATCAGACCCCAGGGCATTACGACTCGGGGTTCATGCTGCTGCAAGCCCCGCGCGAGTACGACGAATTCGTCCGCTCGCTGCGTGACTATTTCAGTTTCCACCCAGCCAACGCTTCCGTCTGAGGGCAGGTCCGCTAGAATCGGGGCGACCTTGAATCAGGACGCTCCCGTGACCTCCAGCATCTTCTGGCACGACTACGAAACCACTGGCATCAACCCACGCTGCGATCGGCCGCTGCAGGTCGCAGGCCTGCGCACCGACTTCGACCTCAACGAGATCGACGAGCCGATCAGTCTTTATTGCCGCCCCTCCGACGATATCCTGCCGCACCCGGCAGCCTGCCTGGTAACCGGCATCACGCCCCAGCAATTGGCCAACCAAGGGCTGTGCGAAGCCGAATTCATGACGCGAGTGCATGAGCAACTGGCGCGCCCTGGAACCTGCGGGGCGGGTTACAACACGCTGCGTTTTGACGACGAAGTTACCCGTTACAGCTTGTACCGCAACTTCTTCGACCCCTACGCCCGTGAGTGGCAGGGCGGCAACAGCCGCTGGGACTTGATCGATGTGGTACGCACGGCGTATGCCCTGCGCCCGGAAGGCATCCAATGGCCGCAACAGGACGGGCGCACCAGCCTGCGCCTGGAACTGTTGAGCAAAGCCAATGGCATTGACCATGGGCATGCACACGAGGCACTTTCCGACGTGCGGGCCACCATCGCATTGGCCCGCCTGATACGAGAGAAACAACCGAAGTTGTTCGAGTGGCTGTTCCAGTTGCGCAGCAAGCACAAAGTGATGGAGCAGATCCGTTTGTTGCAGCCGATGGTTCATATATCGGGGCGCTTCTCGGCGGCGCGCAATTACCTGGGCGTGGTCTTGCCGTTGGCCTGGCACCCGCGTAATCGCAATGCACTGATTGTGTGCGACCTGCATCAGGAAACCCTACCGTTGATAAGGGAAAGTGCCGAGCTACTTCGTGAACGCTTGTACACGCGCCATGAGGAATTAGCTGAAGGGCAATTACCCGTGCCATTGAAGTTGCTGCAGATCAATCGCTGCCCGGTGGTGGCGCCGCTTTCGGTTTTACGCCCGGCGGATCAGCAACGCCTCGGCATCGATTTGCCACTGCTGCAATCACGCGGTGAGGCGTTGGCCAATCAACAAGAAGAATGGCAACACAAGCTGGAGCACATCTACAGCAAGGATGACTTCACCCCAAGTGAAGATCCGGAACAACAGTTGTATGACGGTTTTCTGGGGGACCGTGACCGGCGCTTGTGCGAGCAAGTGCGCACGCTGGACCCTGCACAGTTGGGGCAGGGGCATTGGATGTTCGATGACCCGCGCATGCCCGAGTTGTTGTTCCGTTACCGGGCCCGTAACTTCCCCGAGACCTTGAACAGTGAAGAGCGTCAGCGCTGGTATGGCTTCTGCCAGCAACGCCTGAGTGACCCGCAGTGGGGCGCACCGAACACGCTAGGGGACTTCGAGCAGGCCCGGCAGAGCGCCTGGGCCAGCGCCGACGAGGCGGGGCGGCGGGTACTGGATGCCTGGCAGGCCCATGCGCGGCAATTGGCTGAGCAATTTGCAATCGGCGCTTGAGTGTTGATGCATGCGCAAACAAGAACGCCGGCATTGAGCCGGCGTTCTTGTTACAAGCAGTAGCAGCAGGGCTGCGGACAATCAGTCCAGCAGAGTCGCCCAGCTTTCAACCACATCACCACCCCACTTGGCTTTCCATTCTTTCAGGGTTTTGTGGTTGCCGCCTTTGGTTTCGATTACTTCACCGTTGTGCGGGTTCTTGTATTGCTTGACCTTGCGCGCACGCTTGGTGGCGGTGGCCTTGACTGCGCCACGTGGGGCTTTGCTCAGTTTCGACTCTGGGTCGAGCAGGGCAATGACATCACGCAGCGACTTGGAGTATTCGCCCATCAGCGTGCGCAGTTTGCCTTCGAACTCCAGTTCTTTTTTCAGCTTGTCATCCTGCGACAGGTTGGCCAGGCGGGCCTGAAGTTCCTTGATGGCTTCTTCGGTGGCGCGGTACTCGTTGATCAGAGACATGGAGTGTTCCTTGATGCATGTTCAGAGAATGTGTGGGGCAATAATAGACAGGCGAAAGTCTCAAGTAAACATATTAATCAATTGATCAAGTGTTAATACGGCTGTGACAAAATATCTCAAGGTTAAGAAAAATTTACATAAGCCCTGCAGTTCGTCATGTTTTTCATCTGTTGCTAGCGACAGGCTGCCGCAGCCCGTTGGCCAAGGGGGGCGCTACCGGTGGGCGCAATGATTACTGCGTTTTTTCGAGCGGGCCGCTAGAATGAGCGCCTTTGCGAAGTTCTGGAGTCTTATTCATGCGCACCTATCGTCTGGTGATCGCCTGCCCCGACCGTGTTGGTATCGTGGCGAAAGTCAGTAATTTCCTGGCTTTGTACAATGGCTGGATCAACGAAGCCAGCCACCACTCCGATGAGCAGAGTGGTTGGTTCTTCATGCGCCATGAAATTCGTGCTGAATCGCTGCCGTTCGGTATCGAGGCCTTCCGCGAAGCATTCGCGCCGATTGCCGAAGAGTTCTCCATGATCTGGCGAGTGACGGATTCTGCGCAGAAGAAACGTGTTGTGCTGATGGCAAGCCGCGAATCCCACTGCCTGGCCGACTTGCTGCACCGTTGGCACACGGCCGAGCTGGATTGCGAGATTCCTTGCGTGATTTCCAACCACAACGACCTGCGCAGCATGGTGGAGTGGCACGGTATTCCGTTCTTCCACGTACCGGTCGACCCGAAAGACAAGGCACCGGCGTTTGCCGAAGTGTCGCGCCTGGTTCAAGAGCACGCGGCTGACGTCGTGGTGCTGGCGCGCTACATGCAGATCCTGCCGCCGCAGCTGTGCCAGGATTACGCCGAGAAGGTGATCAACATCCACCACAGCTTCCTGCCTTCGTTCGTCGGCGCCAAGCCGTACCATCAGGCCGCCCTGCGGGGTGTGAAGCTGATCGGTGCGACCTGCCACTATGTGACCGAAGAGCTGGACGCCGGCCCGATCATCGAGCAGGACGTGGTGCGTGTTAACCATGCCGACAGCATCGAGGACATGGTGCGCTTTGGCCGTGATGTCGAGAAGATGGTGCTGGCGCGTGGCCTGCGTTACCACCTGGAAGACCGCGTGCTGGTGCATGGTAACAAGACGGTGGTATTCGACTGATACACCCAAGGGGGCTGCCACGCAGCCCCCAATACCGATGGGGAGCAATGATGGCAACTTCCCGCAACAAGCCCGCCGTTTCACTGCCGCCGACCCTCGGCGAGGGCTGCCTCGCGCGTTACGACCCCGAAGCCCTGAGTGAAGAAGACGGCACTGACTTTCCCGATGCCGCCGAACTCTGGCGCCAGCTCAACTCGCCTGACGCCGCCAGCGCTCCAGCAGCGGGCGCGCCAGCAGGCAGACAAACACCGGCCCGCCCGCCAGCAGATAAAAATAGTAAGTAACCGCGCGCCAGATCAGGATCGCTGCGGCAGCTGTCGAGCTGCCCACCAGTGGCGTCAGCAGGCTTGCCGACGTCAGCTCGGCGGCGCCGGCGCCGCCGGGTAGCAGGCTGAACTGCCCAGCGCTGAGCGAGAGCATCTGCACCAGAAAGCTCGGGATCCACGAAAGCTCCACGCCCAGGCCTTGCAGCACCAGGTACAGCACGCTGTAGCGCAGGCTCCAGTGCACACAGGTGAGTGTAAACACCAGCGCGAGGGTGCGTTTGGGCAGTTGCCAGGTCTGCGCCAAGGCATCGATGAAATGCAGCACCTTGCGGGCCCAGCGCCGTTTACGCCGTGGCGCCGTGCCCAAGCGCTGCAGAAGTCGGCCGTTGAAGCGCATGACTGCGCGCCGATAGCGCAGCAGCGCCACTATCGCCGCCAATGCCGAGCACAGCAGCAGGGCACTGCCCAGCAACATGCTCTCCTGGCTGCGGCCCAGGCTGTGGAACAACGCGTAGCCGGCAATTGCCAGCATGGCGCAGAAGAAGAACAGCAGGTCATTGAGCTGGTCCATGGCGAACACCGCACCGCTGCGCGCTGGGCCGATACGGTCGCGGGCCAGCAATGCCATGAGCGTCAGTGGGCCACCGCTGCCCCCCGGGGTGGTGCAGATGGCGAACTCAGTGGCCATCACCACGCCGAGGCTGCGCATGCGCCCCAACGTGGCCCCATGCTGACCCAGCAGCAGGCGCAACCGGATAGCGTTGATGACCCAGCACAGCAGGATCATGCCTAGCAACGTCAGCATCAGGCCGGGGTCGAAGGCCTTGAGCCTGGGTAGCAGCTCATTGCCGCCCAGCACTGCAGGGACCAACACGGCAAACAGCACCGCCACGGCCAGCCAGCCCAGGCGGTTCATGCGCTCACCTGGCGCTCCAGCCAGGCCGATTTGGTCAGCGGCTCACGGCCTTGCAACAGCAGTTTGTCGAGGGTGTGCAACCAGTAGTTGCGCGAAGAGCGGTGGCGCATGTCTACCGGGTGCAGTCCCAGGCGCAGGGTTTCCGCCGCCCCCCAGCGCTTGCACTGCCAGTCGCAGACTACCCTGGACAAGCTTCGGCGCCAGGCGCTGCGCGCGCTCCAGACCAGGCCCGGGGCATCGAAGGCGGTAAAGTCTGGCAAACGGTACAAATGCTGGGGGGTGCTGGTGTAGCGCAGCGGCAGTTGGCGCAAGGCCTGGCGCGTGCCCTGGCTCATCAGCCAGGCGGGGGCGACGAAGCCTGCGACTGGCCAGCCTTGGCGGTCGAACAACGCAAGCCCGGCCTCCAGGCGCTGCATCGCCTGCGCCTGGTCAAGGGCATAGAACTCCCCTTCATGGGTATAGATGCGGCGCATGAAGTAGTCGCCGAGGTTGCGCGGCGTTGGCCCGTCGTCGGCATGGTAGAAGCCATGCAGCGCCAGCTCATCGCCGCGCGCCAGGCGCCGCTCCAGCAGGCGGCAGAAGGCCGGGGAGTGCGCCAGGGGGTTACGGTGATGGAAGTCCGGCACTACCAGCCAGGTCATGGGCACGTCGCCCATTTCGTCCACGGCCTCGATGAAAGGCTGATAGTCCGGCCAGGTTTCGGGGGCGACGTCGTGCAGCACCAGCATCAGGCTGGCCCGTGTGGCGTTGGCCTCAGCCATGGGCGCGCACCAACGGCTGGTGGCCCAGCACTGCCTGGTAGTGCTGCAGCAAACCGTTGACCACGTTATCCCACGAGTAATGCTGCTCGACATGGTTACGCGCCTGCGCCCCAAGCGTGCGTACGCCCGCCTCGAACGCTTCGCGCACTGCAGCCGCCATGGCCAGGCCATCGTTGGCGCGGCAGAGGCGCCCGCACTGCTCGTTGACGATCTCGCCGAACGCCCCGGCGCGCACGGCCACCACGGGCGTGGCACTGGCCATCGCTTCAAGGATGACCAGGCCGAAGGTTTCCTGGTCGCCGGCATGCACCAGCAGGTCGGCGCTGGCCACCAGCCTGGCGACCTCGTGGAGGGGGCAGAAGTGATTGATCACGCTGACGTTGTCAGGAACGTTGGCGGGCATGTTCGAGCCCACCAGCAACAGATGGTAGGGGCGGCCCAGGCGCTGCATGCAGTCGAGCAGCACTGGCAGGTTCTTTTCCCGCGAACCGCGGCCAGCGAAGATCAGCAAGCGGCTGGTATCGGGGATGCCCAGTTCGGCGCGTAGCTGCGGGTCGCGGTGGTTCGGGTTGAAGGTCGCGAGGTCAACGCCCAGGCGCTGCACATGCACATCGCGCACGCCCAGGCGGCGCAGCTTGTCGGCCATCACCTGGCTGGGGGCCAGCACCCGGTCGAAATTGCCGTACAGCTTGCTGACGTAGGCTTCGACGTTGGGCGTGAACCAGTTGCCCATGCGGTTGCTGACCAGCAACGGCAGGTCGGAGTGGTAGAAGCCGATCACTGGTACATCGAGCTGACGCCGCGCCTCCAGGGCTGCCCAGGCGGTCAGGTAAGGGTCGCCAACCTCGATCAGGTCTGGCTTGAGGCCGCGCAGCACATTGCACCAGGGCGCCAGGCGCACCGGGAAGCGGTAGCCTTTGCCAAAGGGCAGGGGAGGTGCGGGGACATGGTGGACACCATCGGCGTGGTGCGCGCTGGCACCGGGAATCAAGAGGCTATGGCGCACCCCCTGAATAGCGCCGAGGCGGTGATGTTTGGCATCAAGATAAGTCCGTACGCCGCCGCTGGCCGGGGCGTAGAACATGGTGATGTCAGCGATGTGCACGATCAGCATCCCTCCGGGATCGTCTTCGGGTCTGTCACCCGGCTGTAAAGAGCCGGCGATGACACGCCTAAAGGTTGACCTCTCTGAAGGATAGTTTGTTCGGTTGAGTTAGCGGCAAGCAGCTTTGCTGCTTGCCGCCTGAGGTCAGATGCGGAAGCTGCCCACCAGGTGCTTCAGGCGGGTGGCCTGCTGCTCCAGGTCCGCACACGCCCGCAGGGTGGCCTGAAGGTTTTCGACGCCTTCCTGGTTGAGCAGGTTGATCTCGTTGATGTCCATGTTGATCGAGTCGACCACGGCGGTCTGCTCTTCGGTTGCGGTGGCTACCGACTGGTTCATGCCGTCGATCTCGCCAATGCGCACGGTGACGCTGTCGAGGCGTTCGCCTGCCTGGTTGGCGATGGCGACGCTGTCCTGGCTGTGGCGCTGGCTCTGGCCCATGGTGTCGACCGACTCGCGGGCACCGACCTGCAGCTCTTCGATCATGCTCTGCACCTGTTGCGCCGACTCCTGGGTGCGGTGCGCCAGGTTGCGCACTTCGTCCGCCACCACGGCGAAACCACGGCCGGCCTCACCGGCTCGGGCGGCTTCGATCGCGGCGTTGAGCGCCAGCAAATTGGTCTGCTGGGAAATACTGGTGATCACCTCGAGGATCTGGCCGATGTTCACCGTCTTGCTGTTGAGCGTTTCGATGTGCGCGCTGGAGGTGACGATCAGGTCCGACAGGCGGTTCATTGCCGCGATGTTGCGCTCCACCACCTGCTGCCCTTCTTCGGCCAGCAGGCGTGCCGAGCTGGCATGCTGCGAGGCCTGTGCGGCATTGCCGGCGATCTCCTGGGCGGCGGCGCCCAACTCGTTGATGGCGGCGGCGACGCTGTTGGTGCGGTTGGACTGCTCGTCGGAGTTGCTCATCGACGAATTGGAGGCACTGATCACCTGCAAGGCCACTTCATTGACGCGTTCGGTGGCCGAAGACACTTCGCGGATCGAACTGTGGATGCGCTCGACGAAACGGTTGAACGCCGTGCCCAGAATGCCGAACTCGTCGTGGTTGTGAATGTTCAGGCGCTTGGTCAAGTCGCCTTCGCCTTCGGCGATGTCTTCCATGGCGCGGGTCATGGTCAGCAGCGGTTGCATGAGCACGCGGATCAGCAGGCCGAGCAGGCCAATGATGATCACCACCGCCACCACGGTGGCGATCACCGCAGAAGTGCGGAAAGTGCTGAGCATGGAGAAGGCTTTGTCTTTATCCACCGACAGGCCGATGTACCAGTTGGCCGACGGCAGGCCTTTGATCGGGGCGAAGGTCAACAGGCGGGTTTGCCCATCGGCCTGGACTTCGGTGAGCTGGCTGGACAGTTTCGGCGTGTGCTGCGGGAACAGGTCCGACAGCGACTTCATGACCAGTGCCTGGTCCGGGTGCACCAGGACCTTGCCCTGGTCGTTGACCAGGAAGGCGTAGCCCATGCCGCCGAAATTCAGCGAGTTGATGATCTGTACCAGGCCATCCAGGGCCAGGTCGCCACCGACCACGCCAACGCTGCTGGACACCTTGCTGAGGATGCCGATGACCATCTTGTTGGTGGTCATGTCGATGTAGGGCTCGGTGAGGATGGCGCCCTGGGCGTTCATGCCGTCCTTGTACCAGGGGCGGGTGCGCGGGTCGTAGCCTTCGGGCATGGGCGAGTAGGGGCGCACGCTGAAGCCGCCGTCGACCTTGCCCAGGTACACGGTCAGAAAGCTCGAGGTCAGGGCATTCTGGCCCATCAGTGTTTCGGCGTTGGCAGGTTGCTGGGCGATGTTTTGCGCCAGGTTTTCCACCAGCTTGATACGGCCTTCGAACAGGTTGCGAATGTTGGTTGAAGTGGACGCGCCCATTTCAGCCAGATAATTCTCCAGATCTTCGCGGATGGCATTACGCTGGAGATAATCGTTGTAAAGGGTGAACAGGCTGAAGGCGAGTATCACGATCAGTGATGCGGCCAAGAGGATCTTGTGGCTGAAACGAAGGCTTTTATTCATGGCGTAATCGGTTCCGCTAAGGTTTTTATCGGGCGTTCGCACGAGTACCGCTATAAAACAGTGCAACATCCCGAAAGTCCTTCCAGGGGTGTTCTGTCTTTTAAGGCGAATATCATCCAGACGTATCGGCCGACGGGTGGTCAAGCTTGAGCAGGGGATTAAAAAGATGCCGGAATCTTCGACCATAGTTGTAGGCGCTGGCCTGGATGGCCAGCCTGTCAAACAAGCCATGCGCCTGGCCAACCGCCACGGGCTGGTCGCCGGTGCTACCGGCACAGGCAAGACCGTGACCTTGCAGCACTTGGCGGAGGTGTTCAGCGACGCCGGCGTGGCGGTATTCGCCGCCGATGTCAAAGGCGACCTGTGCGGTGTCGGTGCTGCCGGTGCGCCGCAGGGCAAGGTGGCCGAGCGGATCGCCGGTATGCCATGGCTGGGGTACAAGCCGCAGGCATACCCCTTGAGCCTGTGGGACATCGCCGGGCAAACCGGCCACCCGCTGCGCACCACGCTCAGCGAGATGGGGCCGCTGTTGCTCGGTAACCTGCTGGAGCTGACCGACAGCCAGCAGGCGGCACTTTATGCCGCGTTCAAGGTGGCTGATCGAGAAGGCCTGTTGCTGCTCGACATCAAGGACCTGAAGGCGCTGCTCGCTTACTTGAAAGACCATCCGCAGCTGTTGGGCGAAGACAGCGCGCTGATGACCACGGCCTCGACCCAGGCCTTGTTGCGCCGCCTGGCAACGCTTGAGCAGCAGGGCGCCGAGGCGCTGTTCGGCGAGCCGGCGTTGCAGCTGGAAGATTTGTTGCGGCTGGACGGCGATGGGCGCGGGCGAATCCACCTGCTCGATGCCAGCCGGCTGGTGCATGAAGCGCCGAAGGTCTACGCCACGTTCCTGTTGTGGCTGCTGGCCGAATTGTTCGAACAGCTGCCGGAGCGTGGAGATGCCGACAAACCGGTGCTGGCATTGTTCTTCGATGAGGCGCATCTGTTGTTCAACGGCACCCCCAAGGCCCTGCAGGATCGCCTGGAGCAAGTGGTTCGGCTGATTCGCTCCAAGGGTGTCGGGGTGTTCTTTGTCACCCAGTCGCCAAGCGATCTGCCGGACAGCGTGCTGGCCCAGTTGGGTTTGCGTATTCAGCATGGCTTGCGCGCGTTCACCGCCAAGGAGCAGAAGGCACTGCGGGCCGTGGCTGACGGTTTCCGCCCGAACCCGGCGTTCGATACGTTGGCAGTGTTGACTGAGCTTGGGATCGGTGAGGCGCTGGTGGGTACGCTCGAAGAAAAGGGCACGCCGGCGATGGTGCAGCGGGTATTGATAGCGCCGCCACAATCGCGGATCGGGCCGTTGAGTGCGGGCGAGCGCAGTGCCTTGATTGCCGGGTCTGCATTGGCGGGGCGCTACGACAAGCCGATCGATCGTGAGTCGGCCTATGAAATGCTGACCCAGCGCAAAGGTGAACCGGTCGAGCCCGTACCAGTGCCGAAGGCGGACGAAGAGAGCCTGGCCGACAAGGCCGGGGATTTTCTGCAGAGTGCGGCAGGGCAGGCGATCAAATCGGCGGTGCGCCAGGCGGCCAATCAGTTCGGGCGGCAGTTGGTGCGCGGGTTGATGGGGTCGTTGCTCGGAGGCAAGAAGCGCTAGCGTGCCTGTAGGAGCGGGCTTGCCCGCGAAGGGGCCATTACTGACACATGAAAAAGGCGCCTGCTGAAGGCGCCTTTTTCATTGCAGCAAAATCACTTAGCCAATCGCTTTCGACGCCAGCCAGAACAGGCCAGCCGCCAGGCCCATCGATGCTGGCAGGGTCAGCACCCAGGCCAGCAGGATGGTTTTGACCGTGCCGCCCTGCAGGCCGCTCTTGTTGGCAACCATGGTGCCGGCCACACCGGACGACAGCACGTGTGTGGTCGAAACCGGCAAGGCGAAGACGTTGGCCAGGCCAATGGCGCAGGCCGCAGTAATCTGCGCCGACATGCCCTGGGCATAGGTCATGCCCTGTTTGCCGATCTTCTCACCCACGGTCAGTACCACGCGCTTCCAGCCGACCATGGTACCCAGGCCCAAGGCCAGGGCTACCGCCACGATTACCCAGAACGGGGCGTATTCGGTGGTGGCAGTGAGGTCCTTGCGCAGCTTGTCGAGGTCGGCTTTTTCACGCGCGTCCAGGCCTGGCAGTTTGCCGACCTTCTTCGCGGTGTCATCCAGGCACAACAGGTAGCGACGCACTTCCACGCGTTTTTCGGCATCCAGTGCGCGGTAATCGGTCACACCCTGCAGCGAGGACTGCAGTGCGGCGATGGTTGGCTCGGTCTGCTGAGGGTTGCAGCTGAACTGCTCTGGCAGGTCGCTGGCCTGTGCCTTGCCGAGCGCCAGGAACTCGCCCAGGGTCGGGGCGTTGCGCTCGTAGAACTGGCTCAGGTGCAGGGTCGCGTCGCGGGTGCGTTCGATCTGGTAGGTGGTGCTGTTCAGGTCAAGCACGAACTTGGCCGGGACGATACCGATGAGTACCAGCATGATCAGGCCGATGCCTTTCTGGCCATCGTTGGAGCCGTGCACGAAGCTCACGCCCATCGCCGAAATGACCAGCACCAGGCGGTTCCAGAAAGGCGGGTGTTTTTTGTCGTCGAGCTTGCGACGCTGCTCTGGCGTCTTGTGCATCTTCGACAGCGGGCGCCACCATTTCAGGCCGATCAATACCAATGCTGCAACAGCGAAGCCAGCCATGGGCGAAACCACCAGCGACATGGCGATGTCGATCGCCTTCTGCCAGTTGACGCCGTCACCCAGTGGGATGTCGTTGATCATGGCATTGGCCAGGCCCACGCCGAGGATCGAGCCGATCAGGGTGTGCGAGCTGGAGGCCGGGATGCCGAAGTACCAGGTACCCAGGTTCCAGGTGATGGCCGCAGCCAGCAACGAGAAGACCATGGCCAGGCCATGTCCGGTATTCACATTGATGAGCAGTTCGACCGGCAGCAGGTGAACGATGGCATAGGCCACCCCGACACCCCCGAGCAAAACCCCAAGGAAGTTGAACACCCCGGAGAAGAACACGGCCAGGTGTGGCGGCATGGCTTTGGTATAGATGACGGTGGCTACCGCGTTGGCGGTGTCATGAAAGCCATTGATGAACTCGAATGCGAGCACGAAGGTCAAGGCGAGCAGCAGGCTCACCAATACCCATGCATCCAGTCCGCTGAATAAATCGATCATGAAGGTTGTCTGGCGGTCATTTGGGGGGCGGGATTATGCCAGAAAACAATGGCAATCGATGCACCCGCAGCTGACCGATGGCAGCTTTGTGAACCGCATCCAAACGCTATCCCAGACGTAAAAACACAGGAAAGGTTCCGTTAAAAGCTACTAAAAAAGCCAAAATCCGCCAAATGTCTGAAAAACGGTCAGGTTGCCTGGCGTTCAAACGGTCGTATGAAATTTGTGTAATTCCATTTCATCCTCGGCCTTTCGGTCAGGATTTTCCGCGTCGAGGGTGCGCTGCCCGCGACGCGAGTGAGCACGGGGGCGGCTGCTCAGGGTTCGTCGCTGCGCAGCTCCTTTTCCATCTTTTCCAGTTCTTGGTTAAAGGCCTGGTCCTGGACCGTGGCCCTTTTTCGCCAAGGCTTGCGCTCCGGCTCCGGTTGAGCGGCGTAGGTGGTGACTTCACCGCCGTAAACTTCCTTGTAACGTTCAGCCTGGCGCTCGAGTTCCGCGCGCAGTTCATCTTTCGTCACAGTAGTACCTGAATGTAAAAGTGCTGGTGTTGCGTGCAGGTGCAAGTTGCCCATGCACAGGATGTGCTGGTTTTCGGATAGGGGTCAGGCCAGTGTTGCCATGCCGGAGTACCGATCCGGGCCAGCAGAATCGATTATAGCAATCGATAAAACGCCAAACAGTCTTATTTACCCAACCCTGACGTGTAATGTCAAAGTTTGCGACTTTAGTCGGCGGTGTATTCTTTTGAACGGACCTGGCGGCGGAAGTTCGCTGCGGTAAAGAGGCCGGGGCGTACAAATAAAACGGCCTCGCACGAAGGCGAGGCCGTTGCCTGGGGACTTCTACGGTGGGTACCTGACCAGTCTCTCCAAAGAAGCCACAAGTGGCAGGAGAAAGGTATAAGCAAACGTGTCAGCGGTCAATTGCGATTATCGGCCGTTTGTTCGATAATCGCACGAAGCAGGGTTTTTTTTGAGGTGAGCGATGAGTGACGAAATCCCGGGCAACGAATCTGCCAGCCCAGAGTCGGCACGCCCGACGACACCGGCAATGGCGCCGCCCATCGTGGCTTCACCCGCCAAGCGCATACAGGCCTTTACCGGCGATCCAGACTTCATGACGTCGCTGGCGCGGGGGCTTGCCGTCATCCAGGCATTTCAGGAGCGCAAGCGCCACCTGACCATCGCCCAGATCAGCCACCGCACCGAGATCCCGCGTGCGGCCGTGCGCCGTTGCCTGCATACGCTGATCAAGCTGGGCTACGCCACCACCGACGGGCGCACGTATTCGTTGCTGCCCAAGGTACTGACCCTGGGCCATGCCTACCTTTCGTCGACGCCGCTGGCGGTGTCGGCCCAGCCTTACCTGGACCGTATCAGCGACCAGTTGCACGAGGCCGCCAACATGGCCACCCTCGAAGGCGACGACATCCTTTATATAGCCCGTTCGGCCACTGTCGAACGGCTGATATCGGTGGACCTTTCGGTTGGCGGGCGGTTACCGGCCTACTGCACGTCGATGGGGCGCATCCTGCTGGCGGCGATGGACGACACCAGCCTGCGCGAATACCTCGATCGCGCCGACCTCAAGGCTCGTACAAGCCGTACCCTGCATGATGCCGAGTCGTTGTTCGCGTGCATCCAGCAGGTACGCGCTCAAGGTTGGTGTGTTGTCGATCAGGAGCTCGAGCAGGGTCTGCGTTCCATCGCGGTGCCTATCTATGACGCCTCGGGGCAGGTGCTGGCGGCGCTGAATGTCAGTACCCATGTGGGGCGCGTCAGCCGCAGCGAGCTCGAGCAACGGTTCCTGCCGATCCTGCTGGCATCCAGCCGTGATCTTTGTCATCAGCTGTTTGGTTGATCAAACGGGCGCTGCCGTGCACCACTGTCGAGCACGGCTACCGTTTCCTGTTCGATAAACGCACAGTGTCGCTCTGGGTGAATTGCGCCCCCTTCATTCGCTGATTAATGTCTCTCGCAACGGTCGGCTTTGCCGACCGCACAAGAACAACATTAGAGGCGCACACCATGACCACTGTCACTTCGCGGCCGCACCCGCACGCAGTACCGTTGTATCCAGGCTGACCCAGGCCACACTTCATCGACGCTGAACCCTGTACTGGTTGCTCTCGTGCAGTGGCCCGACCGTGCCCCATTTCTGGATAACAACAATGAACAAACCACAATCCGTCGGGACCTGCCTCGACGTCCAGTCGTTCATCAATGACCAGCCGCTGTCGCGCTTTCAATGGCGCGTGGTGATCCTCTGCTTCCTGATCGTCTTCCTCGATGGCCTGGACACCGCCGCCATGGGCTTCATCGCCCCGGCCCTGTCGCAGGAGTGGGGGATCGACCGCGCCAGCCTCGGCCCGGTGATGAGTGCCGCCTTGATTGGCATGGTGTTCGGTGCCCTGGGTTCTGGCCCGCTGGCCGACCGATTCGGCCGCAAGGGCGTGCTGGTCGGCGCGGTATTGGTGTTTGGCGGCTTCAGCCTGGCCTCGGCCTATGCCAGCAACGTCGACCAGTTGCTGGTGCTGCGCTTTTTGACGGGCCTGGGGCTGGGCGCGGGGATGCCCAACGCCACCACGCTGCTCTCCGAATACACGCCTGAACGCCTCAAGTCGCTGCTGGTCACCAGCATGTTCTGTGGCTTCAACCTGGGCATGGCCGGTGGTGGGTTCATTTCCGCCAAGATGATCCCGGCCTACGGCTGGCATAGCCTGCTGGTGGTCGGCGGGGTGCTGCCGCTGTTGCTGGCGGTTGTATTGCTGGTCTGGCTGCCAGAGTCGGCGCGCTTTCTGGTGGTGCGCAACCGCGGCACCGACAAGGTACGCAAGACCCTGGCGCCAATTGCCCCGGCCGTGGTGGCGCAGGCGGCCAGTTTCAGTGTGCCGGAGCAGAAAGCGGTCGCTGCGCGCAACGTGTTCGCGGTGATCTTCTCCGGCACCTATGGCCTGGGCACGATGCTGCTGTGGCTGACCTATTTCATGGGCCTGGTAATCGTCTACCTGCTGACCAGCTGGCTGCCGACGCTGATGCGCGACAGCGGTGCGAGCATGGAGCAGGCCGCCTTCATCGGTGCGTTGTTCCAGTTCGGCGGGGTGCTCAGTGCCGTGGCGGTCGGTTGGGCCATGGACCGCTACAACCCGCACAAGGTCATTGGCATCTTTTACCTGTTGGCCGGCGTGTTTGCCTACGCGGTAGGGCAGAGCCTGGGCAACATCACCGTGCTCGCCACCCTGGTGCTGATTGCCGGGATGTGCGTGAACGGTGCGCAATCGGCCATGCCGTCGCTGGCGGCGCGCTTCTATCCAACCCAAGGGCGCGCCACCGGCGTCTCCTGGATGCTCGGCATCGGCCGTTTCGGCGCGATTCTCGGTGCCTGGAGTGGTGCGACGCTGCTGGGCCTGGGCTGGAACTTCGAGCAAGTGCTGACGGCGTTGCTGGTACCGGCAGCCCTGGCGACCGTAGGCGTGATTGTGAAAGGCCTGGTAAGCCACGCGGACGCGACCTGAGCGCGCCTCCAGGGGCTGCGCTGCAGCCCGCTACGGAGATGGATAGCAAGGCAACATACAGTTCGATAATCGCACAAAGAGTCGATTATCGGATTGTAAGCGACCCACCACTCTCCTTAATCTGAGCGCAACGTAGCACCCTGACCAGGAGTCTCCCAATGGCTGCCATTCGGCCTATTCGCTTCGCCGACGATGTACAGACCACCGCCGAGCCGACCGATGTCGAACTTGGCGCCCTGCGTGACCTCGAATCCCGTACCGCCGCAGCCCATGGCCAAGTGGCAGGAGAAGCATAATGCGCGACGTATTCATCTGTGACGCCATCCGCACCCCCATCGGCCGCTTCGGCGGGGCCCTCGCTGGCGTGCGTGCCGACGACCTGGCAGCAGTACCGCTCAAAGCGCTGATCGAGCGCAACCCAGGCGTGCAGTGGGACCAGCTCGACGAAGTGTTCTTCGGCTGCGCCAACCAGGCCGGTGAAGACAACCGCAACGTGGCACGCATGGCCCTGCTGTTGGCCGGCCTGCCCGAGAGCGTTCCGGGTGTGACCCTCAACCGCCTGTGCGCTTCGGGCATGGACGCCATTGGTACGGCATTCCGTGCCATCGCCAGTGGCGAGATGGAGCTGGCCATTGCTGGCGGCGTCGAGTCCATGTCACGTGCCCCGTTCG
The DNA here is from genome assembly GCF_047978245.1 of Pseudomonas sp. LFS044. Lineage (NCBI taxonomy): Bacteria > Pseudomonadati > Pseudomonadota > Gammaproteobacteria > Pseudomonadales > Pseudomonadaceae > Pseudomonas > Pseudomonas sp. LFS044. The sequence continues at coordinate 49,269 of NZ_JBFPFX010000011.1, forward strand.
TCATGGGCAAGGCTGAAAGCGGCTATTCGCGCAACATGAAGCTCGAAGACACGACCATCGGCTGGCGCTTCATCAACCCGCTGATGAAGAGCCAGTACGGCGTGGACTCCATGCCCGAGACCGCCGACAACGTCGCTGACGACTATCAGATTTCCCGTGCCGACCAGGATGCCTTCGCCGTGCGCAGCCAGCAGAAAGCAGCTGCAGCGCAGGCTGTCGGTTTCTTTGCCGAAGAGATCGTGCCGGTGCGTATCGCCCACAAGAAAGGCGAAACCATTGTCGAGCGCGATGAGCACTTGCGCCCGGAAACCACCCTTGAGGCACTGGCCAGGCTCAAGCCGGTCAATGGCCCGGACAAGACCGTTACTGCGGGCAACGCCTCGGGTGTCAACGACGGTGCTGCGGCGCTGATCCTGGCCTCGGCAGAAGCGGTCAAGCAGCACGGCCTGACCCCGCGTGCCCGCGTGCTGGGCATGGCCAGTGGCGGCGTGGCACCTCGGGTGATGGGCATCGGCCCGGTCCCGGCGGTACGCAAGCTGACCGAGCGCCTGGGCGTGGCGGTGAGCGATTTCGATGTGATCGAGCTTAACGAAGCCTTTGCCAGCCAAGGCCTGGCGGTATTGCGCGAGCTGGGTGTGGCCGATGATGCGCCGCAGGTGAACCCCAACGGCGGCGCGATCGCCCTGGGGCACCCGCTGGGCATGAGCGGTGCGCGCCTGGTGCTGACTGCGCTTCACCAGCTGGAAAAGAGCGGCGGGCGCAAAGGCCTGGCGACCATGTGCGTGGGTGTCGGCCAAGGTTTGGCGCTGGCCATCGAGCGAGTTTGACCAGTAACGGCCTCTTCGCGGGACAAGCCCGCCCCACAAGGGACCACGCCTCCTTTGTGGGCGCAGGCTTGTCCCGCGAAGAGGCCGTATCTGTAAGACCCAAGGCTAATGGCCAGCCCCAAAGCGGAACGAGTGTGTTACTAGGTATGTCTAGACTTACCTAGGACCCTCCAGGAGTAAAATCGTCATGACCTCAGCCTATTACACCGGCGAAGAGCGCAGTAAGCGCATCTTCGCCATCGTCGGTGCCTCTTCAGGCAACCTGGTGGAATGGTTCGACTTCTACGTCTACGCCTTCTGTGCGATCTACTTCGCCCCGGCCTTCTTCCCCTCCGACGACCCGACCGTGCAGTTGCTCAATACCGCCGGCGTGTTCGCTGCGGGCTTTTTGATGCGCCCGATTGGTGGCTGGATTTTCGGCCGCCTGGCCGACCGCCATGGCCGCAAGAATTCCCTGATGATCTCGGTGCTGATGATGTGTTTCGGCTCCTTGATGATCGCCTGCCTGCCCACCTATGCCAGCATCGGCACCTGGGCCCCGGCACTGCTGTTGCTGGCCCGCCTGATCCAGGGCCTTTCGGTGGGTGGCGAGTACGGCACCACCGCTACCTACATGAGTGAAGTAGCACTGCGCGGCCAGCGCGGTTTCTTCGCCTCGTTCCAGTACGTCACCCTGATTGGCGGCCAGTTGCTGGCAGTGCTGGTGGTGGTGATCCTGCAACAGCTGCTGACCGAAGACGAGCTGCGCGCCTGGGGCTGGCGCATCCCCTTCGTGGTCGGCGCCATTGCCGCCCTGATCTCGCTGATGCTGCGCCGTTCGCTGCACGAAACCAGCAGCGCCGAAACCCGCAACGACAAGGACGCAGGCTCGGTCAAAGGCCTGTTCCGCAACCATGCTGCAGCCTTCATCACCGTGCTCGGCTACACCGCCGGCGGCTCGCTGATCTTCTACACCTTCACCACCTACATGCAGAAGTACCTGGTGAACACGGCCGGCATGACCGCCAAGAACGCCAGCTACGTGATGACCGGGGCGCTGTTCCTGTTCATGGTGCTGCAGCCGTTCTTCGGCATGCTTTCGGACCGTATCGGCCGGCGTAATTCGATGCTGCTGTTCGGTGCCCTTGGTACGCTGTTCACCGTGCCGTTGCTGATGGCGCTGAAGACCGTCAGCAGCCCGTTCATGGCCTTCGTGCTGGTCAGCCTGGCGCTGTGCATTGTCAGTTTCTACACCTCGATCAGCGGCCTGGTGAAGGCTGAGATGTTCCCGCCACAGGTGCGGGCACTGGGTGTGGGCCTTGCCTATGCGGTAGCCAACGCGATGTTCGGCGGTTCGGCGGAATACGTAGCCCTGGGTTTGAAAACCCTCGGCATGGAAAACACCTTCTACTGGTACGTGACGGCGATGATGGCGATCGCGTTCCTGTTCAGCCTGCGCCTGCCGAAGCAGGCGGCGTACTTGCACCATGATGATTAAGGACGTGGCATGACCAACCAGCTGTTCGACGCCTACTTCACGGCCCCGGCCATGCGCGAAATTTTCTCTGACCGCGGCCGCCTGCAGGGCATGCTCGACTTCGAAGCCGCTCTGGCCCGCGCCGAGGCCGCCGCCGGGCTGGTGCCGCACAGCGCGGTCGCCGCCATCGAGGCTGGCTGCCAGGCTGAGCGCTATGACGTGCGTGCGCTGGCCGATGCCATCGCCACCGCCGGCAACTCGGCGATCCCGATGGTCAAGGCGTTGGGCAAGGTGATCGCCAGCGGCGTGCCCGAGGCCGAGCGTTATGTGCACCTGGGTGCGACCAGCCAGGATGCGATGGATACCGGCCTGGTGCTGCAGCTGCGTGATGCCCTGGCGCTGATCGAGGGTGACCTCGCCACATTGGCCGAGACCTTGTCGCGCCAAGCCCTGCTGCATGCCGACACGCCGCTGGTGGGGCGTACCTGGCTGCAGCACGCCACCCCGGTGACCCTGGGCATGAAGCTGGCGGGTGTGCTTGGCGCCTTGACGCGCCACCGTCAACGCCTTCAGGAACTGCGCCCGCGTTTGCTGGTGCTGCAGTTTGGCGGTGCCTCAGGCAGCTTGGCGGCCCTGGGCAGCAAGGCGTTGCCGGTCGCCGAAGGCCTGGCCGAACAGCTAAAGCTGACCTTGCCCGAGCAACCCTGGCACACCCAGCGCGACCGCCTGGTGGAGTTCGCCTCGGTGCTGGGCCTTGTGGCCGGTAGCCTGGGCAAGTTCGGCCGCGACATCAGCCTGCTGATGCAGACCGAGGCAGGTGAAGTATTCGAGCCTTCCGCACCTGGCAAAGGCGGTTCATCGACCATGCCGCACAAGCGCAACCCGGTGGGCGCGGCGGTGCTGATTGGCGCCGCCACCCGTGTGCCGGGCCTGCTTTCGACGCTTTACAGTGCCATGCCCCAGGAGCACGAGCGCAGTCTCGGCCTGTGGCATGCCGAGTGGGAAACCCTGCCGGATATCTGCTGCCTGGTTTCAGGCGCCTTGCGCCAGGCCCAGGTGATCGCCGAGGGCATGGAAGTGGACGCCGAGCGCATGCGCCGCAACCTCGACCTGACCCAAGGCCTGGTGCTGGCCGAGGCGGTAAGCATCGTCCTGGCCCAGCGCCTTGGCCGCGACCGCGCCCACCACCTGCTGGAACAATGCTGCCAGCGCGCCGTCGCCGAGCAGCGCCACTTGCGCGCCGTGCTGGGTGACGAGCCGCAGGTCACGGCCGAGCTGAACGAGCAAGAGCTCGACCGGCTGCTCGACCCTGCCCATTACCTCGGCCAGGCCCGCGTCTGGGTGGCGCGCGCCGTGGCTGAACATCAACGTTTCACTGCCTGAAGGAGACCGCTGTGGCGCAATTGCAACTGGCCGATGGCGTATTGAACTATCGACTCGATGGCCCGGACGATGCCCCGGTGCTGGTGCTGTCCAACTCGCTGGGTACCGACCTTGGCATGTGGGACAGCCAGATCCCGATGTGGACCGAGCACTTCCGGGTGCTGCGTTACGACACCCGTGGGCACGGCGCTTCGCTGGTTACCCAAGGCCCTTACAGCATCGAACAGCTGGGCCGCGACGTGCTGGCGTTGCTGGATGCGCTGGATATCCCCCACGCGCACTTTGTCGGCCTGTCGATGGGCGGCCTGATCGGCCAGTGGCTGGGCATCAATGCGGGCGATCGCCTGCACAGCCTGACCCTGTGCAACACTGCGGCGAAGATCGCCAATGACGAGGTGTGGAACACCCGTATCGACACCGTGCTCAAGGGCGGCCAGCAAGCCATGGCCGACCTGCGCGATGCCTCCATCGCCCGCTGGTTCACCCCCGCGTTTGCCCAGGCCCAACCTGAGCAGGCGCAGCGCATCTGCCAGATGCTTGCGCAGACTTCCCCTGAAGGCTACGCCGGCAACTGCGCGGCCGTGCGCGATGCCGATTTCCGCGAGCAACTGGGCCGTGTCCAGGTGCCAACGCTGATCGTCGCCGGCAGCGAAGACGTGGTGACCACGCCGGAGCATGGTCGCTTCATGCAGGCCGCCATCATCGGTGCTACCTACGCCGAGTTCCCGGCCGCGCACCTGTCCAACGTCGAAATCGGCGAGGCGTTCAGCCGCCGCGTGCTCGACTTCCTGCTGGCTCGCTGAGGATTACGCCATGGATGAGAAACAACGTTACGACGCCGGTATGCAGGTACGCCGCGCGGTACTTGGCGATGCGCACGTGGACCGCAGCCTGGAGAAGCTCAATGACTTCAACGGCGAGTTCCAGGAGATGATCACCCGGCATGCCTGGGGCGATATCTGGACCCGCCCGGGCCTGCCGCGGCACACCCGCAGCCTGATCACCATCGCCATGCTGATCGGCATGAACCGCAACGATGAGCTCAAGCTGCATTTGCGCGCCGCCGCCAACAACGGCGTGACGCGTGACGAGATCAAGGAAGTGCTGATGCAAAGCGCGATCTACTGCGGCATTCCGGCGGCCAATGCCACGTTCCACCTGGCCGAGTCGGTGTGGGATGAGTTGGGGGTAGAGTCTCGCCAGCACGATTGACTGCACCGGCCTCATCGCCGGCAAGCCGGCTCCCACAGGGATTGCAGCGCTGCCAACGATGAGGCCAGTGACGACTAGATGGCTGCCTTCTTCTGCCGCAGCGCCACCGGGCCGGCATTGGCCTCCACGGCGCGTTTGAGCTCCGGGCACAAGCCCAGCATGAATGCCACTTCCGCCACCACGAACAGCGGGCCGATGATCAACCCGCTGATGTCGTCGACGAACGCCGGTTTGCGGCCTTCGTAATGATGCCCGACGAACTGGATGATCCAGCCCACCACGAACGCCCCCAGCCCGGCGCTGAGCCACAGCGCGGTGGTTTGCACTGCCAGCACTTGGCCAACCCACAGGCACAGGCCCAGCAGCAGGCCCATGACCAACCCGAAGCGCAGGTCCAGGCGCAGGTAGAACCACACTGCGGCCGCCGCCGCCAGCAGGGCAGGGGACAGCCACATGCCCGCCACGTCCCAGCCCGGGCGCGACAGCAAGACGGTCACTGCCACCACGATCAGCGGAATGCCGATGAAATGCGTGCCGATGTTGCGCGGGTCGCGGTGGTAATTGGCGTATTGGCTCAGGTGTTCGACGAGGTTTTTCATTGTTGTTCCTCCCTGGTTTACCTGTTCAGTTGTGCTGGCTGTGCCCGCAGGCCCGCTCCCGCAGCGTGGGCGAAGAGGCCAATACTGATCAGAATAGCGCGTAGCTCACCATCATCATCCGTTCAGCGAATGGCAGCACTGCGCACGGGCGCATCCAGCCCAACCAGGGTCTCGATCATCGCCCGTGCGGCCGGTGACAGGCGGTAGCCGCTACGGCTGACCACACCGCAACGAACACTCAGCACCTCCAGAGCCGGCGGCAGGTTGCGCCAGTGCAGGCGCACCAGGCGCCCTGCGGCCAGGTCGTCGGCCACGGCTTCCTCGCTGGCGGTGCCGATGGCATCGGTGGCTTGCACCACGCTGCGCAGCACCGCCAGGTGTTCGGTCTGCAGGTGCGGGGTGAAGTCGCTGCGCCCACTGAGGTTGGCCAGGCGCTTGCGTACCCCGGGGGCGAGCAGAGCGCTGGCCAGGGGGTAGGCGAACAGGTCGTTGGTCGACAAGCTGTCCTTTGCCAGCAGCGGGTGCCCGGGGCGGCAGAAGAACAGCCCCGGGCGCGGGCTGAGCGGTTCGGTGTGGAAGTTGGCGTCGGCTTCGAACGGGCGGATGTCATCGACAAAGAATTCGATCTGTTCGCGGCGCAGGGCCTGGCCGAGGCGTTCGGCATTATCGACCAGCAGCGCGGTGCGGATGCCAGGGTGGGTACCGATGAAGTGCCGCAACGCTTCCGGCACCAGGCGCACGGCCAGGGCGGGGCCGCTGCCGAAATGCAGTTCGCCGGCGTCGAGCTTGGTCATCTGCAGCACTTCGTTGCTCAACTGCGCGGCGCCCTGTACCAAGCGCCGAGCGTGTTGCAGCACCACCAGCCCTTCAGGCGTCGGTGGCAGTGCCTTGCTGGCGCGGTCGACCAACGGGCAGCCGAAAGTCTGCTCCAGGCCCTGGATAGCGCGGCTGAACGCGGGCTGGGTGATACCCATGGCTTCCGCGGCACGGACGAAACTGCGGTACTCGGTGAGGGCAATGAAGTAGCGCAGTTGGCGAAGGTCCATGTCGAGGCTCTGCGGCGGATCGGACGTCGATTTAAGCTGTTACCGCATATGTCGTCAATGAAGGATTATGTAGGTTGTTATTCGATAAAGTTATTTTAGGTTTGTCCGCCTCTTCGCGGGCAAGCCCGCTCCTACAGGAAATGCGCAGACTTGGAGTGAGCGCAATCCCTGTAGGAGCGGGCTTGCCCGCGAAGAGGCCGGTAAAGTCACAGCAGATTCAGCGGATAACTCACAATCAACCGGTTCTCGTCGAACGAGTTGGTGCTGAAGTCGCGGCGCATGGTCGAGTTGCGCCATTTCACCGATAAATCCTTGAACGAACCCGATTGCACTACATAGGCCAGTTCGGTCTCCCGCGCCCATTCCTTGCCATCGTCAACACCGCCCGCGGTGACATTGTCACCCTTGATATAGCGGTTCATCAGCGTCAGCCCAGGGATACCGACACTGACGAAATTGAAGTCGTGGCGCACCTGCCAGGAGCGTTCCTTGGCGTTGTCGAAGCTCGAGTTGTAACTGTCGTTGGCCAAGGTGCCACCGCTGGTGCCGTTGACCCGCAGCCAGGCATCGTCGCCGCTGACTTTCTGCAAACCGACGTAGAAAGTGTTGCCCTTGTAGCGCGCCGAGAGCATCGCCGAAGCGGTGCGGTTGTCGAGTTGGCCGGCGCGTTCGGCGCCATCTTCCTTGCCGATGAAATAGCCGAGGTTGGCGCCCAGTGTCCATTCGCCGAGTGGCTGGCTGTGCACCAGGTTGAGGTATTGCTGGCGGTAGATGTCCTTGAGCTGGGCATCCCACAAGCCGATCATGGTGCGCTTGTCGTTGAAGGTGTACTCACCGCCGCCGAAGTTGAAGCGGTCGGAGGTGAAGGCCGCACGGCCGTTGAGCGACATGTCTTCCATGCTGGCATCGTTGCGCGGGCTGTTGCCGCGGAACTGGCCGGCATACAGGGTCAGGCCGTCTATTTCCTTCGAGGTAAGCTGGCCGCCGCGGAAGGTCTGCGGCAGTGAGCGGCCGTCATCCGAGCGCAGGATCGGCAACACCGGCATCCATTCACCGACTTTCAATTCGGTTTGCGATAGCTTGGCTTTCAGTGCCACGCCCAGCCGGCCGAAGTCGTCGGCGGGGCGGCCATCGTCGTGTACCGGCAGCAGGTGGGTATTGGTGGTGCCTTTACCGCCATCGAGCTTGACCGAGTACAAACCCAGTACGTCCACGCCGAAACCCACGGTGCCCTGGGTGAAACCGGAGCGGGCATCGAGGATGAAGCTTTGCGTCCATTCTTCGCCTTTGGCCTGGGGGTGGGCCGGGTCGACGAAGTTGCGGTTGATGTAGAAGTTGCGCAGGTTGAGGCTGGCTTTGGCGTCCTCCATGAAACCGCCTTCGGCGGCAAACGCGGGGAACGCGCAGGACATGGCCAACAGGCCGGGCAGCAGCTGGCGTGCGGGGTGCGAAGTGCTCATCTGTCGTGGATCTCTTGTTTTTATTGGCGAACCGCTGTGCTGCAGGATGCGGCCTGCAGGGCGGTCTTTTTTGATGAACGTGGGCAACGTTGCTGGGTGCGATGGTGCGGGGAAGGGAAGGGGCGAGGCAATTCGTCGCACACGGTAGCGGGCGATAATCGAACGGAATGTTCCGGTTGGTTAATTTTTTGTGGTGGCAACAAAAAGCCCACCGCGAGGGTGGGCTTGAGGTTGCAGCCGTTGGTTCAGCCCTTCGGTGTATTCACCGAGGCCTGCTGATTGGCTTGGCCGGTCCGCTCGTACCAGCCGCCACCCAGCGCCTTGTACAAGTTGACCTCGCTGGTCAGCTGCGACAGGCGATCGGTGATCAGTGCCTGCTGCGCGCTGAACAGGTTGCGCTGGGCGTCGAGGAAGGTCAGGTTGCTGTCGATGCCGATGCGGTAACGGCGTTCAGCCAGGCGGTAGTAGTCCTGGTTCGCTTGCACCAGGTCACGTTGCGCCTGCAACTGCTCTTCGAAGGTCTTGCGCGCCGCCAGGCCATCGGAGACTTCCTGGAAGGCGGTCTGGATGGTCTTTTCGTACTTGGCGACGTTGATGTCCTTCTGAATCTTCGAATAGTCCAGGCTGGCCTTCAGGCTGCCGGCGTTGAAGATCGGCAGGTTGATCTGCGGCTGGAACAGCCAGGTACCCGAACCGCCCTTGAACAGCCCGTCCATGTCCGGGCTCAGGGTACCCGCGTTGGCGGTCAGGCTGATGCTCGGGAAGAACGCAGCACGCGCAGCGCCGATGTTGGCATTGGCAGCTTTCAGCAGGTGCTCCGCTTCCTGGATGTCCGGGCGGCGGGTCAGCAGGTCGGAGGGCAGGCCCGCCGGAACCTCGGCCAATTGGTCGGCATCGAGTTTCAGCGGGGCCGGCAGGTTGGCCGGCACGCCGGTGCCGAGCAGCACGGCCAGGCTGTTGACGTCCTGGGCGACCAGGCGCTGGTACTGCGAGTACTTGACCCGGGCGCCTTCCACGGCGGTGCGTGCCTGGCTCAGGTCCAGCGCCGACGCCACACCTACCTCGTTGCTGCGGCGGGTGAGGTTGTAGCTTTCCTCATAGGTCTTGAGGGTGTCTTCGGTCAGCTTGAACAGCGCCTGGTCGGCCTGCCAGGTGTAGTAGGCGTTGGCCACGCTGGCCACCAGGGCGATCTGCGTGGAACGACGCGCCTGCTCACTGGACAGGTAAGTCTCCAGGGCCTGCTCGGTCAGGCTGCGTACGCGGCCGAACAGGTCCAGCTCATAGGCGCTGACGCCCAGGGTGGCCGAGTACTGGCTGGTGATGTTGGATTCGCCGGTGGTCGACATGTTGGCCGGTACGCGCTGGCGGCTGCCGCTGCCGGTGGCCGAAACCGCCGGGAACAGGTCGGCACGCTGGATGCGGTACTGGGCGCGGTAGGCGTCCAGGTTCAGCGCCGCGACGCGCAGGTCGCGGTTGTTCACCAGCGAGGTCTGGATCAGCTGCTGCAGGGCCGGGTCCTGGAAGAACTGGCGCCAGCCCTGTTCAGCGGCGGCCACGTCGGCCGACTGGGTCGGCGAGTATGCAGGGCCTTGCGGCCACTGCTGGGCCACCGGGGTTTCCGGGGTCTGGTAATCAGGGATCAGCGAGCAGCCGCCAAGAATGAAAGCGGTTACCGCCAGGGACAACAAAGACTTGGTCATTGCCCAGCCTCATAACGTGGAGTTTCAGGGGTGGCGTCTTTTTTCGGCTCTTTGCTGCCGAACAGCGACGACACTGCGACGAAGAATAGCGGTACCCAGAAGATTGCCAGGATGGTTGCGCTGATCATGCCGCCGATCACGCCGGTGCCGATGGCGTGCTGGCTGCCCGCGCCGGCGCCGCTGGCGATGGTCAACGGTACCACGCCGAGGATGAACGCCAGCGAGGTCATGATGATCGGGCGCAGACGCATGCGGCACGCCTCGATCGCTGCGTCGTACAGGCTGCTGCCTTGCTCATGCAGTTCCTTGGCGAATTCGACGATCAGGATGGCGTTTTTCGCCGCCAGGCCGATGGTGGTCAACAGGCCCACCAGGAAGTACACGTCGTTGGACAACCCGCGCAGGCTGGTGGCAATCAGCGCACCGATGATACCCAGCGGTACTACCAGCACGACGGCGATCGGGATCGACCAGCTTTCATACAGTGCTGCCAGGCAGAGGAACACGAACAGTACCGAGAGGGCGAACAGCGCCGGCATTTGCGAGCCGGAGAGTTTTTCCTCGTAGGACATGCCGGTCCAGGAGAAGCCGATACCGTCCGGCAACTCGCCCGCGATACGCTCCACCTCGGCCATGGCGTCACCGGTACTGTAGCCCGGGGCCGGTGCACCGAGGATTTCCATCGCCTCGACGCCGTTGTAACGGGACAGCTTGGGCGAACCGTAGGTCCACTCGCCTTTGGCGAACGAGGAGAACGGCACCATCTCGCCAGCACCGTTGCGCACGTACCACTTCTGCAGGTCTTCAGGGCTCATGCGGGCGTTTGGTTCACCCTGGATGTACACCTTCTTGACCCGGCCGCGGTCGATAAAGTCGTTGACGTAGCTGGCACCCAGGGCAATCGACAGGGTGTTGTTGATGTCGGCGATGGTCACGCCCAGGGCGCTGGCACGTTCGTCATCGATGGTCAGCTGGTACTGCGGCTCATCGTTCAGGCCGTTCGGGCGCACGGCACTGAGCACCTTGCTTTGTGCCGCTTTGGCCAGGAACTGGTTGCGTGCTTCCATGAGTTTGGCATGGCCGACACCGCCGCGGTCCTGCAGGAACACGTCGAAGCCGGTGGCGTTACCCAGTTCGAGTACGGCAGGCGGCGCGAAGGCGAACACCATCGCATCGCGGAAGGTAAAGAAGTGCTGCTGGGCGCGCTCAGCCAGGGCGAACACACTGTTCTCCTTGGACCGCTCGCCCCACGGCTTGAGCATGATGAACGCCATACCGGAGCTCTGGCCGCGGCCGGCGAAGTTGAAACCGTTGACGGTGAACACCGACGATACGGTGTCTGCTTCGTCTTTGAGCAGGTATTCACGCATCTGGTCGACCACCACCTGAGTGCGCTCGGCACTGGAGCCTGCCGGGGTTTGCACCTGGGCGAACAGTACGCCCTGGTCTTCCTCAGGCAGGAACGCCGTTGGAATACGGGCGAACAGCCAGATCATGCCGACCACGATCAGGGCATAGGCGAGCAGGAACGGCACCTTGTTGCGCAAGATGGTACCGACGCTGCGCTCGTAGCCGTTTACGCTGCGGTCGAAGTTGCGGTTGAACCAGCCGAAGAAACCGCCCTTGGCCACATGGTGCTCGCCCTTCTTCAGCGGCTTGAGCATGGTGGCGCACAGCGCCGGGGTGAAGATCAGCGCCACCAGCACCGACAGGCCCATGGCCGAGACGATGGTGATGGAGAACTGCCGGTAGATCACACCCGTGGAGCCGCCGAAGAAGGCCATCGGCAGCAGTACCGCCGACAGCACCAGGGCGATACCCACCAGGGCGCCCTGGATCTGCTCCATCGAGCGCTTGGTCGCCTCCTTGGGCGGCAAGCCTTCCTCGGACATCACCCGTTCGACGTTTTCCACCACGACGATGGCGTCGTCCACCAGCAAGCCGATGGCCAGGACCATGGCGAACATGGTCAGGGTGTTGATGCTGAAGCCCGCAGCGGCAAGGATGCCGAAGGTACCCAGCAATACCACCGGTACGGTCATGGTGGTAATGATGGTGGCGCGGAAGTTCTGCAGGAACAGGTACATCACCAGGAACACCAGGACCACGGCTTCGATCAGGGTGTGGATTACCCCGCTGATCGATTCGGTGACCACCGGGGTGGTGTCATACGGGAATACCGCTTTCACCCCAGGCGGGAAGAACGGTTCCAGGTCGCTGATGGTCTGGCGCAGCGCCTTGGCGGTGTCCAGGGCGTTGGCGCCGGTCGCCAGCTTGACCGCCAGGCCGGATGCCGGCTTGCCGTTGAACTGGGCGCTGACGGCGTAGTTCTCGCCACCCAGGCCTACCTGGGCGACATCACCCAGGCGCACTTGCGAACCGTCCTTGTTGACCTTGAGCAGAATCTTCTCGAACTGCTCGGCGGTCTGCAGGCGGGTCTTGCCGATGATGGTCGCGTTGAGCTGGGTACCCGGCAGTGCAGGGAGGCCGCCGAGCTGGCCGGACGACACCTGCACGTTCTGCGCGGCAACTGCGGTCTTGACGTCGACCGGGGTCAGCTGGAACTTGTTCAGCTTGGCCGGATCCAGCCAGATACGCATGGCGTACTGCGCACCGAACACCTGGAAGTCACCTACACCGGCGGTCCGCGAGATCGGGTCTTGCATGTTGGAGACGATGTAGTTGGCCAAGTCATCCTTGGTCATGCTGCCGTCTTCGGACACCAGGCCGATCACCAGCAGGAAGTTCTTCACTGCCTTGGTCACGCGGATACCTTGCTGCTGCACCTCTTGCGGCAGCAGCGGGGTGGCCAGGTTCAGCTTGTTCTGTACCTGTACCTGCGCGGTGTCGGCATTGGTGCCTTGCTCGAAGGTGGCCGTGATGGTCATGCTGCCGTCGGAGTTACTCTCCGAAGACACATAGCGCAGGTTGTCGATACCGTTGAGCTGCTGCTCGATCACCTGCACCACGGTGTCCTGCACGGTCTGCGCCGAAGCGCCCGGGTAAGTCACGGCGATGGCGATGGCCGGCGGCGCGATGCTTGGGTACTGGTTGATCGGCAGCTTCAGGATCGACAAGGCGCCGACCAGCATGATCACCAAGGCAATCACCCAGGCGAAGATCGGGCGATCGATAAAGAACTTCGACATGGTTTACTCCGCTTTGGCGTCTGCTTTGGCCGCGTTGGCCTGATCAGGGCTGCCTGGCTTCTTGACGTTGGTGGCATCGCTGACCTTGACCTCGACACCAGGGCGCACGTACTGCAGGCCTTCGGTGATCAGGCGGTCGCCCGGGTTCAGGCCTTCCTCGATCAGCCAGTCGCTGCCCAGGGTGCGGCTGGCCTTGAGCTGGCGCAGTTCGACCTTGTTCTCCTGGTTGACCACCAGCGCGGTCGGTGCACCCTTGAGGTCACGGGTGACGCCTTGCTGCGGGGCCAGGATAGCTTGGCTGTTGACCCCGGCCTTGAGCCGCGCATGCACGAACATGCCTGGCAGCAGGGTGTGGTCCGGGTTGGGGAAGATGGCGCGCAGGGTCACCGAGCCGGTGGTCTCGTCGACCGCGACTTCCGAGAACTCCAGGCGACCTTCCTGCTTGAACAGGCTGCCGTCTTCCAGCACCAGCTGAACCGATGCGGTGTTGGCGCCGGACTTCTGCAGTTGGCCGCTTTCCAGCTCACGGCGCAGCTTGAGCAGCTCGGCGGTGGACTGGGTGACGTCGACGTAGATCGGGTCGAGCTGCTGGATGGTGGCCATGGCGTTGGTCTGACCATTGCTCACCAATGCGCCTTCGGTGAACGACGAGCGACCGATGCGACCGCTGATCGGCGCCAGTACCTTGGTGTAGCGCAGGTCGATCTGGGCGCTTTTGAGCGATGCATCGGCCTGCAATCGTTTGGCATTGGCGTCGTCGTATTCCTGCTTGGACACCGCCTGTTCGTCGATCAGCTGCTTGTAGCGCTCGGCCAGCGAGCGGGTAGCTTGCAGGTTGGCCTGGGCGTTGGCCAGGTTGGCCTCGTACACGGCAGGGTCGATCTGGTACAGCTGCTGGCCTTCCTTGACCTCGCTGCCTTCCTTGAACAGGCGCTTGAGGATGATGCCATTGACCTGTGGGCGGACTTCAGCGACGCGGAACGCGCTGGTGCGCCCCGGCAGTTCCGAGGTCAAGGTGAAGGCTTGGGGCTGAATGGTCACTACGCCGACCTGAGGAGCCTGTGCTGCGGGCGCGGCTTCTTCTTTCTTGCAGCCACTGAGCAGGGTTGCCAGGGCGACGGCGGAAACCAGAGCGGTAACGGCTGGCTTGAATTGCATGAGGATCCTCGGATCGCTAGAGCTGGGAGATGCTCAAGGGTAATGGAAGAGTCTTGACGGAAAAAATGCTACCAGGTGGATAAATAGCTTACTAACGAATATACTTACATTCATGGTTGTTTGTAAATACCGTTGGGTGGTACTTGGCTACTACCCCGGCCCCTTTGTTAGCCAATCCGGGAAGCACCCTGCAGAGGTGTGGCCCCGGCGGATTCCCTGCACGCGATGCGCCTGCGGGCCCAGATGAGGTTGTACTGCCATGGTCCGTCGAACCAAAGAAGAAGCCCAGGAAACCCGCACGCAAATCATTGAGGCAGCGGAAAAGGCCTTCTACAAGCGCGGGGTTGCGCGCACCACCCTGGCGGACATCGCCGAGCTGGCGGGCGTGACTCGGGGTGCGATCTACTGGCATTTCAATAATAAGGCAGAGCTGGTGCAGGCGTTGCTCGACAGCTTGCACGAAACCCATGACCACTTGGCGCGTGCCAGTGAAAGCGAGGACGAAGTCGACCCGCTTGGGTGCATGCGCAAGCTGCTGCTGCAAGTGTTCAACGAGCTGGTGCTGGACGCCCGTACCCGTCGTATCAACGAAATCCTGCATCACAAGTGCGAGTTCACCGATGACATGTGTGAAATTCGCCAGCAGCGCCAGAGCGCTGTACTGGATTGCCACGTGGGCATCAACCTGGCGCTGGCCAATGCCGTACGCCGCGAACAATTGCCGGCCGAGCTGGATGTAGAGCGCGCAGCCGTGGCCCTGTTTGCCTATGTCGATGGCCTGATCGGGCGCTGGTTGCTGCTGCCGGACAGCTTCGAGCTGCTGCGCGATGCCGAAAAATGGGTCGACACCGGGCTGGATATGCTGCGCTTGAGCCCGGCCCTGCGCAAATGACACTTTGTTAAGGATTGTGAGGGAGTGTTTCCTCCTGATGTTAAGGGGGGATTAATACCTCAGGCTGCTCCCTCACGCCCGCGCAATTGCCGGTCCGGTAATGCCAGGGCCGCCATCAGGCCGAGCAACGCCACCGCCGCACTGCCCAGTAACAGATGCCGGAAGGTTGCCAGCAACCGCGCCTGGGTTGCCGGGTCTGCTTCGCCGGCCTGCAGGCTGCCCAGCAACGGGTTACCCTGCAACTCGAAACCGCCTTGGTGCAACAGCGCCAGCAGCAGGCTGGACATGCACGCCACGCCCATCGCCCCGCCCAGTGAGCGGAACAGGTTGGTGGTGCTGGTGGCCACGCCGATGTCCTTGCTGCCCACCGCACTCTGCGTGCCCACCAGCGAGGTCGGGAACTGTAGGCCGCAGGCGATGCCGGTCAGCAGCATGAACGCGGCACTGAGCAGGGCCGACTGTGGCGGGGTGATGGCCATGGCGAAGACCGCGACCGGCATCAGCAGCGCGCCGGCGAGGATCTGCGGTTTGTAGCGGCCCGTGATGCTGGTCATGCGCCCGCCGGTAAAGGCCCCTATGGGCAGGCCAATGGCCAAGGGCAGCAGGTGCAGCGCTGCACTGTCGGCGCCGGCGCCGGTGATGCCCTGGTAGCGCAGAGGCATCAGCATGGTCAGTGAAATAGACTGGAAGCTGGCGAAGAAAATCACCCCCCAGCACAGCACGGCAACCCGGTTACCGAACAGGCCTAGCGGCAGCAACGGTTCCTGGCAGCGGCGTTCGTGGGCGATGAACACGGCCGTGCCAAGCCCGGCGCAGGCAAACAGGCCCATGACCGCGGGCGCGGTCCAGGCCTGGCCTTGGCCGACCAGGGTAATGCCCAGCAACAGGCTGCCCAGGCCAACGATCAGCAACACGGCGCCCAGGTAGTCCACCCGTGCTTCGCGGCGTTGCACCGGCAGGCCACTCAAGGCACGGTGGATCGCCCACAATGCGACCAGGCCCAGCGGCAGGTTGATCCAGAATACCCAGCGCCATGACAGATACTCGGTCAGCCAGCCGCCCAGCACGGGCCCGGCAACGCTTGCTGCGGCGTACATGCTGCTGAAATAGCCCTGGTAGCGGCCCCGCTCACGCGGTGGCACGAAGTCACCGATGATCGCCTGGCTGACCGAGACCATACCGCCCGCGCCGACCCCCTGCAGTACGCGCGCCAGCACCAGCTGCTGCATGTCCTGGGCCAGGGCGCAGGCGATTGAAGCCAGGGTGAACAGGCTGATACCGGTAAGGATCATGCGCCGACGCCCGTACAGATCACCCAGCTTGCCGTAGATCGGCACCGCCACGGTCATCGCCACCATGTACCCGGAGATCACCCACGCCAGCAAGCCGACGTCATTGAACTGGGCGGAGATGGCCGGCAAGGAAACGGCGACGATGGTCTGGTCGAGGGCACCTAGGAAGATGGCCAGCATCAACGCGGTGAGTACGTTGCGCAGGGCGGTGGGGGGCAGGGCAGCTGTCACGGAGCACCTTGTCTAATGGCGGTGACTTTTCCGGCCCCTTCACGGGTAAAGCCGCCGCCGCAGGTTCAGCACTGGCCGTAAGAACAGTGGCGAGCCTGTGGCAGCGGCTTTACCCGCACAGGGGCCGACATGAATAGCCGGATTGTAACCCGACTTAGGTAGCTTCCTATGTACTATCTGCATCCCCTATGCAAGATCGGCATTGGCGCATTCATCCAGTGGTGCATGGCCGCGTGATATCGTGCATGGGCCGCAGGGGCTGAAATCCGGGGCTTGCACCAGCTTGGTGCAGCAAGATGTCGCAGGATTTCGGTGCCGCTGTATCCCACACCTTTTATTCCTCTGCCTGCATGTCGAGCATGACCGCCCAGATGGCGACGGTTGGAACAGGTCAGGTAGACCCGATTCAGGGGTCGGTAGCAACCGTTCAATTTCACGTATAAGCGGAGTGATCATGCCCAGGGCTTCCCACCAAGATTTGCGTTTTGCATTCCGCGAGCTGCTCGCTTCAGGTTCCTGCTACCACACAGCGTCTGTGTTCGACCCGATGTCGGCGCGTATTGCCGCCGACCTGGGTTTCGAGGTTGGAATTCTCGGCGGCTCGGTCGCTTCGTTGCAGGTGCTGGCTGCGCCAGACTTCGCCTTGATCACCCTGAGCGAATTCGTCGAACAGGCTACCCGCATCGGCCGCGTGGCCCAATTGCCGGTGCTCGCCGATGCCGACCATGGCTACGGCAATGCGCTGAATGTGATGCGCACGGTCATCGAGTTGGAGCGCGCCGGCGTGGCTGCGCTGACCATCGAAGACACCCTGCTGCCGGCCCAGTTCGGGCGCAAGTCCACCGACCTGATCCCGGTCGACGAAGGTGTCGGCAAGATCCGTGCAGCCCTGGAAGCACGCGTGGATTCGTCGCTGTCGATCATTGCCCGCACCAACGCCGGGGTGCTCAGCACCGAAGAGATCATCGTGCGCACGCAGAGCTACCAGAAGGCCGGTGCCGACGGCATCTGCATGGTGGGTGTGAAGGACTTCGAACAACTGGAGCAGATTGCCGAGCACCTGACCGTGCCCTTGATGCTGGTGACCTACGCCAACCCCAACCTGCGTGACGACGAGCGCCTGGCGCGCCTGGGCGTGCGTATCGTGGTCGATGGCCACGCCGCGTACTTCGCTGCGATCAAGGCCACTTACGACTGCCTGCGGCTGCAACGCGGCCAGCAGAACAAGTCGGAGAACCTCACCGCCACCGAGCTCTCGCACACCTACACCCAGCCTGAGGACTACATCCGCTGGGCCAAGGAGTATATGAGCGTCGACGAGTGACCGGCGTGGCGCCGTTCAGCTCAACGGACGGCGCTCAAGGTGGCAGTGTGCGGCACGCAATGCGCCTGCTCGCAACTCGCTGCCGCGTTAGGCTGGCTGCGTAGCAGCTCGGCGCGCCAGCAGGCGGAGCCGTAAAGCCCGGCAACGGCGGTCAAGGCCATGACAAGGGCGACTCTTCTGGACTTGATACCCATGATGCTCACCTCCTGTTGCAAAAACAGGTGATACCTCAAGCATAGGTCAACTGCAGGCGGGCGCTTGCCGCCACGGCCTGCTTGCGCGCCAGTTCACAACAAATCTGTCATGGATCGGGCAACTAAGCTGGGGGGAGATCAACTGTTAAGTCTATCCAGCTGAAGGAGTGTTCCTCATGAGCAACATCGCAATCATCGGTGCCACCGGCCGCGCTGGCAGCCAACTGCTGGAAGAAGCCCTGCGCCGGGGGCACAGTGTGCTGGCCATCGCCCGCGACCCTTCAGCACTGCAGGGGCGTGGGGGGGTTACCGTGCAGGCGCTTGATGTCAACGACAGCGCGGCGCTGCAAAAGGCCGTCGCCGGCATGGATGCGGTGCTGAGTGCGGCGCATTTTTCGACCATCGCGCCGCACGCGATCATCGAACCGGTCAAGCGTGCGGGCGTGAAGCGCCTGTTGGTGGTGGGCGGCGCCGGTAGCCTGTTGCTGCCTTCCGGGCATCGGGTCATCGACAGCCCGGATTTCCCCGAGGCTTACAAGGCCGAAGCCAGCGCGGGTGGGCGTTTTCTCGAGGCGCTGCGCCAGGAGCAGAACCTGGACTGGACCTTCCTGTCGCCGTCGGCCGAATTCGTCGAAGGGGAACGCACCGGGCACTACACCTTGGGCAAGGACCATCTGCTGATTGGTGCCGATGGCAAGAGCTGGATCACCTTTGCCGACTTTGCCATTGCCATGATCGATGAGCTGGAGAAGCCGGCGCATTCGCGGCAACGCTTCACCGTCGGTTACTGAACCGACCTGTCACTGTTCGGCACGCCCTGCCAGCCAGTCCATCAGCTCGACCAGCCCTGCTGGCAGGCTCTTGGCCTGGCTGACCAGGTAGTAGCCCTTGCCGGTGCTTACCTTCAAGCCGAATGGCATGCACAAGCGCCCGCCGCGCAGGTCATCGCCAATCAGCGCCCAGTCGCCAATGGCCACCCCTGTGCCTTGGGACGCCATCGCCATGGCCATGTCCAGGGTCTCGAAATGCTGCTTAGGGCCGTGCAGCTCGAACGACGCGCCGGCCGCCTGCAGCCACAGGCGCCAGTCGTGCCCATCCCGTGAGGGGTGTAACAGCATATGGCGCGCCAGGTCTTCAACCTGCTTCAACGGTACAGGGCCTGCCAGCAGCGAGGGTGCACACACGGGCGTCAGCTGCTCATCGAACAGCTTGAGCGCCCGCAGCCCGTGATTGGGCAAGCCGCCATAGACCACCGCCGCATCGAACCCTTCACGGCGAAAGTCCACGCCATGCTGCACGGTGGTGGTCAGCTCCACGGGTACGTCCGGGCGCAGGGCCTGCCATTCCATCAGCCGCGGCAACAACCAGCGCATCACACAAGTTGGCGCCTTGAGCTGCAGGGTAGTGCTGCGCCCACCTACCTCACGCACGCCTTGTTCGATCAGGGCGAATACCTGCTGAACGCGTGGCAACCAGTCCTGCCCCTCACGCGTAAGGGTCAAGCCGCGGGCCTGGCGCTGGAACAAGGCGTAACCCAGGTGTTCTTCCAACCCAGCGATCTGCCGGCTGACGGCGCCTTGGGTGATATGCAACTGCTGAGCGGCACGGGTGAAATTGCAATGCTGCGCGGTGATGAGGAACGTGTGCAGCGCGGGGAGGGGCGGAAGGCGTTTCATCGTGGCGAGCCATGATTAAAGGACATGGCTAGTATGTGTTTTTTTGCCTTGTGGCGATAGCTGCACGTTGGGTCCAATGCGCACAGATTCCAACAAGATCCAAGGTGAAACCCGATGGCAACTTGCGGCGAAGTATTGGTCAAACTCCTCGAAGGCTATGGCGTTGACCATGTTTTCGGTATCCCGGGCGTACATACCGTGGAGCTCTACCGAGGGCTGGCGGGCTCGTCGATCCGCCATATCACGCCACGCCACGAGCAAGGTGCTGGTTTCATGGCTGACGGCTACTCGCGCACACGTGGCAAGCCCGGGGTGTGTTTCATCATCACCGGCCCTGGGATGACCAACATCACCACCGCCATGGGCCAGGCCTACGCCGACTCTATCCCGATGCTGGTGATTTCCAGCGTGCAGTCGCGTGACCAGCTGGGCGGTGGCCGTGGCAAGCTGCACGAGCTGCCCAACCAGAGCGCGCTGGTGGCAGGTGTGGCGGCGTTTTCGCAGACGCTGATGAGCGCCGACGACCTGCCGCAAGTACTGGCCCGTGCCTTTGCCGTATTCGACGGCGCCCGCCCGCGGCCGGTGCATATCGAGATCCCGCTGGATGTACTGGTTGAGCCTGCCGACCACCTGCTGCCGGGCCGCCCGGTGCGCAGCAGCCGCGCAGGCGCCGCACCACAGGCCGTGGCGCAGATGGCCGAACGCCTGGCCAAGGCGCGCAAGCCGTTGATCCTCGCAGGGGGGGGGGCGCTGGATGCAGGTGCTGCGCTGGCGGGCCTGGCCGAACATCTGCAAGCCCCGGTGGCGCTGACCATCAATGCCAAGGGCCTGCTGCCTTCCAGCCACCCGCTGCAGCTCGGTTCGACCCAGTCGCTGGTCGCCACCCGCGCGCTGGTGGCGGAGGCCGATGTGGTGCTGGCGATCGGTACCGAGCTGGCCGAAACCGACTACGACGTGACATTCAAGGGCGGCTTCGAAATCCCTGGCAGCCTGCTGCGCATCGATATCGACCCGGACCAGACCGTGCGCAATTACCTGCCGGAGCTGGCGCTGGTTGCCGATGCGGCGTTGGCGGCTCAGGCGTTGCTCGACTGCTTGCAGGCGCTGCCGCAACCGGCCCGCGACGGAAGCTGGGGGGCTGCACGTGTTCGGCACCTGCGTGATGCGCTGAATGCTGGCTGGGATCAGCCGACCCTCAGCCAGACTCGCCTGCTGACCAGCATCCTGGAGCGTCTGCCCAATGCCATCCTGGTCGGCGATTCGACGCAGCCGGTGTACACCGGCAACCTGACGCTGGACATGGATCAGCCACGTCGCTGGTTCAATGCCTCGACCGGCTACGGCACTTTGGGCTATGCACTGCCCGCGGCGATGGGGGCCTGGCTGGGCAGCGCCGAGCAACCGGCCGCGCGTGCACCGGCGGTTTGCCTGATTGGCGATGGTGGGCTGCAGTTCACCCTGCCGGAACTGGCCAGCGCGGTGGAGGCCCAGGTGCCATTGATCGTGCTGCTGTGGAATAACCAGGGCTACGAGGAAATCAAGAAGTACATGGTCAATCGCGCCATCGAGCCGGTCGGGGTGGACATCCATACCCCGGACTTCATCGGCGTGGCCCGTGCCTTGGGCGCTGAGGCCGAAGATGTCGGCGATGTGGCGCAATTGCACGCTGCCCTTGGCCGGGCCGTAGAGCGCAAGGGGCCGACCCTGATTCAGGTTGATCAGAACCGGTGGCAGGCAGCTGTACTGGGCTGAGGATAATCAGCCGGTACTGGCGCGCAACCGCGCAACATCGCGGATCGGTGGCGCGCCATACAACCGGCTGTACTCGCGGCTGAACTGGGACGGGCTTTCATACCCTACCCGATACCCCGCCACCGCCGCCTCCAGGCCATCGTTGAGCATTAGCCGGCGCGCCTCCTGCAGGCGCAACTGCTTCTGGTACTGCAACGGGCTCATGGAGGTAACGGCCTTGAACCTGTGGTGCAGGGTCGAGGTGCTGAGGTTGACCTCCCGCGCCAAGTCCTCGATGCGCAGCGGTTGCTGGAAGTTCTGGTTGAGCCAGGTGATGGCCTGGCACACCCGGTGCGTCTGGCTGTTGGCCAGAGCAATCTCGTACAGGCGGTAGCCCTGGGGGCCGCGCAGCAGTCGGTAGAGAATTTCCCGACGGATCAGCGGCGCCAGCATGGCGATGTCACGTGGCGAGTCCAGCAGGCGAATCAACCGCAGCAAGGCGTCGAGCAGTTGCGGGTCAGTCCTTTCCACATAAAGGCCGCGGCCGGAAGGCAGGTTGGGCACCAGCATCGGCCCGCTTTCGGCAATCAGCTGGCTGATCTCGGCCGGGTCAAGGTCCAGGCGCAGGCCGAGGCTCGGGTTTTCCGGGCTGGCATCGAGCCTCGCGCCGCTCAGCGGCAGCGTCACCGACACCACCATGTAGTGCAAAGGGTCGTAAGCGTACTGTTCGTCGCCGAGGAACAAGCTTTTGCTGCCCTGGGCCAGGATGCACAGCGCGGGTTGGGCCAAGGTTGGCACAGAGCGGACATTCTCGGTATAGCGCACCAGGTACAGGTCGTCGATGGCGGACGCCGGGCCGTGAACGTCGCTGGCATGGCGGCCGATCAGCTCGGCCAGCTCTTGGCGCTGCACTTCCAGGGTCGGGTCGATGGACGGGGTGGTGGTCATGATGGCTTTCCTCTACTGACCGACGCAGCATAGGTTTGGGCAATGGCGGGCGCTAGTCGAAAGCTGCACGTCGATTGCCTGATCCTGCACCGCTGCAGGATCAGGCAATCGACGTGCAGTATTGGCCTAACGCGCCGCGCGGGCGCGGCCCTAACCTTGGCAGCCTGGTTTTTCCGTCCGCCTGCTTCAAGGAGATTGTGCAATGGCCCTTTCCCAACCGGTCACCCACTTGGCTTTCATCCGTGCCAGCAGCGGTCGTTCGGCGGAGCTTGGCGCGCGCCTGCGTGACCTGCTCGAGCCGTCGTTGCGCACGCCCGGCTGCCTGAGTTTCACCGTACAGCGCTCGCAAGCCGATGCCGACCTGTGGCTGCTCAGCGGCAGCTGGCGTGACCAGCAGGCAATGAGCGGCTATTTCGCCTCGCCGACCCTGCAGGTGTTTGGCGATCTGGTGCAGGCCCAGGTGGTCAGCAGCCTGGATCTGCATACCTTCGATTGAAAGGCACACGCCACGGGTTAGAATGCCGCCCCTCGATCAATCACGCGGATAGCGACATGGCACGTAGAGAATTCCCGCATTTTGAAGCGGTTTCGGCGATGGTCCCGGTACACGGCGGTGGCTACAACGCCGCCATCGCAGTCAAGGCTTTGGGCATGGGCGGTGCGCCGCGCTTTCACAAGGTGCTGGAAGGCCAGGTGTTCAAAGGCGCCATTGCGGCCGATGAGGCCGCCTGCGCCGAGCTCGAGCGCCTTCAGGGCGTGGCTGAAGACGGCGAGCTGATCTGGTAACCCGCCCTGTCGATCAGGCCTGCGGCCTGCGCATCTTGAACAGGTTGCCCAGCTCGAAATAATCCGCCGGCCCACCGCCACGCAGAATCGGCTCGGCGGCGGCGGTGTCGTAGATGCCGTCCTTGAGCAGGTGTTCGGCAATGTGCACCGCCACCACTTCGCCAAGGATCAGCCAGCTTGGCACCAGCTCCTGGTCCGCCCGCTTGAGCTGGACGATCTGGCTCACCTTGCATTCGAACGCCACGGGGCTTTCGCCCACACGTGGCACCTGGACGATGCTCGACGGCGCGGCAGTCAGGCCGCTCAGCTGGAATTCATTCACATCGGCGGGCACTGCAGCGCAGCTCTGGTTCATCTGCTCCGCCAGCGGGCGGGTGGCCAGGTTCCAGACGAACTCACCGGTCTGCTCGATGTTGTTCAGGCTGTCTTTACGCCCGACACTGCAGAACCCGATGATCGGGGGGATGTAGTTGAACGCGTTGAAAAAGGAGTAGGGCGCGAGGTTCAGTTGGCCTTCGCTGCTCTGCGAGGAGATCCAGCCGATCGGGCGCGGGCCGACGATGGCATTGAACGGGTCGTGGGGCAGGCCGTGGCCTTTGGCGGGTTCGTAGTAATACATCTGCGTTGGGCTTGCTGGCCCTACCTCTGGTTGGACGAGGCGCCTAGTGTGCCAAGTCTGCGGCCGCCTGCAAATGATCAAGCCCGGCCAAGGCCGGGCTGGTTGCACGCATCCGTTATCAACTGATGCGGTGGGCGTTGGTGCGGTCGAAACCATCTTCGGCAAAGCGTTGGCCGCCAGTGCGGTCGAAGCCGTCTTCGGCGAAGCGTTGTGCACCTGTGCGGTCAAAACCATCTTCAGCGTAAGTGGCGGTTTGCGTTTGCACCGCAGTGAAGCTGTGGGCGTTGGTGCGGTCGAAGCCATCTTCGGCGAAGGCGCCAGCCGCGAAAACCGAAAGGGCCAGGGTGAGGATCAATTTGTTTTTCATGGTCGTTGCTCCGTTGGATGCGAGAAGTTGTTTGTTTCTATGGATTCAATGCTACGCCAATTAATTTGATTAAAAAGCGCAAAAAATAGCGCTTAAGAATCGAATTGATAGATGTATATTGGCGTGAGCGTCGCCATTCAGCATTCGGTTTTGGTACCTCTTGAGATACAAGCGCCTCGAGTGCTGAATGCTTTGCCAGCCTCTGCAGGATGCAGACGCTGAATTAATCGGGGGTTAAGAGCAGAAAATCGAGTAGGGTCGTCGGCCGTGATGGGAGGGGTGCTGCTGGTGCGGGTAATGATTGCCAGCTGGTATCAGCTACGTGAACCGCGTCAGGGGGTGGGGATACCCTGGGTATTGATCTGATAACGCGTACTGCGTCCTCCACCGGCTAGTTTCACCAGGCATGCTTTGTCCAGCAGGTCAGTGAGGTGGCGCGTTGCAGTGGCCTTCGACACCTTAGCCACTGCCTGGTATTGCGCTGCATTGATGCCATCTTCGAAACCGCGTGGGCCTCCATCGAGCAACCTGTTCAGTACCTTGACCTGCTCAGGCAGCAAACCGTCAGCGCGGTGCGCATTCCAGAACCGCGCCTTGACCAGTACACGGTCGATACGCAAAAGGGCGTGCTCGAGGCTGCGCAGCAACGTTTCGAGAAACCAGGCCAGCCAATGGGTAATGTCCATCCCACCTTTCTGGCTGTTTTCCAATATGCGGTAATAGCCCGCTCGATCTTCGAGAATGCTCGCCGACATGGCGTAGAAACGAATGGCCTGACGCTCCCCCTGAGCGAGTGCCAAATCAGTCAGGGCGCGGGTCAAGCGCCCATTGCCATCGTCGAAGGGATGCAGGGTGACGAACCAGAAATGAGCGATGCCGGCCCGCAGCAACGGATCGAGTTCAACGCTGCTTTGGCTGTTCTCAAACCAGTCGAGAAAGCCTGTTAGCTGGTCTTCAAGGCCAATACGCGGTGGTGCTTCAAAATGTACGGTGGGTTTGTCGAGACGACCGGAGATGACCTGCATCGGTGCTTCGTCGCGCAGTTGGCCAACCAGTATCGGCTTCGACAGGCCATCGTTGCTGTCTGGGAACAAACAGTGGTGCCATGTGAACAGCCGCTGCAGGGTCAGGGGTTGGTCGTATGCCTGCGTCGCATCCAGCATGAGTTCCGCCAGGCCTTCACTTCGCGCATTGGTGGCACCTTGCTCCTTGATGCCAAGACGACGGGCGAGGGAAGAGCGTACTGAGCCAACATTCAGTTGCTCGCCCTCGATGGCAGATGAGGTGACGATATTTTGCAGGAGGGTATCGAGGATATTCTGGCTCTCGCTGAACGCATCGACGGCTCCCATCCTGCCCAGCAGACGGCCTTGAGCCTCTACACAACTGCGCAACAATGGCGCGAGCTGCTCACTCTGCCATTGGAAGTGGGGCCATTTCGGCTGCTGCCAGATCCATCGATGAGCGTTCATGGTTGCCTCGCAATCTATGGTGAGCCGAATAATAACCCTATTCGGCTCATTTTGTGAGCCGAATAGGCTGGATATTTGGCTCAGGATTGGCTAGACAAAAGAAAAAAGGCGCCCGTTGTCCACGAGGCGCCTTTTGTTCAAGCTGGCGGCAGGGTCAGTCAGTCGTAATCCGCGAATGCTGCTTGGTGTCTTTCATAGTCGCGTACACCAACAGCGAACACGCGATGCACGCGGTGACGTACCAGTAGAAACCGCTCTCCATGCCTGCACTCTTGAACCACAGGGCCACGTATTCCGCGGTGCCGCCGAAGATCGAAACGGTCAGCGCGTACGGCAGGCCAACCCCCAGTGCGCGGATTTCGGTGGGGAACAGTTCGGCTTTGACCACGGCGTTGATCGAGGTGTAGCCGCTGACGATGATCAGCGCTGCCATGATCAGGAAGAACGCGCCCCACCAGGTCTGGATGGTGTGCAGGGTGGTGAGGATCGGTACGGTGAACAGCGTGCCGAGTACACCGAAGGCGATCAGGATCGGGCGACGGCCGATCTTGTCCGACAGGCCGCCGATGATCGGCTGCAGGCACATGAACAGGAACAACGTGGCCGCCGAGATGGTGGTGGAGTCACTGATGCTCATGCCCACGGTGTTGACCAGGTACTTCTGCATGTAGGTGGTGTAGGTGTAGAAGGCCAGGGTGCCGCCCATGGTCAGGCCGACCACGGTCATCAGTTCCTTGGGGTGGCGCAGCAGGGTGCGCATCAGGCTTTCCTTGGCCTTTTCCTTCTTGGTGAACGAGGCGGTTTCTTCCATGCCACGGCGCAGGTACAGGGCGACCACTGCGCACAGCGCGCCGATCACGAACGGTACACGCCAGCCCCAGGCATACAGCTGCTCGGTGGTCAGCGTCTGCTGCAGGACAATCAGCACCGCCAGGGCGATGAGCTGGCCGGAGATCAGGGTCACGTACTGGAAGCTGGAGAAGAAGCCGCGGCGCTCCTTGCTGGCCATCTCGCTCAGGTAGGTGGCCGAGGTGCCGTATTCACCACCCACCGACAGGCCCTGCAGCAGGCGGGCGACCACCAGCAGCACCGGCGCGGCGACGCCGATGGTTTCATAACCTGGGGTCAGGGCGATGACGAGGGAGCCGGCGCACATCAGCAGGACCGAGGCCATCAGTGCGGCCTTGCGCCCCTTGCGGTCGGCGTAAAGGCCCATCAGCCAGCCACCGATCGGGCGCATGAGGAAGCCCACGGCAAAGATGGCGGCGGTGTTGAGCAGTTGTGCGGTGGAGTCGCCGGCAGGGAAGAACGCTTTGGCGAAGTACAGCGAGAACGCGGCGTAGACGTACCAGTCGTACCATTCGACCATGTTGCCGATGGAGCCGCTGAAAATCGACTTGAGGCGGCTGGCGGTGGTTTTTTCTGCGGCGGGCGCGACGGCCGCCCCGGTTGGCAGGGAGGTGGCGTTATCCATCAGGGATACCTTCTCGTTGTTTTTGTGGAGCGCGCCTGAAGCGCTGCTTGCCAGGACGATTGCAGAAGGTGTGCCAAATGGGTGCGGGATGATCCAAATGGGGGCGTAGAGCGTGCGGCCGCTGGCGTGCCGGTGATTGACTGGTCAGCGGCTTATCGTGTCGTGATGACCTGGGTGAGCGGATTTCCGCTTATCGATTGGTGTTGATCGGCAATAATCCGCTCATCAGAGAAAGTCCTCACGCACCAGGCCGTGCCGCTGCATCTTCTCATTCAGCGTACGCCTGGGTAGCTGCAACGCCTCCATCACCGCCTTGATCTCGCCAGCATGCTGGCGCAAGGCTGCCCGCAGGCACTGTGCCTCGAACGCCTCCATCTGCTCGCCCAGCGATTGCCCGGCCGGTGCTGCCTCGATGCTGGGTGACCCCAGGCCCAAGGCATGGCGCTCGGCCGCGTTGGCAAGCTCACGTACGTTGCCAGGCCAGTCATGGGTCAGCAATTGCGCCAACTGCGTCGCCGACAGCGGCGGGGCTGTGCGGCTCAGCTTCTCGGCTGCAGCGTGGGCGAAATGCTCGAACAGTAACGGGATGTCTTCACGCCGTTCGCGCAGCGGCGCCAAGCGCAATTCCGCGACATTCAGCCTATAGGCCAGGTCTTCGCGAAAACGCCCGGCGCGGGCTTCTTCAAGCAGGTCGGGCTTGGTCGCGGCGATGATACGCAGGTCGACACTGATGCTCTGGTTGGCCCCCAGCCGTTCCAGCTTCTGCTCCTGGATCACCCGTAGCAGCTTGGCCTGTTGGGCCAGCGGCATGCTTTCGATTTCGTCGAGGAACACCGTACCGCCATTGGCATACTCCAGCTTGCCGATGCGCTTGCCCTGGGCCCCGGTAAAGGCGCCGCTCTCGTGGCCGAACAGCTCGGCTTCGAACAGCGATTCCGGGATCGCTGCGCAGTTGAGCGCGACGAAGGGCTTGCCTGCACGCGGGCCGAAGTCGTGCAGGCAGCGCGCCACACGCTCTTTGCCACTGCCGGTTTCGCCGCGGATCAGCACATTGACCGGCAGGCTGGCCAGGTCGAGCACCTGCCGGCGCAGTTGCTGCAGGCCTTGCGACATGCCCAGCAGCGCGGCCTCCAGGCGTGACTTCAGGTCAGCCTGCTCGTGCAGGCGGCGGTTCTCCAGCACCAGTTGGCGTTTCTCCAGGGCACGGCGCAGGCTGCCCAGCAGATGCTGCGGCGTGAAGGGCTTTTCGAGAAAGTCATAGGCGCCGTTACGCATGGCCTCGACGGCCATCGGCACATCGCCATGGCCGGTCAGCAGGATTACCGGCAGGTCCGGGTCATCGGCCTGCAGGCGCTCCAGCAACTGCATGCCACCCATGCCCGGCATGCGCACATCGCTGATGACGACGCCTGGAAAGTGCCGGGGCAGGTGAGCCAGGCATTCCTCGGCGCGCGCGAACAACTGCACGCTGAACCCGGACAGGTTCAGCCATTGCTCGACTGCACTGCGGATGCTCGCCTCATCATCGACGACGATCACTGAATTCAACATACAGGCTCCAGGTCACGGGGTAGGGTGAAGCTCAGGCGCGCGCCGCCCGGCAGGTTCTCTGCCTGCAGCTGGCCGCCGGCCTCGTGAATGATGCCATAGGAAATTGCCAGGCCCAGACCGAGCCCTTCACCCACCGGCTTGGTGGTGAAGAAGGGGTCGAAGACCTTGGCCAGATGGGTGTCGGCAATCCCCCCGCCAGAGTCGAGGACGCTAAGGCGCCATTGATCCTGTTCGGGTTCGATACGGATTTCCAGGCGTTTGTAGCGTTTGTCGGCCATGGCGTCGAGGGCGTTGCGCAGCAGGTTGATCAGCACTTGCTCCAGGCGGATCGCATCGCCCCGCACCCAGGCGGGGCGTGCCAGGTACAGGGCCACGTCGACCTCGTCGCTGCGCAAGCGCGTATCCAGCAGGTGCAGGGCCTGATCGACCACGGTCGCCAGGTCCAGCCGTTCGCGCAGGCCGACCGGGCTGTTGCGGGCGAACGTCTTCAGATGGCTGGTGAGCGCGGCCATGCGTGTGAGCATCTGCTCCAGCGGCTCCAGTGCCAGGCGCGCTTCGTCGTAGCGGCCGTGGTCGAGCAGCAGGCGCAGGGTTTCCAGCTGCATGCGTTGGGTGGTCAGCGGCTGGTTGATCTCGTGGGCCATGGCCGCAGACATTTGCCCAAGCGCAGCCAACTTGGCCGACTGCACCAGGCCTTCCTGTGCGGTGCGCAGTTCGCGGGTACGCTCCTCGACCTGGCGCTTGAGTTCTTCACGGCTGCGCTGGCGCAGGCGGGCCAGGCGCAGGCGCTGGCTGACGAACAGTGCGGCGAACACCAGGCTCAGCCATACGGCGGCGGCGCCCAGGCCAGCGTTGCGCCCGGCAGCGCTGACCTGCGGTTTGCGCAACAGATGCAGGGTCCAGGCCTCACCCGCGAGCGGCAGGCTCTCCCACAGGTACTCGGCAGTGCCGGCGGGGCCCTGCACCCGGCTCAGGTGGCTGTTTTCGGCAAAGCGGGTGAGGACCTGATGCTGCAACGGCACCAGTGGTTGCTTGTCGTATTGACGCGTTTCGGCCAGTTCGGCGCGGTCGGCGCCGCTCAGCGGTTGCAGCTCGCGGTAGCGCCAGCCGTCCTGGTTGGCGATGAAGGTGATGCCGCGCGCGTCGCTGACCAGCAACACATCACTGCCCTGGCGCCACTCGCGCTCCAGTTCGGGAAACTCCAGCTTGACCACCATGGCGCCGAGGAAGCGCCCCTGTTCGTCGGTGACGGCGCTGGACAGGAAGTAACCCGGTACGCCGCTGGTCACCCCAACCGCATAGAAGCGGCCGCTGCCCTGGCTGCGGGTTTGCTTGAAGTAGGGGCGAAAGCCGTAGTTTGAACCCACGTAGGTAGTGGGCAGGCGCCAGTTGCTGGCGGCGATGGCCAGGCCGGTACGGTCGAGCAATTCGAGGGTGGAGGAATTGGCCGCGCCATTGATGCGTTCGAGTTTGCGGTTGAGGGCGTCCTGCATGGCGTCGTCGACCGGCCCACGCAGGGCCTGGATCAGCTCCGGGTCCAAGGCCAGCACGGCGGGCAGGGCGCGGTAGCGGTCGATCAAGGTATGCAGGGCCGTGGCGTACAACCCCAGCTGCTGGCTGGCGCGGCGGGCGTCGTCCTCCATGGCCTGGCGCTTGGCCTGATGCATGGCCCAGCCCGCGCTGAGCGCAGTGCCGGCCACAATCAGCAGGATGATCAGCCCCAGACGCAGGGCGCGAAAGGAAAAGGGCATGGGGCAGATCCGGATGATTGAGTGGCGGGTAGGGCCCTATCGCCGGCAAGCCGGCTCCTACAGGTACTGCGCTGGGCCATCGCGCGGTGGAAGCCTGTGGGAGCCGGCTTGCCGGCGAGAGGGCCAGTGCGGCTTACAACAATTCGAAGCTCTGCTGCTGTACAGCTTCGGAATCCAGCCCGACCTGAACATTGAACTCGCCAGGCTCGGCGACCCGCTGCAGCTGCCCATTGTAGAACTTCAGGTCGTCCTCGCTGATGCGGAAGGTCACGGTTCGCGACTCGCCAGCCTTGAGCAGCAGTTTCTGGAAGTTCTTCAGTTCCTTGACCGGGCGGCTCATGGAGCCCGCGACATCCTGCAGGTACAACTGCACCACGGTCTCGCCATCTAGCTTGCCGGTGTTCTTCACCGTCACCTTGGCCTCCAGCGTGTTACCGCGCTTGAGGTCCTTGCCCGACAGGGTCAACCCCGACAGCTCGAAGCTGCTGTAGCTCAGGCCATAACCGAACGGGTACAGCGGGCCGTTTGGCTCCTCGAAATACTGCGAGGTGTAGTTGCCTGGCTTGCCCGGCGTGAACGGCCGGCCGATGCGCGTGTGGTTGTAGTACATCGGAATCTGCCCGACCGAGCGCGGGAAGGTGATGGCCAGCTTGCCCGACGGGTTGTAGTCGCCGAACAGCACGTCGGCGATGGCGTTGCCGCCCTCGGTACCGGCGAACCAGGTCTCGAGGATGGCGTCAGCCTGCTCACGCTCCCAGGCAATCGACAGCGGGCGGCCGTTCATCAATACCAGCACCAGCGGCTTGCCGGTGGCCTTCAAGGCCTTGATCAGCTCGCGCTGGCTGGCCGGGATCTCCAGCGTGGTGCGGCTGGACGACTCGTGGGACATACCGCGGGACTCACCGACTACGGCCACCACCACGTCGGACTGTTTCGCAGCCTTGACCGCTTCGTCGATCAGCACCGCTGCCGGGCGCGGGTCATCGACGATTTCCGGGGCATCGAAGTTGAGGAAGTTCAGGTAATCGAGAATCGCCTTGTCGCCGGTGACGTTGGCACCTTTGGCGTAGACCAGCTTGGCCTTGCCCTCGACAGCGCGGCGCAGGCCTTCGCGTACGGTGACCGAGTGCATCGGCTTACCGTCGGCAGCCCAGCTGCCCATCATGTCGATCGGTGCATCGGCCAGCGGGCCGACCAGGGCGATGGTGCCGGCTTTGTTCAGCGGCAGGGTCTGCTGGCGGTTTTCCAGCAGCACCAGGCTGCGGCGGGCCACGTCGCGGGCGGCATCACGGTGCAGGCGGTCTTCGCTGTAGTAGTCCTTGAGGTCGGTTTCGGCCTTGCCGATGCGCACGTAGGGGTCCTTGAACAGGCCCATCTCGTACTTGGCCCCCAGCACTTCGCGCACGGCCTGGTCCAGTTCACCCTGGGTCACTTCGCCGGTCTTGAGCAGCCCGGGCAGCTCTTCGCCATACAGGGTGTCGTTCATGCTCATGTCGATGCCGGCCTTGATCGCCAGCTTGGCGGCCTCGCGGCCGTCGCGCGCGACGCCATGGCGGATCAGCTCCTGGATGGCGCCGTGGTCGCTGATGGTCACGCCCTTGAAGCCCCACTCCTTGCGCAGCAGGTCGTTCATCAGCCAGGTATTGGAGGTGGCCGGCACGCCGTTGATCGAGTTCAGCGCCACCATCACCCCGCCGGCGCCGGCGTCCAGCGCGGCGCGGTAAGGCGGCAGGTAGTCGTTGTACATCTTCGGCAGGCTCATATCGACCGTGTTGTAGTCGCGCCCGCCTTCCACTGCGCCATACAAGGCGAAGTGCTTGACGATGGCCATGATGCTGTCGGCGTTGGCCGGGCTGCTGCCCTGGAACGAGCGGACCATTACCTGGCCGATCTTCGAGGTGAGGTAGGTGTCCTCGCCAAAGCCCTCGCTGGTGCGGCCCCAGCGTGGGTCGCGGGCGATGTCGACCATCGGCGCGAAGGTCATGTCCAGGGCGTCGGCGGAGGCCTCGATGGCCGAGGTGCGGCCGACCTTGGCGATGGCGTCCATGTCCCAGGTAGCGGCCAGCCCCAGGCCGATCGGGAAGATGGTGCGTTCGCCGTGGATGGTGTCGTAGGCGAAGAACATCGGGATCTTCAGGCGGCTGCGCATGGCGGCGTCCTGCATCGGCCGGTTCTCGGGGGCGGTGCGCGAGTTGAAGGTGCCGCCGATGCGCCCGGCGGCGATTTCTTCACGGATCTTCTCGTGTGGCATCTCCGGGCCGATGCTGATCAGGCGCAGCTGGCCGATCTTTTCGGCTTCGGTCATCTGGCTGATCAGGTGCTCGATGAACGCCTGCTTGTCTTGCAGGGGCGGGGCGGTTTGGGCGGCAAGGGCCGCCTGACTGGCAAGGCTCATCATGGCCAGGCCCAGCAAAGACAGTTTCATCATGAATTCCGTTGTCGGGGCCTGTGCCGTATCCACGGTGATACGTGCGCGGCCGAAGTTTTCAGGCGGCTATTGTTGTACGATTCACGGGCATTAATTCCAGCGGCGGATTATGCCTGAATATGTCGCTCGCTGAGGAACACCCGAACGCCGGGACAACAACAATAAGAACGATCGAGAGACCGAAGGCATGACCCCCCTCAACGAATACCAGCAGCGCCAGATCGCCGAGGCCATTGCCCGCGTGGAGCGGCGCACCGATGCCGAGCTGGTGACCGTGCTGGCGCGCCGCGCCGATGACTATGCCTACCTGCCGCTGCTCTGGGCCGCCGTGCTGGCCCTGGCCGTGCCAGGGCTGTGTCACCTGCTGCTGGGCTGGCCGGGTGTGCGCGGCCTGCTGGTGGCGAATGTGTTGCTGTTCTTTGGCTTGTGTGTGCTGCTGCGCAACCCGCGCCTGGCCGCCTGGCTGATCCCAGGCGCGCTGCGCCGCTGGCGGGCATCGCGCCTGGCCCGGCAACAGTTTCGCGAACAGAACCTGCAGCGCACTGCCGCCGGCACCGGGGTGCTGATCTTTGTCGCCGAGGCTGAGCGGCATGTGGAGATCCTCGTCGATCAGGGCATCGATCGCCATCTGGATGCCAAGGCCCGTGCGGTCATCGTTGCCCGTTTTGCCGAGCAGGTACGCCAGGGCCGCACCTTGCAGGGCTTTGTCGAGTGTATCGAGGCCTGCGGTGAGCGGCTGTGCGAGCACGTGCCGCGCACCCATGCGCGCAACGAGTTGCCCAACCGCCTGGTCGTTCTCGACTGAGCCACGCCCATCGCGAAAACCTTCGCCTGAGGCGGCCATCGACGTAGAATGCGCGGCATTGCGCAACGCGCTTCCCGCTACCCGAGGCACCTGTTTTCCATGTCCGCCAATCCTTCCGCTTCTTCCGCGCCGGATGCGCGCGCCCAGTTTCTCGACCTGCTGAGCGCTGCCTTGCACGGCAACACCCTGGTCAAGCTGGTGCTGGCGCGCCACGTTGGTGCCGACCCGACCTTGCAGCGGATCATCGCCAAACCGGTGCAGGTGAAGGGGCAGCCGAACCTGTCGCTGGTGTACCGCCACCAGACCCGCGACATCACCCGCAACCTGCCGCTGGACCAAGCCCTGGCGCTGGTCGCCGAACTGCTGCCGGCAAGCTTTCGCAATGCCCACCTGTTCGATGCCGAGGGGGAGCAGCAGCTGACTTTCAGCAAGAAGGGCAAGCCGATGCTCCAGCGTCACGGTGCCCAGGCGCCCCGCGAGGCGGTCACCAGCAGCGGCCACGACCGTGAGAAAAAACGCCACCTGGAGTTGTCACGGCCCTTCCTGCGCGACCTTGGGGTGACCGACGCGCAAGGCGCGCTGATCCCCTCCATGTCGCGCAAGTGGAAGCAGATCAACAAGTTCATCGAAGTCTTCGAACATGCCCTGGCCAATGCGCCGGTGCCTGCAGAGCAGGCGTTGCGGGTGGCCGACTTCGGCTCCGGCAAGGGTTACCTGACCTTTGCCATGCATGACTACCTGCGCAACACCCTGGGTCGTGACGCTCAGGTGACGGGCGTAGAGTTGCGCCAGGACATGGTCGACCTGTGCAACGCCGCAGCTTCGCGCCTGGAGCACCCGGGCCTGGAGTTCCAGTGCGGTGACGTGCGCAGCGTGGTGCCCGAGGCCATCGAGGTGATGATCGCCCTGCATGCCTGCGACATCGCCACCGATTACGCGATCCATACCGGCATACGCTGCAATGCCGCGATCATCATGTGCTCACCGTGCTGCCACAAACAGATCCGCCCGCAACTGCACAGCCCGGGGCTGCTGCAGCCGATGCTGCAATACGGGCTGCACCTGGGCCAGCAGGCCGAGATGCTGACCGACAGCTTGCGCGCCTTGTACCTGGAGGCTTGTGGTTACGAGACCAAGGTGTTCGAGTTCATCTCGTTGGAGCACACCAACAAGAACAAGATGATTCTTGCGGTGAAGCGTAAGCAGCCGGTGGAAGCGGGGGCGTTGCTGGAGAAGATCGCGCAGCTGAAAGGGTTTTATGGCGTGCAGGAGCATTGCCTGGAAACGTTGTTGCGGGGGGATGGGTTGATCGCCGGGCAATGAACGTGTGCTGGGCATCATTCCCAACAGTGCGTAGGACGATTCCCAAGTGCATCAAGTGGCTGATTTGATCGTCAACAGACCTGTAGTGTGGTCGACACCAAACGGTACCATGGTTGTCATTTGACAACCTTGAGGTCCGAGCCCACACTGGAGAAGATTTGATGTCACGGCCGGTTCATGCCAAGAAAGAGGTCGAGCATGCCTTGAGGCACGCTGAGTCACAGGGATGGCGGATCGTTGTGGGGGGCGGGCACTGTTGGGGAAAGATGTACTGCCCGTTCAACGATGCCGATTGCCGGTGCGGGGAGCGTTGCATTACCAGTGTCTGGAGCACCCCGAAGAATCCTGGCAATTTTGCGCGCCAGCTAAAGCGTGTAGTGGACCATTGCACAGGCAGCAGTGAAACCGCTACCGCAGCGAAGGGTGGTGAGGAGCAGTAGCGATGGAATACGAGTTTACCCTCAAGTACCAATTGGTCGAGGACGAAGATATCGATGCGCTCCTGGAGCGCCTGGCCGAGGCGGGTTGTGATGACGCACTGGTCGGGATCGGCCAGCCGGGGCGCCTTTCACTTGAATTTGTACGGGAATCTGCTGGTGCACACGAGGCGATCGAAAGCGCTCTCAGGGATGTCCGTACGGCAGTGCCTGGCGCACGACTGATCGAGGCGACGCCAGACCTCGTCGGTTTAACAGATGTGGCAGAGATCGTCGGTGTATCGCGTCAGAACATGCGCAAGCTGATGCTCGCGCATATTCACAGTTTCCCGGCTCCCATACATGAAGGCAGCACTTCGCTGTGGCATCTCGCAGACGTCCTGGCCTGGTTGCTGGCCCGAGGGAGTTACACCATCGGCCAAGAGATGCTGGACCTGGCTCGGGTTGCGATGGCCGTCAATGTGTCAAGCGCACATGCACGGTTAGTCAAAGGTGCCACGGGTTTCGCTCATTGAAGTTGCACCGCTGGTGCAGTGTTAGTGGCGCACCGTCTGCACTTCGATCGCCAACGCCACTGCCCCCAGCGGATGGGTACCCGCATCGAAGAAATGCAGCGCAGTCCCCGTCAGGTCGCCAAACCGCTCCACAAAATGGCGTTTCTGATTCATCACCGAGGCCTCGCCCAGCGCCCTGATGGCAATCGAAAGATGCGCCGGCCGCGCTTGGCGAATCGCTTCGAGCAGGTGTTGGTCACTGCTGTCCAGGTGCTGCCCGAACAGGCAGAGGCCTTGGCTTTCCTGCGCCAGCTGCCCCAGGCACCAGCCCAGGTAATCCGAGTTGCGGATCGCACGCAGTTTCTCGTCGCTGCGGTCTTCGTTGACGAACAAGGGCACTTCACCCGGGATGTTCACGGCAAAGCCATCGAGCAATTCAGCGCTTTCGGCGCTGCGCTGGCGGGTGGCGCCGTCGGGCAGCTTGAGCAGGTGCAGCCCGCCGTGCAGGTGCAGCACGCGTGTCCCTGCACTTCGCGTGCGGCGCACGTCGAAGAAGCCTTCCTCATCGAACAGGGCGGCAAAGCCCTGTGGGTCGTGCTGCACGGCCCACGGCAGGATCAGGTCGTAGTTGCTGGTATAGACACTGCGATAGCTGCGCAACGCCTGGTTGATCGCTGTCAGGGTGGCTGCAGGCATCAGCGGCCACGGCACGTGCACGGTGCGCATGGCGTGGATCAGTGCTTCCTTGATCGAGTAATAGCGGTTCAGCGGCGCGGTGGAGTTGATCGCCAGGGCGGCGTTGGCGCGCACGGTGTGGTTGAGGGTGCTCAGCACAGGCTCGAACAGCTCGGTGCCCAGCGACTTGAACAAGGCCTGGTCGCTGATCGCCAGGCCTTTCTTGCGCCCGGCGCGCTGGGCTTCCTCGAACAGCGAGAAGTAGCCGAACGGCTTCCACAGTGCACGGCTGGCGCCGTTGCCCAGCAGCAGGGCGTCGCAGGGGTGGCGTTGGGCGAGTTCCTGCCAGGTGGCGAGGTGGGCGTCTAGTGCGGGCATGATGGGTCCATTCGCTGGAGCGGAAAACGGTGGCGACTTTAGCATGTCATGCAAGGTGTGCGAGGGTTGGCTCAGGTACGACACGGTTGGCAGGATGAAAGAGGACTTCACCATGCGCAAAAGCTTGATCGCAATGTTGGGCTTGGCGGCCCTGGGTTCGGCCTCGGCGGGCTGGGCAACGGAGGGCAAAAGCCTGGCTGCGGCTCAGGGTATTCCATACCCCTCCGTGATCGCTCACCGCGGTGCCTCTTATGATGCCCCCGAATCAACCACACCTGCGTACCTGCTGGCGCGCGATCTGGGTGCTGACTACCTGGAGCTCGACCTGCAACGCACGCGTGACGGGGTGCTGGTGGTGGTCCATGACGATGAGCTGTCACGCACCAGCGATGTCGCCGAGCGCTTTCCCGAGCGTAAGCTCAGCCCGGTCAGCGCGTTCACCTTGGCCGAGCTCAAAACCCTGGACGCGGGCAGTTGGTTCAACGAGGCGTATCCGGAGCGTGCCCGGCCGTCGTTCAGCAAATTGTCCATCCTTACCCTGGACGAAGTCATCGACATCGCCGAAGGCAACCCCGAGCGTCAACCGGGCTTGTATATCGAGACCAAGGTGCCTAACCAGTTCCCGGGGATTGAAAAGCAGCTCAAGCAGCGGCTCGAGGCCCGTGGCTGGCTGAGCCGCCCTGGGCGTGTGGTGTTGCAGACATTCGATCGCAACAGCCTGGCGCTGCTGCACGAGGCCATGCCCCAGGTGCCGAAGATTCTCCTGCTGTGGGTGGGAACCAAGGCCATCGCACCCGCCTCTGGCCAGGATTTCGCTGATTCAGGCGAAAGCGACAAGGCCGCCTTTTCCGCGCGACAACAACCGAAGGATCGGGCGGAATTCCTGCGCTGGCTGAACATTGCCAAGCAGGGCGGGGCGATCGGCACCGGCCCCTCGGCCAAGCGCGGCAAGCTGGGTGAACAGAGCTATGCCGACCTCATTCAGCCGTGGATGAACCAGGCCAGCCATGAGCGCGGGTTGCTGGTGCATGTTTACACGCTCGATGAGCCGCAGGACTACGCCAACGCCATGCAGGCCGGGGTGGACGGGATCTTCACTAACCGGGCTGCGCAATTGCTGCGCTTCTACCAGCGCCCCACCGAAAACGAGTCGGCGTTACTGGACAAATCAGGTTACTGAGCGAGCCAGGTTTTTGCCCTGGGATGATCAACCAAAGGACAGAAACGAAAAAAGGAGCCAAGGCTCCTTTTGACAGCGATGACGTTGCTGGAACGCCATGCGGGAATGCGGTGTGGAGCGGGTAGAGGGAATCGAACCCTCAACTAAAGCTTGGGAAGCTTTCGTTTTGCCACTAAACTATACCCGCGTCTGCGATCGACTTTGTACCAGAACGCTCCTCGAATTAGAAGCCCCAGTTATAAACCAGGCCTAAAAAAAGCTGTCGGCGCCCATAGCCTGCGGGTCATGGCTACAGGACGCCGATGCACTCAGATCGCCCATGCATGCTGCCCTTGGGTGTTGCTGTAGAGGTTACGAGCCCTGGATTCGCGCACGGTCGGCTTGAGGAAGCCAAGCAGGGCGCTGCGCGTGGCTTCGCAAGCCGTCTTGTTTTCCATGTCGAGGAAGTGGCCGGCATCACGGATCACCGTGAAGTGGCTCTTGCCGACATGGTTGCCGAACTGTCGGGCGTCTTCGGCGGTGGTGTATTCGTCACGGTCGCCGTTGATGAACAGCACCGGGATATCGATGTTGCGCGCACCCTTCAGCGCCCGGTCCAGGTCATGCTGCAGCACCTGGTTGATGTGGTAGTGCATCTGCGCGTACTCGTGCGTGTCCAGGCTGCTGACGTGCCGATAGTTGAAACGCTTGAACAGCGAGGGCAGGTGCTTGCCGATGGTGTCGTTGACCAGGTTGCCGACCTGGTAGCGATCGCAGGCGGCCAGGTACTGGCAGCCGCGGTCGAGGTAGTCGCGCATCGGTTCATTGATCACCGGCGAGAACGAACTGACCACTGCCTTTTTCACCAGCCGCGGCTGGTGCGCCAGCGCCAGCAGGGTGCAGGCACCGCCCCAGGAAAACGACATCACGTGGTCGGCGCGGAAGTGCTCGATCAGCTCCAGCAGGATATGCGCTTCGTCCTCTTTGCTGATCAGGCGCTCCTGGCGGTTGTGCGGTTTGGACTTGCCGGCATACGGCTGGTCGTACAGCACCACGTTGAATTGCGGGTGCAGGTTACGCACCGTCTGGGCGAACGAGGCCGTGGTAGCCAGCGAGCCGTTGATCAGGATGATCGTTTTCTCGGCGGCATCGGCGCGATGGAACTCCGTGTAAACCCGATACTGACCTTGGATATCAAGTACAGCGATTTCTGGCCTCATGTCATCGACTCCTGGCGCAAAAAGGGTATTCGCGTCACCTAGGGTGCACGTTCAATATGACAGGTAGGCATTTGCCTGAAGAAATTACCGGGGCCCTGTGTCGATCCTTGGCACACGTGTCGACGGTATTGTTTTTGGCGGGCAATTTGCCGTGCCCCAAAGCATCGAGGCCTTGGGTGGC
Source organism: Pseudomonas sp. LFS044 (assembly GCF_047978245.1). Taxonomy (NCBI): domain Bacteria; kingdom Pseudomonadati; phylum Pseudomonadota; class Gammaproteobacteria; order Pseudomonadales; family Pseudomonadaceae; genus Pseudomonas; species Pseudomonas sp. LFS044. Next base: position 88,667 of record NZ_JBFPFX010000011.1, read on the forward strand.
CGGCAAAAAGTGTCCTGGTCCGCGTTTGTGACTCGTGAGTCACGTGCAGACCGACAAGTTAGGATTCAAGCAGTGGGTTGGGGATCCCGCAAGGGTCGCCTGGGGAAATTTGTGACTTTTGCCGCTGGGCGGTCGTATGACCGCTGCGCAGCGCCTGTGGCGGGCTATACCGCGGCGATTTCCTCGGCAGTCAGCGCCCGGAATTCACCCGGCGCCAACCCTGGGTCGAGGCGTATCGAACCCATGCTTTCCCGGTGCAACCCCACCACCTTGTTGTCGAAATGCCCGAACATCCGCTTGACCTGGTGGTAGCGGCCTTCGACGATTGCCAGCCTTGCATGGCGCGGGCCAAGTATGTCCAGTTGCGCGGGGAGAGTGGTGAGGTCTTCGAAGGCGAAGTAGAACCCTGCACGAAACTTGTCGACGTAATGGCCACCGATTTCGTCCTCGGTCTGCACCAGGTAGTGTTTGGGCAGTTTGGTCGCTGGCTGGGTCAGGCGGCGCGACCATTGGCCATCGTTGGTCAGGATCAGCAGCCCGGTGGTGTTGTAGTCCAGCCGGCCGGCGATGTGCAGATCGTCGCGCAATTCGGCGGGCAGCAGGTCAAGCACGGTGCGGTGCTGAGGGTCCTGGGTGGCGCTCACGCAACCGGCCGGTTTGTGCAGCATCAGGTAACGCGCCGGGCGGCCGGCCTGCAGTACCTGGTCATCCACCTCGATACGGCTGAATTCGCGTACTTCGGTGCGCGGGTCGGCGACGGCCGCACCATCCACACGCACACGCCGCTGCACCAGCAGCAGGCGGGCTTGCTGGCGGTTATAACTGGGCAGGTTGGCGAGGAAGCGGTCGAGGCGCATGGGGCACGAGCGTAGGTAAAAGGCCGCGCAGTCTAGCGCTTTTCACTGTCGACCGGGGTGGCGGTGTTCGCCGCCAGGCTGGCGCCCGCCGCACAGCGCGGGCACAGGCAGGACTGGTCACGCAGCTCTGTTGGCAGCGCCTGCAGCACCGCCGGGTCGATGGCCACGGCAAAGCACCAGCACGGCTCAGTGGCGGTGCGTGGGTCGGCCAGGGTGCACTGGTTGAGGGCGCCGCAAGCGGGGCAGCGCTGGTTTTCATTCATAAACGAGTCCGGGTGTTTCACTGCATACACGGTTGCGGCCGGCCTGCTTGGCACGATAAAGCGCGCGGTCGGCGCGGGTCAGCAGGGCGTGCAGGGTGTCGCCTGGCTGCAGGCCACTGAGGCCGATGCTGGTGGTCAGGCGCAGCGGCTGTTCGTCGTAGATGAAGGTCAGCTGCTCGGTGCGCCGACGGATCTTTTCCGCCACGTCGAGCGCTTGCCGGCCTTCGGTTTCGCGCAGCAGCACGATGAATTCCTCGCCGCCCCAGCGGCAGAGTATATCCGACTGGCGCAGGCTGCCTTGCAGCACATTGGCGAACTGGCGCAGCACTTCGTCGCCGGCCAGGTGGCCGTGGGTATCGTTTAGCGCCTTGAAGTGGTCGAGGTCGATCAGCAGCGCCACCAGCGGCGCGCAATCACGCTGGGCCTCCTGCAGGGCCTGGGCCGCCAGCAGGTCGAAGCTGCGCCGGTTGGGCAGCCCGGTGAGGCTGTCGAGGGTGGCCAGGGCCTCGATGCTGGCCTGATGACGCCTGAGCATGGCATGCAACAGCGACAGCACCACCAGCGTGATCATCGCGCAGATCGCAAGGTTCAGGTACAGCGAGTGGCGTACCCGGTCCAGGGCGCCAGTCTCGCGCTTGTCCACCAGCAAGTACCAGTCAAGCTCCGGCAGGTGCCGCACATTCAGGAAATGGCTGTGGCCCTCGCTGTCCCTGTATTCATGGCTGCCTTCGGCGGGTACCGGCCCCTGCATCAGCAGCTCGTCCAGGCCGGGGTTGTCGCGCAGTGGCTGGCCGGCCCGCAGGCCATGTGGGCCGCCATCCGAACCGCTGAGCAAGACCTTGCCCTTGGCATCGGTGAAGAACACCGAGCGTTGGTAACGCCGCTGGTAGGTGTCGATCAGTTTGACCACCGCGTCCACGCTAAGGCCTACCCCCGTTGCGCCGATGAAGCGCTGCTGGTAGTCCAGCACCTTGTAGTTGATGAAGACCGTGAGGCTGTCGTGGTTGGCCATGTCCAGGTCGACGTTGATTTCGTAAGGCGCCTTGAGCGCGCGCAGGCGGAAGTACCAGGCATCACGCCAGGTGCCCGGCTCGACATGCTTGAGTACCCCCTTGGCCTGGTAATAGGTCAGGCTGCTGTCAGAGACGAAGAAGGAGGTGAAGGTATCCTGCTTGCCCATCACCTCGCCGAGAAAACGCGTGACGCGTTGGGGATCCTGTTCGCCGGCGAGCACCCAGTCGCGCAGGAATGTGTCCTGGGCCATCATCGACGCGATCAGCACCGGGCGGATGAGGTCTTTTTGAATTTCCGAATAGACGGTATCGGAGGTCAGCGGCAACTCGGTGTTGACGATGCCATCGCGGATTGCGCTGCGTGAAGCGAAGTAGCTGAGCAGCGAGGTGGCGAGAAAGCCACAGGCCAGCAGCATCAGCAGGGTGAGGATCAACGAGCGCTGCGAAAACAATGCGGAGCGTGAAGGCATGATCGTCCCGTGATGTGTGCCGAGGCGATCATTCTAGTGACATGACCGGAAAAAGACTGCAGGTTTTTTGTGGGTATCCGTGCTGTTTCAAATTGTTGCAGAAATGGCACTGCACGTTGGCCGTAATGTCTTATTCAGTGTCGATGAACGCTTTGCGGTCGACGCTCGCCAGCGCCGCTGTTCGGGCACCCCAGCGGTCCAGGAGGCCGCCATGTCCTATCGAATTCTGTTGATCGCCCTGTTGGGTCTGATGACAACCGCCTGTGTACCCTACTACCAGGGGGGCAGGTACTACCGCTCCGATTACTACACCACCGACCGCTATGTGTCGCCGGGTTACTACCGCCATGACCGCTACTATGTAGCGCCACAACCGCGCTACTACTATCAACCGGCGCCGCGTTACTACCGGCCGGCGCCCGTGCCTCAATACCGGCCACATCCGCAGCCGGGGATGAACCAGTGGCATGGCAACCCGCGCTATGACTATGGCAACCGTCAGCGCTATGACTACGGGCGCGATCGCGACCGGCACGACTACCGCAATGACAGCCGGCGGTATCAGAACGACCGCTGGCATTCCAACGGCCGGGGTGATCGTGACCGCCGGCCTGATGGTAGGCGCGGCGGTGATCGCAACTGGCAACGCTGAGCATGAAGGGGCCGCTGCTGCGGCCCTTGTTCATGCCAGGTCAGCCAGCGGATGTCGCCCCTCCCATATCTTGACGAAATGCGCCTCGACCACCGCGTCGGGCACCTGCGCCACATCTGGCCAGTGCCAGCGCGGCTGGTTGTCCTTGTCCAGCAGGCGGGCGCGCACCCCTTCGCTGAACTCGGGGTGACGGCAACAATTGAGGCTCATGCTGTACTCCATCTGGAACACCTGCGCCAATGACAGGTGCCGGGCGCGGCGTATCTGCTCCCAGACCAGGTGCGCCGTCAGCGGGCAACCCTGGTGCAAGCGTTGGCCTGCCTCGGCCAGCAGCGGGTCTTCATGGTGTGCAAGCCCTTCGAGTGCCCGCCATGCGGCCGCAGGGTCCGCGACATCCAGCAGCGCATCGATCGCCTGGCGCCGCGGCAGCCATTGCGCCTTGGGCAGTTCGGCAAAGGCACGGTGCTGCTCTGACTTGAGCAGGCTGTTGAGCTGCAAATCGGTCTGCTCCTGCCAGTTCATCTGCAGCAACTCTTCGATCAGGCCTTCTTGCTGATGCTCGCCAAGGAACCGGTCGGCCAGGCCCAGGTCGAGGGCGTCTCGGGCATTGATGGGCGCGCCAGTCAGCCCGAGGAACAGCCCCAGCTTGCCCGGCAGGCGGGCAAGGAACCAGCTGGCACCCACGTCGGGGTAAAGGCCGATGCTGATCTCCGGCATTGCCAGTCGGCTGCTGGGCGTGACGATGCGTACCCTGGCACCCTGCAGCAGCCCCATGCCGCCACCCAGCACATGGCCATGGCCCCAGCACAGCAGCGGTTTGGGGTAGGTGTGGATCAGATAGTCGAGGCGATACTCGGCGGCAAAGAACGACGCCGCCAGGGGTGGCACGCTGCCTGGGTGTTTGCGGCAGGCCTGGGCCAGCGCACGCACGTCGCCACCCGCGCAAAACGCCTTGGCGCCATTGCCACGCAGCAATACGCAGACCACGCCCGGGTCGCGGGCCCACTCATGCAACTGTTCGCCGAGCACCTCGATCATCGGCAGGTTGAGGGCATTGAGCGCCTTGGGCGCATCCAGGGTGGCAATGCCGATTCGGGCGCCGTCGACGCCGGTGAGTACCTCGCAGTGAATGGCCATGGACTACCTCGCTCCAGTCGTCCCCCTAGTATGGCCTGCCTGGCCGATCACGCCGGTCGTCGGTCGGACCGATTGACAAGGGGGGATGGCTTACCTAGTGTCGCGCCATTGATTACGGACGCTCCCATGACTGACGACGATCGCATCAAACTCGAGCCCGGCTGGAAAGACGCACTGCGTGCCGAATTCGACCAGCCCTACATGCACCAGTTGCGTGAATTCCTGCGCCAGGAATACGCTGCCGGCAAGGAAATCTACCCGCCAGGGCCGCTGATTTTCAACGCGCTCAACTCCACGCCGCTGGAGCGGGTGAAGGTGGTGATCCTCGGCCAGGACCCGTACCACGGCCCGGGTCAGGCCCACGGCTTGTGCTTCTCGGTGCAGCCAGGCGTACCCACGCCGCCGTCGCTGGTGAACATCTACAAGGAGCTGCAGCGCGACCTGAACATTCCCATCGCCAACCACGGTTACCTGCAGAGCTGGGCCGAGCAGGGCGTACTGCTGCTGAATACGACCATGACTGTCGAACGCGCCAATGCCGCCTCGCATGCCAAGAAAGGTTGGGAGTTCTTCACCGACCGTATCATCCAGGTCGTCAGCGAGCGTTGCCCGAACGTGGTGTTCCTGTTGTGGGGCGCGCACGCTCAGAGCAAGCAGAAGCTGATCGACGGCACCAAGCATTTGGTGCTGAAGTCGGTGCACCCGTCGCCGTTGTCGGCCTACCGTGGGTTCCTCGGCTGCGGGCACTTCAGCCGGACCAACGGCTTCCTTCAACAGCGTGGGCTGGCGCCGATCGACTGGGCGTTGCCGCCCTTGTAGATTCAGTTTTTTCGCGGTTGCCGCTGATCAGCGTTCCACACCCTGAACAGCGGCTCCGCCAGAAACAGCACGAACAACAACCGCATCACCTGCAACGCCGTCACCAGCGGCACTGACAACTGCAAGGTTTCCGCCGTCAGGCTCATCTCGGCAATCCCGCCGGGCATCATCCCCAGGGTCAGCGAACGCAGGTCCAGCGCAGTCAGCACGCTCAACCCCCATGCGGCACTGCCAGCAATCAGCATGCAAAGCGCTGTGGCCAGCAAGGTGCGCCCCAGAAACGAGGGTGCGCGACGGAAAAACGCGCGGTTGAAGTGGCAGGCCAGGCCACTGCCGATCAGCCATTGGCCGATCTGGCTGGCGCCGTTGGGCAAGGCTATCTGCAGATCGCCCGCCAGGCTTGCTGTCGCGGCCACCAGCAAGGGCCCGAACAGCCAAGGGTTAGGCTGGCGCAAGCGCTGCCAGACGAAACCCACCGCCACCCCCAGCGGTGCGATCAATGCCAGCCAGCCCCAGCTTACACTGCCGGCATGATTGAGCGGCACGCCATCACCGATGAGGAACTTGAACAGCGCCGGCACGCACAGCACCACCGCCAGCACGCGCAGGCTCTGCGCGGCGGCGACCTGGCTGAGCACTGCGCCATTGCGTGCGCCCAGGTTGACCATCTCCCCAGAGCCGCCAGGCATGCTGGCGAAAAATGCCGTGGCCCGGTCCTCGCCGGTGCGCCGCAGCAACCACACGCCGACCACGCTGGAAACGGTGGTGAACAGCGCAGCAAAGAAGATCAGCACGAAATGGCTGGCCACCTGTTCGATCACCGCCGGGGTGAAATGCAGGCCAATCCCCAGGCCGATGATGCATTGCCCGCATTTGCGGCCGTTGGGGATTTCCGACAACTGCCACGGCGTCAGGCAGCGCACCAGGATGATCGCCAGCAACGAGCCGACCATCCAGGGCAGCGGCCAGCCGACCAGACTGGCGAGATACCCGCCCGCCAGGCCGACCAGCCCCGTCGCCCAGTACAGCGGCAACGACCGGTCAGGCATCGGCCATCGCCCGGCGCTGTTGCGCGCGCTTGCGCCAGATGCGCAGCAGCGGCAGGGTCAGCATGCAAAGGGTCAATACCCATACCGACATGCTGATCGGGCTCGACCAGAGAATGCCCAGCTCACCGTTGGAAATCGACAGCGCGCGGCGCAGGTTCTGCTCCATCAGGCCGCCGAGGATGAACCCCAGCAGAATCGGCGACAGCGGGAAGTCCAGCTTGCGCAGGATGTAACCCATGATGCCGATGCCGACCATCAGGAACAGGTCGAAGGTGGTGGCATGCACGGCGTATACACCGATCGCGGTGATGATCGCGATCACCGGCACCAGCGCCCAGTTCGGCACGGCGAGGATGCGGGTGAAGATGCGGATCATCGGGATGTTCAGGATCACCAGCATGATGTTGGCGATGAACAGCGACGCGATCAGGCCCCAGACGATGTCTGGTTGCTGTTCGAACAGCAGCGGGCCCGGGGTGATGTTGTACAGCGTCAGTGCGCCGATCATTACTGCCGTGGTACCCGAGCCAGGCACGCCCAAGGTCAGCATGGGCACCAGGGCACCGCAGCAGGAGGCACCGATGGCGGTTTCCGGCGCGGCAAGGCCGCGTGCATCACCCTTGCCGAAGTTGCCCTTGGTACCGGCAATGCGTTTTTCGGTCATGTAGGCCACGGCGCTGGCCAGCGTTGCGCCGGCGCCCGGCAGCACGCCCATGATGAAACCGAGCAGGCCGCAGCGGATGTTGACCGCGAACACCGACGCGGCTTCCTTGACGTTGAACAACATGCGCCCGGTGGCCTTGACCGCCTGGTGGCCATGGTGAGTCTTCTCCAGCAGCAGGAGAATTTCGCTGATCGAGAACAGCCCCAGCACCAGCACCACGAACTGTATACCGTCCGCCAGGTGCACGCTGTCACCGGTGAAGCGGTACACGCCGCTGTTGGCATCAATGCCGACTGCCGACAGGAACAGGCCGATCAGCGCGGCGATGAAGGTCTTCAACGGTTTGTCGCCGGCCATGCCGCCGAGGCAGACGATGGCGAACACCATCAGCACGAAATACTCCGCCGGGCCGAAGGCTATCGCCCATTTCGCCAGCAGCGGGGCGAACAGCACCATGCCGCAGGTGGCGATGAAGGCGCCGATGAACGAACTCCACGCCGACAACGACAAGGCCACGCCGGCCAAGCCCTTGCGGGCCATCGGGTAGCCGTCGAGGGTGGTCATCACGGTCGAGGCTTCGCCGGGGATGTTCAGCAGGATCGAGCTGATCCGCCCGCCGTATTCGCAGCCCAGGTACACCGCAGCCAGCAGGATCAGCGCCGACTCCGGTGGCAGGCCGAGGGCGAAGGCGATCGGGATCAGCAGCGCCACGCCGTTGATCGGGCCCAGGCCCGGCAGCAGGCCGACCACGGTGCCGATCAACGTGCCCGACAGGGCGGTGACCAGGTTGTACGGGCTCAGGGCGACGCCGAAGCCCTGGCCCAGGTAGCTCAAGGTATCCATGTGTCAGTTCTCCAGTGCGCTCAGCAGGCCAAGGGGGAGGGGGACGTCCATCACGCGGTCGAACAGCCAGTAGAGGAACAGGCTCATGCCCACCACCACGATGGCGCTGTGCAGCCAGCGGCCGCCATACAGCCGGGCCATGGGAATGCCGACCAGCATGGCGCTGAGGATGAAGCCCAGGGCCTCGAAGGTAGCGGCGAAGACGATCAGCAGGCCGACGCAGGCGGCGATCTTGATCAGGGTTTCGCGGTCCAGCGCTGGCTCGTCGTCCTTGCGTACGATCGGCGTAGGGCGGATGGCGAGGTACAGCAGGCCCAGGCCCATCAGGCCGAGCATCAGCAGCGGGTAGGCGCGGGGGCCGACCGGTTCGTAGGAAAACGCCGCCTGGTAGGGCCAGGCCATCACGGCCAGGGCGGCGCACACCGCCAGCAGAACCAGGGCGAAGATACGTTGCAGGATCATGAGTAAATCCTCATTGGGCGCGGACTTTGTGGGAGCGGGCTTGCCTCGCGAACACCGGCAAAGCCGGTGCCATGCACCGTGGTGTCAGTCTCGCGGGCAAGCCCGCTCCTACAGGGATCGGTTCAGGTAATCGGCGATTTACTGAATCAGGCCAAATTCCTTGGCCAGCGCCTTGTAGTCCGCCACCTGTTTTTTCACATAGCCGTCCAACTCTTCACCGGTCATGGCAAACGGGAACAGCTCGCGCTGGTCACGCAGCTGGGCGAAGTCCTCGGAGGCGAGCATCTTGTCGAACGACGCTTTCCACCAGGCGTAGTCTTCATCGCTCACCTTCGGCCCCAGGTAGAAGCCGCGCACCACCGGCCAGACGATGTCGTAGCCCTGTTCCTTGGCGGTCGGGATATCCTTCATTTCCGGCTCGTCCAGGCGGTTTTCCGAGAACACGGCGAGGATGCGCATGTTGCCGCTCTGGATGTGCGGCATGGAGTCGGAAATGTCGGTGGAGCCGACCTGGATGTGGCCACCCAGCAGCGCCGTGGCGATTTCGCCGCCGCCTTCCAGCGCCACGTAGCGCAGGTCGCGCGGGTTGATGCCGGCGGCCTTGGCGATCAGCGCTGTCTGCATCCAGTCCTGGCTGCCGACGGTGCCACCGGAACCAATGACCACCTTGCTCGGGTCTTTTTTCAACGCCGCGACCAGGTCGTCGAGGGTCTTGTAGGGCGAATCGCTTTTCACCGCGATGGCGCCGTAGCTGGTGCCGACCGCCGCCAGCCATTTCACGGCATTTTCGTCGAAGCGGCCGAATTTGCCCTGGGCCAGGTTCAGCAGGGAGCCGCTGGACCACGCCACCAGCGTGCCGGCATCGCCTGGGCGCTGGGCAACCACAGCGTTGTACGCCACCGCGCCGACACCGCCGGGCATGTAGGTAACGCGCATCGGTTTGCTGAGGATCTTCTCCTGCACAAGGGCACTTTGCACCAGCTTGCAGGTCAGGTCGAAACCGCCGCCGGGCGAGGCCGGGGCGATGCATTCAGGGCGTTTCGGTTCGGCAGCGAGGGCATTGCCGGCCAGCAGCAGGCAACCGGTAGCCAGGACGAGGCGGCGCAGTGAAAAGGTCATCGTCTATCTCCGTGAGCATTGTTGTTATTGGGTTACCACAGGGCCACGCTGTAGCTCACCAGCAGCCGCACTTCGTCGGCATCGCGGGCGAAGTTGGAACGGAAGGTGGCGTTGCGCAGGCGCACGGCGACGTTTTTCAACGGGCCGCTTTGTACCACGTACTTGAACTCGGTGTTGCGCTCCCACTCCTTGCCCTCGCCACCGGCGGCGCGGCTGACGTTGTCGCCGTTGATGTAGCGGGTCATGAAGGTCAGCCCAGGGATACCCAGGGCGGCGAAGTTGTAGTCGTAGCGGGCCTGCCAGGAGCGTTCGTCGGCACCGGCGAAGTCGTTGATCTGGACGAAGTTGACCAGGTAAGGGTCGGCACCATCGATGTAGGGGAAGACGCTGTCACCAGACAGCTGCTGCCAGGCGCCACTGACCTTGTGCCCGCCCAGGCTGTAACTGAGCATGCCGTTGAACGTGGTGTTTTCGATGCGCCCGGCCTTGGCCGCGCCTGCGTCGTCGCTGATCGCCAGGCGCAGATCGGCGCCGAAGGTGCCCGGGCCCCAGGGCTGGGTGGCGAGCATGCCGAAGAAGTGCTGGCGGTAGATGTCATCGAGCTGGGCGAAGTGGTAGCTGCCGGTGATGCGGTCGGTGAACGTGTAGTCGAGGCCGGCCAGGGCGAGGTTGTCGGCGCTGAACGTGCCGCCAAAGCGGCCGTTCTTGTTGTTCAGGGCCAGGTCTTCCCAGTTGGTGTCATTGCGGTCCTTGGCCTTGTCCAGGCGCCCGCCGGTGAAGGTCAGGCCTTTGACTTCCTGCGAGGTGAGCAGGCCGCCTTCGAAGGTTTGCGGCAGGATGCGCCCGTCGTTGGGCTGCAGGGTCGGCAATTCGGGGATCAGCGTGCCGACTTTCAGTTCGGTCTTCGACACCTTCACTTTGCCGGTCAGGCCGAGCTTGGAGTACTCATCGGCGGCCTTGCCATCATCGTGGGTCGGCAGCAGGCCGGTGTCGGTGCGGTCCGGGCTGGAGTCGAGCTTGATACCGAGCATGCCCAGCGCGTCCAGGCCAAAGCCTACGGGGCCATCGGTGTAGCCGGACTCGAAGTTGAGCATGAAGCCCTGGGCCCATTCGTCGCGCTTGGATTGCTGCGCGCTGGTGCCGTCGCGAAAGTCGCGGTTGAAGTACATATTGCGGGTTTCGAAGGTCGCCGTGCTGTCTTCGAAGAAGGCGGCCTGGCTGGTCGGGGCAACGCCGGCAAGCGCAAGTGCGCAGGCATAGGCGGGCGGGCGTGCGGACAGGGAACGGGTAGGCGCGTACGCCTGCGGCTGCGATGACAGCATCGAGGATGGCTCCGTTATTGTTCTTATTCGTTGCACCTTGCTGGTGCTTTTTTCGGCGCGCGGGGCGACCGTGGTGCGATGCTAGGTAACGAACCTTTCGCTAACCTTTCAGCCTGAAAGGTTTGTCACATGGGGCTTCACAGACGGGGTGACGGCGGTACACTCCGCGCCACCGCCCCACCCGAGCAGGGAGAATCCGATGCGTGTGCTGCTGGTCGAAGACCATCTGCAACTGGCCGAAAGCGTGGCCCAGGCCCTCAAGAGCCACGGTTTGACCGTGGATGTATTGCACGATGGCGTGGCCGCCGACCTGGCCCTGGCCAGCGAGGAATATGCCGTTGCCGTCCTCGACGTGGGCCTGCCGCGCATGGATGGCTTCGAGGTGCTGGCGCGTCTGCGCGGCCGTGGCAAGACCCTGCCGGTGCTGATGCTGACCGCCCGCAGCGACGTGAAAGACCGTGTGCATGGCCTGAACCTGGGGGCGGATGATTACCTGGCCAAGCCCTTCGAACTGACCGAGCTGGAAGCGCGAGTCAAAGCACTGCTGCGACGCAGCGTGCTCGGTGGCGAACGCCAGCAGCGCTGCGGGCCGCTGGTGTATGACCTCGATACCCGGCGCTTCAGCCTGGGCGAGGACAACCTGACCCTGACCTCCCGCGAGCAGAGCGTCCTGGAAGCGTTGATCGCCCGCCCGGGCCGGGTGATGAGCAAGGAACAGCTGGCCGCCCAGGTATTCGGCCTGGACGAAGAAGCCAGCCCCGACGCCATCGAAATCTACATCCATCGCCTGCGCAAGAAGCTCGATGGCCAGCAGGTGGCTATCGTCACCTTCCGCGGCCTGGGTTATCTGCTTGAGCACCGTGATGCGTGACGACGGCAGCCTGCGCGGGCGCTTGCTGGGCAACCTGGCGCTGTTGCTGGTGGTGTTGATGCTGGCCAGCGGCCTGAGTGCTTACTGGAATGGCCGCGAGGCTGCCGACACCGCCTACGACCGCACCTTGCTGGCCTCGGCGCGCACCATCGCCGCCGGCCTGTCCCAGCGTGACGGTACCCTGAGCGCCGATGTGCCCTATGTGGCGCTGGACACCTTTGCCTATGACAGCGCCGGGCGCATCTACTACCAGGTGCTGGACATCAACCAGAAGCTGATCTCGGGCTACGAGAAACTGCCGCCGCCACCGCCCGGCACGCCGCGCACCGACGATTATCCGGCGCTTGCGCGTTTCTACAACGCCACCTACCTCGGCCAGGACGTGCGTGTGGTCAGCCTGCTCAAGGCAGTGAGTGAGCCCAACATGAACGGCATGGCAGAAATCCGTGTGGCCGAGACAGAGGAAGCGCGGGTCAGCATGGCCCGTGGGCTGATGGCCGACACCTTGCTGCGCCTGGGCATGCTCGCGTTGGGTGCGTTGGTGATGGTCTGGTTTGCGATCAGCGCGGCGTTGCGCCCGCTTGAGCGCCTGCGCACGGCTGTGGAGGAGCGCCAGCCTGATGACCTGCGCGCACTGCCGCTGGTGCAGGTGCAGCGCGAGCTAAGCCCGCTGGTGCGCGCGTTGAACCACTTCACTGAACGGCTGCGCGAGCAGTTCGAACGCCAGGCGCAGTTCATCGCCGAGGCCGCCCACGAGCTGCGTACACCGCTGGCGGCGCTCAAGGCGCGGGTCGAACTCGGCTTGCGTTCGCAACGGCCCGAGGAGTGGCGCCAGACCCTGGAGGCCGCTGCGCAAGGCACCGATCGGCTGACCCACCTGGCCAACCAGCTGCTGTCGTTGGCGCGGGTTGAAAATGGCCTTGGTTGACGGTTTTCTTGAGCTGGAACGCTCAAGTGGAAAATTGGAGTGGAGCGCCATCCTGCAGAAGATGGCGAGCGACCTTGGATTCTCGAAGATCCTGTTCGGCCTGTTGCCTAAGGACAGCCAGGACTACGAGAACGCCTTCATCGTCGGCAACTACCCGGCCGCCTGGCGCGAGCATTACGACCGGGCTGGCTACGCGCGGGTCGACCCGACGGTCAGTCACTGTACCCAGAGCGTACTGCCGATTTTCTGGGAACCGTCCATCTACCAGACGCGAAAGCAGCACGAGTTCTTCGAGGAAGCCTCGGCCGCCGGCCTGGTGTATGGGCTGACCATGCCGCTGCATGGTGCTCGCGGCGAACTCGGCGCGCTGAGCCTCAGCGTGGAAGCGGAAAACCGGGCCGAGGCCAACCGTTTCATAGAGTCGGTCCTGCCGACCCTGTGGATGCTCAAGGACTACGCACTGCAGAGCGGTGCCGGACTGGCCTTCGAACATCCGGTCAGCAAACCGGTGGTTCTGACCAGCCGGGAGAAGGAAGTGTTGCAGTGGTGCGCCATCGGCAAGACCAGTTGGGAGATATCGGTTATCTGCAACTGCTCGGAAGCCAATGTGAACTTCCATATGGGAAATATTCGGCGGAAGTTCGGTGTGACCTCCCGCCGCGTAGCGGCCATTATGGCCGTTAATTTGGGTCTTATTACTCTCTGAATGGCGCACGGGCGATTGCCGAAGGGGGCGCCCAGCGCCTGGACCTCAGCCAGCTGGCCCGTGAGCTGGGCATGGCCATGGCGCCGCTCGCGCACAAGCGCGGCGTGGCGCTCGCGCTGGAGGCCGAGGCACCGGTGTGGCTCAAGGGCGAACCCACGTTGTTGAACGAACTGCTGAGCAACCTGGTGGACAATGCCTTGGCCCACACGCCTGCGGGCGGTAACGTGATCTTGCGGGTGATGGCGCCGGCGGTGCTGGAGGTCGAGGACGATGGGCCCGGCATCCCCGAGGATGAGCGCGAACGGGTGTTCGAGCGCTTCTACCGGCGCAGTGCCCAGGGGAGCGGGTTGGGCCTGACAATCGTCGGGGAGATTTGCCGCGCCCATCTGGCACAGATCAGCCTGCACGATGGCGAGAACGGCGGGTTGAAGGTGCGGGTGAGCTTTATCGCGGATTGATGGGGGCAAGTACCGCCCCTTCGCTGATGCAGTCCACCTTGTGGGAGCGGGCTTGCCCCGCGAAAAGGCCGGCCCAGGCAGCCCAGGTCAGCGCAACAGGCTCCGCGCTTCCAGCAGCTCGCCCATTTCCAGCTCGGTGCCAAAGGGCAACCCCAGGTGCCGGTAGGCCGGCAGCGCCGCCAGCGGCCGGCTACGCCCGCGTTGGCTGATGCACCGGGCAATCTGCACCACGTCGATGTAGTCGACCTTGTCGGTTTGCCGGTCCAGGTCCTGCACCTGGCTAGGCAGTTGCACCAACTGCTCGGGGAATTCCCATGAGGACAGGATCTTGTCGCCCAGCACCGGTTGGATCTGCTCGATCACGTAGTGCAGGCAGACCGGGTCGGAGAGCAATTCGTTGTGCTCTTCGGCATAGATCAGCACCGGCAGCGCGCCAATCTGATGGACCAGGCCGCCAAGGGTCGCCTGGTCAGGTTTCAGCTGGGTGAAACGACGGCAGAGTTCGTAGCTGATGCCCGCTACTTCGAGGCTGTTGGCCCAGATATCCCTGAGCTTCTGCTCTACCGCAGACGAGCGGGCATGGAAGATCTGCTCGATCACCAGGCCGATCGCCAGGTTGCAGCTGTAGTTGATGCCCAACCGCGTGATGGCGGTGTGCAGGTCGGTGACCTCGACCGCCGCGCGCAACAGCGGGCTGTTGACCACCTTGATCAGGCGTGCCGAGAGCGCGGCATCGCGCCCGATCACCTTGCTCAGCGCGGCAACGCTGATCTCGGTGTCCTCCGCCGCCTCGCGGATGCTCAAGGCCACTTCCGGGAGGGTCGGCAAGACCAGGTCATCGTTGGCGATGGCCGCGAGCAACTGTGCTTGGACCATCTCGGCCAGCTTGTTCATGTACTTCTCTACCGCAGGGGTGGCGGGCTGGTCAGCGCTGGATTTCCCGGTCGCGGTCCAGTTCGTAAGGCAGGCTCGACACGTGCAGGCGTGGGCCTTCAAGGCTGCCCAGGTGCAGGTTGTTGTCCGCCACTGCCTCGGCAGTCAGCACCGCAAGCAGTTCGCAGCCCTGGCCAGTGCTGGCCGCAAGCACCACTTCACCCACGGACGAGCCGTGGGTAGGCGAGAAGATTTCGGCGCCCGGCGCAGGGATGTCCCGTTGGTCGAGCAGCAGGCGGTACTGACGGCGCTTGAGCTTGCCCAGGTACTGCATGCGGGCGACGATTTCCTGGCCGGTGTAGCAACCTTTCTTGAAACTCACGCCATCGACGGCCTGCAGGTTGATCATCTGCGGGATGAACAGCTCGCGGGTCGGGCCCATGACCTGGCCAATCCCTGCGCGGATCTGGCCCAGCAGCCAGTCGTTGAGGCTGCCTTCGGGCAATACCGCACTGAGTTTTTCGCGCACGCTGGCAGCAGCGTCTGCGGGCACCCAGAGCTCGGCCCGGCCTTCGGACACGGCAATGGCGATCAGGCCTTCATGGCGCACGGTGGCGCCTGCGCCGGTCGGCACGCTCAAACCCAGCGCCTGCAGCGCGGCGTCACCGCCCTGCAGGCCGAACCGCGCCCAGGCGGCACTTTCGTCGCTGAGCGTGGCCTTGGAGAACACGGCGTACTTCTTCAGGTCGGCCAGTTGCGCCTCGAGCAGTTCGCTGGCCATGGCCAGCAGGTAGCCGTTGCCTTCGGGCAGGATACGGAAGCTCGACTGCATGCGCCCTTTGACCATGCAGCGGGCGCCAAGGCTGGCGTGCTCCAGGCTGAGGTAGTTGATGTTGCAGGTCAGCTGGCCCTGCAGGAACTTGCCGGCGTCGGAGCCGCGGACGGCGAGGATGCCCTCGTGGGACAAGGGGCTGAAGAAAGCGGAATCGGCCATGGGGGATCGCGGTGGCTAAAGACTGGCGGCCATCATAGAACGCCAGTAACAAAATAGGTAGGTGACTAGACCAACGCCTCGTGCCGCTTCGTGCGCCGGGCTGTATACTGGCGGCCCATTTGAGGAGGGCCCCATGGTCGAACAAACTGAACTCAACCGGCTTTTCTGGCACAGCCGCCGTGGCATGTTGGAACTCGACGTACTGCTGGTGCCTTTCACCCAGGAGGTCTATGCGACCCTGAGCGATGCCGACCGCGAACTCTATGTGCGCCTGTTGAGCTGTGAAGATCAGGACATGTTCGGCTGGTTCATGGAGCGCACCGAGTCCGAAGACCCGGAGCTGCAGCGCATGGTCCGCATCATCCTGGACCGTGTCCAGCCCAAGTGAGTGTTTCGAGTGCCGTTGGCAAGGCTCACGCCTGTTGCTGACGGCCTACCTGATCTGCCAGGGGCTGGCACAGTCTGCCTTGTGGCTGAGTACGACACCCTGGTGGCTTTGCCTTCCTGCTGTAGCCCTTTGCCTCGCCCATGCTTGCTGGGCCATCCCTCGACGTATCCTGCTGAACCATGCTCGCGCCGTCACCGGCCTGAGGCGTGATGCGCTTGGCTGGCGGCTGTTCTGCCGTGCCGAGGGCTGGCAGGCCGTGCGTTTGTGTCGGGACAGCGTGGCGCTGCCGGGGTTGGTGGTGTTGCGGTTCGTGCGGCCGGGGCACTGGTTTGGTGAAAGCCAATGCATTGTTCGCGATGCCCTGGAGGGCGAACAGCACCGGCGCTTGCGGGTAAGGCTGAAGTTTAGCCGGCGCCGGTGGGCTGAGGTTGCTGGGTATTAGCGATATTCAGTGTCGGCTTCTTCGCGGGTACTTTGCGAACGGGCTTGCCCGCGAAAAGGCGACGCCGACCTTCAGGTCGGGCTCAGAATGGTGTCCTTGGCCTCGGGCAGCATCGACGGGTAATCCAGGGTGTAATGCAAGCCGCGGCTTTCCTTGCGCTGCATTGCCGAGCGAATCATCAGTTCCGCCACCTGGGCCAGGTTGCGCAGCTCGATCAGATCGCGGCTGACCTTGTAGTTGCTGTAGAACTCGTCGATCTCGTCGAGCAGCAGGCGAACGCGGTGCTCGGCACGTTGCAGGCGCTTGCTGGTGCGCACGATCCCCACGTAGTCCCACATGAACCGGCGCAACTCATCCCAGTTGTGCGCAATGATCACGTCCTCATCCGAGTCGGTGACCTGGCTGGCGTCCCAGCAGGGCAGAGCCTTGGGCATCGCGACCTGGTCCAGGTGCGCCTGGATGTCCGCAGCAGCGGCGCGGCCATAGACGAAGCACTCGAGCAGCGAGTTGCTGGCCATGCGGTTGGCGCCGTGCAGGCCGGTGAAGCTGGTCTCGCCGATGGCATACAGGCCTGGCACGTCAGTGTGCCCACGATCGTCGACCACCACCCCGCCACAGGTGTAGTGGGCAGCCGGCACCACCGGGATCGGCTGACGGGTAATGTCGATACCGTACGTCAGGCAGCGTTCGTAGACGGTCGGGAAGTGGCTCTTGATGAAGTCAGCCGGTTTGTGGGTGATGTCCAGGTACACGCAGTCCACACCCAGGCGCTTCATTTCGTGGTCGATGGCGCGCGCGACGATATCGCGCGGGGCCAGTTCTTCGCGCGGGTCGAAACGCGGCATGAAGCGCTCACCGTTGGGCAGGCGCAGCAGGGCGCCTTCGCCGCGCAAGGCCTCGGTGACCAGGAAGCTCTTGGCCTGCGGGTGGTACAGGCAGGTCGGGTGGAACTGGTTGAACTCAAGGTTGGCTACCCGGCAGCCGGCGCGCCAGGCCATGGCGATTCCATCACCGCAGGCACCGTCGGGGTTGCTGGTGTACAGGTAGACCTTGGCCGCGCCGCCGGTGGCCAGCACGGTAAAGCGCGCACCAAAGGTGTCCACCTCACCGCTGTTGCGGTTCAGCACATAAGCACCCAGGCAGCGATCGCCGGGCAGGCCCAGGCGGCGCTCGGTGATCAGGTCGACCGCTACAAGCTGCTCGAGCAGCTCGATGTTCGCGCGCTTGCGGGCCTGTTCCAGCAACGTGGTGAAAATGGCGGCGCCCGTGGCATCGGCGGCGTGGATGATGCGCCGGTGGCTATGCCCGCCTTCGCGGGTCAGGTGAAATTCGAAACCGCCGTCGTCGACACTGTGCCGATCGTCGCGGGTAAAGGGCACGCCTTGTTCGATAAGCCACTGGATGGCTTCACGGCTGTGCTCCACGGTGAAACGCACCGCATCTTCGTGGCACAGGCCGCCGCCAGCGTTGAGCGTGTCCTCGACATGGGACTGCACGGTATCGGTGTCGTCCAGTACTGCGGCGACACCGCCCTGGGCCCAGAACGTCGAACCGTTGGCCAGGTCGCCCTTGCTCAGCACGGCAATGCGCAGGTGGCTGGGAAGGTTAAGTGCCAAGCTGAGACCGGCAGCGCCGCTGCCGATCACCAGGACATCATGTTGGAATTGTTGGCTCATGTCGGGACACTAGTAATCTTTGGAAAGGGCACGGCACAATAGTCACGCGCAGATGGCATTGTGAAACTATCGTGAAAGGTGGCCGGGCAGCCTTTATAGCAGCCTGCGGTGGCCAATTTCCATGCCACCTGCGACGTTACGGCGATCTTCGTGGGAACTTTCCTACATGGCTGGAAATCCTATGAAGGCTGCCCGTGCGCCAGCAATTCGCGCGGCGACGCGTGGCGGCGGCTCTATCCGGGCTGACACCTGCGTATCCGAAACCTGATTATCGACGCAGCCGGCCGTGCCCGCGCCGCGTCTTCCGTGCGAGCCAGACCAAGGGCCGCAGGAAACTTGCTTGGAGGAGAGAACTTTTGCGAAAAGCCCGAGTCTATGTTTGCAAGCCTGAACGATGGCTTTTGCAACGCTCCTTCGAGTTCACTGAGGAGTGTTCATGCTAACCCAGGAAGAGGATCAGCAGCTTGTCGAGCGCGTGCAGCGCGGCGACAGGCGAGCGTTCGATCTGTTGGTGCTGAAGTATCAGCACAAGATTCTCGGGTTGATCGTGCGGTTCGTTCACGATACCCACGAGGCCCAGGATGTGGCGCAGGAAGCCTTTATCAAGGCCTACCGTGCGCTTGGCAATTTCCGCGGAGACAGTGCGTTTTATACCTGGCTGTACCGCATCGCCATCAACACGGCGAAGAACTACCTGGTGTCCCGTGGAAGACGGCCGCCAGACAGTGATGTGAGCTCCGAGGATGCGGAGTTTTACGACGGCGATCATGGTCTCAAGGATCTCGAGTCCCCAGAACGCTCCCTGTTGCGGGATGAAATCGAAGGCACTGTCCATCGCACCATCCAGCAACTGCCCGAAGATCTGCGCACGGCCCTGACCCTGCGTGAGTTCGATGGGTTGAGTTACGAAGACATTGCCAGTGTCATGCAATGTCCGGTGGGTACCGTGCGCTCTCGAATCTTCCGCGCTCGGGAGGCCATAGATAAAGCCCTGCAGCCGTTGTTGCAGGAAACCTGAGACAGCGGCGACAGCCAAGAGAGGAACCGCCATGAGTCGTGAAGCTTTGCAGGAATCGCTGTCCGCGGTAATGGATAACGAAGCGGACGAACTGGAATTACGACGGGTGTTGAACGCCGTCGATGATGCCGAAACCCGTGCCACCTGGTCGCGTTACCAGGTAGCCCGCGCAGCGATGCACAAGGAGCTGCTGCTGCCCCAACTGGATATCGCCTCGGCGGTGTCTGCAGCGCTGGCTGACGAGGCCGTGCCGGCCAAAGTCAACAAAGGCCCATGGCGCAGCCTTGGCCGCCTGGCCGTTGCCGCCTCGGTCACCGTTGCGGTGCTGGCTGGCGTACGGATGTACAACCAGGACGAAATCACCGGTGCCGAACTGGCTTCGCAGCAACCTGTCCAGCAAGGCCTGAGCATGCCACAAACTCAGGGCCCGGCTGTTTTGGCAGGCTATAGTGAAAGCAGTGAGCAA
Organism: Pseudomonas sp. LFS044; assembly: GCF_047978245.1. Taxonomy (NCBI): domain Bacteria; kingdom Pseudomonadati; phylum Pseudomonadota; class Gammaproteobacteria; order Pseudomonadales; family Pseudomonadaceae; genus Pseudomonas; species Pseudomonas sp. LFS044. The sequence goes on from NZ_JBFPFX010000011.1 coordinate 108,157, forward strand.
CCGACCGGGCCAATGGCCAACGGCGTGCTGCAGAACCAGGCCGGCTGGGACCAGCGTCTGCCAGGCTATCTGCGTCAGCATGCGCAGGAATCCGCGCTCAAGGGCACTGAAACTGCCCTGCCGTATGCCCGCGCCGCCAGCCTGGAAAACCGCTAAGTAAGGAGGATCATGCGCGCGCTACCTCTCTTGTCGCTGCTGATAGGCAGCTGCATGACGGTGCCAGCGTTGGCAGCCAACTCGTCGCCCGAGGCGAGCGAGTGGTTGAACAAGCTGGCACAGGCCGAGCAAAAGCAGAGTTATCAGGGCTCCTTCGTCTACGAACGAAACGGCAGCTTCTCTTCCCACGATATCTGGCATCGAGTTCAGGACGGCAAGGTCAGCGAGCGGCTTCTGCAGCTCGATGGCACCGCCCAGGAAATCGTGCGGGTTGATGGCAAGGTGCAATGCGTCAGCGGTGCCCTGGCCAGTGGAGTGAGCAGCCTGCCTGACGCTGCGCCGCGCATGCTCGATCCCTTGAAGTTGATGAGTTGGTACGACTTGAGTGTGCAGGGCAAGTCGCGCGTCGCCGGCCGCGATGCGGTGATCGTCTCGCTCAGCCCGCGTGACCAGCATCGTTATGCGTTCGAGTTGCATCTGGATCGTAAAACCGGCCTGCCACTGCGCTCGTTGATGCTCAACGAAAAGGGGCAGTTGCTCGAACGCTTCCAGATGACCAGCCTCGATACCGACAATCTGCCGACTGATGCGCAGTTGCATGCCAGTGCTGCCTGCAAGCCGGTGGAGCGCGTCGCCAGTACCAAGACCGAAGCCGTTGCAGGTTGGCGATCGGACTGGCTGCCGCCAGGTTTCGAGTTGATCAACAGCACGGTACGCCGTGACCCCTCCCGTAACAGCGCCGTCAGCAGCCTGATGTACGACGACGGTCTGGCACGCTTCTCGGTGTTCCTCGAGCCGGTGAAGGAAGATGCCAGCGCCGATGTGCGTACTCAGCTTGGCCCTACCTCGGCGGTTTCGCGTCGTCTGAACACGCCCAAGGGCAAGGTGATGGTTACCGTGGTCGGCGAAATTCCACTGGGTACTGCAGAGCGCATTGCGCTGTCGATGCGGCCCCAGGATGCTCAGGCGCGCCAGTGATGGCGCGTTTTTTCGGCCCATTCGAAGGCGTGCGGGCATGCGGCTGAAATGAAATTAAAGCATTGTCATTTGCAATCCCTCTCCAAATTTTCTATAGGTCAGGCTTCTTGAAGTCTGGCCTTTCCTGCTTCTGCAGGGGTCTTACGTTAACTACGCTCGTTGTGACGGGAGCCGTATGTCAATACCACGCTTGAAACCCTACCTATCGATGTTCGCCGCCGTGCTCATGCTCGGTCAGGTGCTCACCGCCCAGGCCGCGGAAGCCCTGCCGGACTTCACCACCCTGGTCGAGCAGGCCTCGCCGGCCGTGGTCAACATCAGTACCAAGCAGAAGCTGCCGGACCGCCGCATTGCCGCCGGGCAGATGCCGGACCTCGAAGGCCTGCCGCCGATGTTCCGCGAGTTCTTCGAGCGCAACATACCGCAGCAGCCGCGTTCGCCGCGGGGTGATCGCCAGCGTGAGGCGCAGTCGCTGGGCTCGGGCTTCATCATTTCCAGCGATGGCTATGTGCTGACCAACAACCATGTGGTCGCCGATGCCGATGAAATCATCGTCCGCCTTTCAGACCGCAGCGAATTGCAGGCCAAGCTGGTCGGCACCGACCCGCGCACCGACGTGGCGCTGCTGAAGGTCGAGGGCAAGAACCTGCCAACGGTGAAACTGGGCGACTCCGAGAAGCTCAAGGTGGGTGAGTGGGTGCTGGCCATCGGTTCGCCGTTCGGCTTCGACCATTCGGTAACCAAAGGTATCGTCAGTGCCAAGGGGCGTACCCTGCCCAATGACACCTATGTGCCGTTCATCCAGACCGACGTGGCGATCAACCCGGGTAACTCTGGCGGCCCGCTGTTCAACATGAATGGTGAGGTGGTGGGTATCAACTCGCAGATCTTTACCCGTTCGGGCGGCTTCATGGGCCTGTCGTTCGCCATTCCGATCGACGTGGCCATCGATGTCTCCGATCAGCTGAAGAAAGACGGCAAGGTCAGCCGTGGCTGGCTGGGTGTGGTGATCCAGGAGGTCAACAAGGACCTCGCGGAATCCTTCGGCCTCGACAAACCGGCCGGTGCCCTGGTGGCGCAGGTGCTGGAAGACGGCCCGGCCGCCAAGAGCGGCCTGCAGGTGGGTGATGTGATCCTGAGCATGAACGGCCAGCCGATCGTCATGTCGGCTGACCTGCCGCACCTGGTCGGTACCCTCAAGGATGGCGCCAAGGCCAAACTGGAGATCATTCGCAATGGCAAGCGCCAGAACCTGGATGTGACCATTGGCGCGATGCCGGATGACGATGCCGATATCGCCACCGGTACCGGCGCCGACGGCAGCGCCGAGCGCAGCAGCAACCGCCTGGGTGTATCTGTCTCTGACCTGACCGCCGAGCAGAAGAAATCGCTGGAGCTCAAAGGCGGCGTCGTCATCAAAGAGGTTCAGGACGGCCCGGCAGCGATGATCGGCCTGCGTCCGGGTGATGTCATCAGTCACTTGAACAACCAGGCGATCGCCTCGGCCAAGCAGTTCACCGAAATCGCCAAGGACCTGCCGAAGAACCGCTCGGTGTCCATGCGTGTGCTACGCCAGGGGCGAGCGAGCTTCATCACCTTCAAACTAGCGGAATAAGCTGGTCTGCAGGTAGGAAAGGGCAGCTTCGGCTGCCCTTTTTCATGAGTGTTCACAATTATTTGCCGGAGTCGGCCTGTATCGTGCGTCAGAGGAATCTCCCATATCCCTGCTGGTTGAGGTACAATTCCCGGCTATTTTTCGGCGGGCGTCCGGCTCGCAGCCTTTTCCGAGTGTTGACCCGTGAGTGATTTGAGTCATATCCGCAATTTCTCCATCATCGCCCACATCGACCATGGCAAGTCGACGCTGGCCGACCGTTTCATCCAGATGTGCGGCGGCCTGTCGGCGCGCGAAATGGAAGCGCAGGTCCTCGATTCCATGGACCTGGAGCGCGAGCGCGGGATCACCATCAAAGCCCACAGCGTCACGCTTCACTACAAGGCACTGGACGGCAAGACCTACCAGCTGAACTTCATCGACACGCCTGGCCACGTTGACTTCACCTATGAGGTTTCGCGCTCGCTGGCTGCCTGTGAAGGCGCATTGCTGGTGGTGGATGCCGGCCAGGGCGTTGAAGCCCAGTCCGTCGCCAACTGCTACACCGCCATCGAGCAAGGCCTCGAAGTGATGCCGGTGCTGAACAAGATGGACCTGCCCCAGGCCGACCCGGACCGCGTCAAGGACGAGATCGAGAAGATCATCGGTATCGACGCCACCGACGCCGTGGCCTGCAGCGCCAAGAGCGGCATGGGCGTGGACGAGGTGCTCGAGCGCCTGGTGCACACCATTCCCGCGCCCGAAGGCGAGATCGACGCACCGCTGCAAGCGCTGATCATCGATTCCTGGTTCGACAACTACCTGGGCGTGGTCTCGCTGGTGCGTGTGCGCCAGGGCCGCGTCAAGAAGGGCGACAAGATCCTGGTCAAGTCCACCGGCAAGGTGCACCTGGTCGACAGCGTCGGTGTCTTCACGCCCAAGCATACCCAGACCGCTGATCTGAAAGCCGGTGAAGTAGGCTTCATCATCGCCAGCATCAAGGACATTCACGGTGCACCGGTCGGTGACACCCTGACCCTGTCCTCGACCCCCGAGGTCGAAGTCCTGTCAGGCTTCAAGAAGATCCAGCCACAGGTCTATGCCGGCCTGTTCCCGGTCAGCTCCGACGACTTCGAGGACTTCCGCGACGCCCTGCAGAAGCTGACCCTGAACGACTCGTCGCTGCAGTACATGCCGGAAAGCTCCGACGCACTGGGCTTTGGCTTCCGCTGCGGCTTCCTGGGCATGCTGCACATGGAGATCATCCAGGAGCGCCTGGAGCGCGAATACGACCTGGACCTGATCACCACCGCCCCGAGCGTGATCTACGAGCTGGAGCTCAAGACCGGCGAAACCATCATCGTCGACAACCCGTCGAAGCTGCCTGATGTCTCGTCTGTCACCGATTTCCGCGAGCCGATCGTCACCGCGACCATTCTGGTGCCGCAGGAACACCTGGGCAACGTCATCACCCTGTGCATCGAGAAACGTGGCGTACAGCGCGACATGCAGTTCCTCGGCAGCCAGGTGCAAGTGCGTTACGACATGCCGATGAACGAGGTGGTGCTGGACTTCTTCGACCGCCTCAAGTCCACCAGCCGCGGCTATGCTTCGCTGGACTATCATTTCGATCGCTACCAGTCGGCCAACCTGGTCAAGCTGGATGTACTGATCAACGGCGACAAGGTCGATGCCCTGGCATTGATCGTGCACCGCGACAACGCGGCCTACAAAGGCCGTGCGTTGACCGAGAAGATGAAGGAGCTGATCCCTCGGCAGATGTTCGATGTGGCGATCCAGGCAGCCATCGGCGGCCAGATCATTGCGCGGACAACCGTCAAGGCGCTCAGAAAGAACGTACTGGCCAAGTGCTACGGTGGTGACGTCAGCCGTAAGAAAAAGCTGCTGGAGAAGCAGAAGGCCGGTAAGAAACGCATGAAACAGGTGGGCAACGTGGAGATTCCACAAGAAGCCTTCCTCGCCGTGCTCAGGTTGGATAGCTAGGTCCTATGTCGCTAAATTTCCCGCTGTTGCTCGTCATCGCCGTAGCCGTTTGCGGTCTGTTGGGTTTGATCGATCTGCTGTTCCTGGCCCCGCGCCGGCGGGCAGCGATCGCCAACTACCAGGGTAGCGTCACCCAGCCAGAAATGGCCGTGGTCGAGCGCCTGAACAAGGAACCGTTGCTGGTCGAGTACGGCAAGTCGTTTTTCCCGGTGCTGTTCATCGTGCTGGTGTTGCGTTCGTTCCTGGTCGAGCCGTTCCAGATCCCTTCCGGGTCGATGAAGCCGACCCTGGAAGTGGGCGATTTCATCCTGGTGAACAAGTTCTCCTACGGCATTCGCCTGCCGGTGATCGACAAGAAAGTCATCGAAGTCGGTGACCCGCAGCGCGGCGATGTGATGGTGTTCCGCTACCCAAGCGACCCTAACGTCAACTACATCAAGCGTGTGGTTGGCCTGCCGGGCGACCAGATCCGCTATACCAACGACAAGCGGTTGTACGTCAATGGTCAGCCGATCGCCGAGCAACTGGTCGGCGCCGAGCCAGGCACCCTGGGCAGCGCCGAGCTGTACAAGGAAAAACTGGGCGAGGCCGAACACCTGATCCGCAAGGAAATGACCCGTTATCGCATGCCGCCGGACCAGCAATGGACCGTGCCAGCCGGCCATTACTTCATGATGGGCGACAACCGCGACAACTCCAACGACAGCCGTTACTGGGATGATCCGAACATTCCCAAGGAACTGCACGGCATGGTTCCGGACCGGAACATCGTCGGCAAGGCCTTCGCGGTCTGGATGAGCTGGCCAGAGCCAAAACTCAGCCACTTGCCCAACCTGTCGCGGGTCGGCCTGATCCATTGATACCCATCGGCGCTGTCCAGCAGACAGCGCCGAATGCATTTCTGACATAGGCTGTGTTCTCAGGGATCGAGAGTTTCGTTGCTCGCCGCGACGGGCCACAGCCAAACAGTCTTTCAGGAAGTTGATTTGAACAACGCGTTGAACAACCAACGGGTGGCTGCATGAGTGCTTCCCTTGCCCGTCTCGAGCGCAAGCTCGGTTACACCTTCAAAGACCAGGACCAGATGGTACTGGCCCTGACCCATCGCAGCTATGCCGGGCGCAACAATGAGCGCCTGGAGTTTCTTGGCGATGCCATCCTCAACTTCGTCGCCGGCGAGGCGCTGTTCGAGCGCTTCCCGCAGGCCCGCGAAGGCCAGCTGTCGCGCCTGCGCGCGCGGCTGGTCAAGGGCGAGACCCTGGCCCGCCTGGCCCGGGGCTTCGACCTGGGTGAGTACCTGCGTCTGGGCTCCGGTGAGCTCAAGAGCGGCGGTTTCCGTCGCGAGTCGATCCTGGCGGATGCCCTCGAAGCCCTGATCGGTGCCATCTACCTGGATGCCGACATGCAGACCGCCCGCGAGCGCGTGCTGGCCTGGTTGACCGACGAGTTCGACAGCCTGACCCTGGTCGATACCAACAAAGACCCGAAAACCCGCCTGCAGGAATTTCTGCAGTCGCGTAGCTGTGAGCTGCCTCGTTACGAGGTCGTGGACATCCAGGGCGAACCGCACTGCCGTACCTTCTTCGTCGAATGCGAAGTGGTGCTGCTGAACAACAAGAGCCGTGGCCAGGGCGTGAGCCGGCGTATTGCCGAGCAAGTCGCCGCCGCCGCTGCATTGATCGCCCTGGGCGTGGAGAATGGCAATGACTGAGAACAATCCGACCCGCTGCGGCTACGTGGCCATCGTCGGCCGCCCCAACGTGGGCAAATCGACCTTGCTCAACCACATCCTCGGGCAGAAGCTGGCGATCACCTCGCGCAAGCCGCAGACCACCCGTCACAACATGCTCGGCATCAAGACCGAGGGTGATGTGCAGGCGATCTACGTCGATACCCCAGGCATGCACAAGGCCAACGACAAGGCCTTGAACCGCTACATGAACCGCAATGCCTCGGCCGCGTTGAAAGACGTCGACGTGGTGATTTTCGTGGTTGACCGTACGCGCTGGACCGACGAAGACCAGCTGGTGCTCGAACGCGTCCAGTACGTGACCGGCCCGCTGATCATTGCGGTCAACAAGACCGACCGCATGGACGAAAAGGCCGACCTCATCCCGCATCTTCAGTGGCTGCAGGAGCAACTGCCGAATGCCGAGGTCGTGCCGATCTCCGCGCAGCAGGGTCACAACCTCGAATCGCTCGAAGGCCTGATCGCCAAGCACCTGCCGGAAAACGACCACTTCTTCCCGGAAGACCAGATCACCGACCGCAGCAGCCGCTTCCTGGCCGCCGAGCTGGTGCGCGAGAAGATCATGCGTCAGCTGGGTGCGGAGCTTCCGTACCAGATTACCGTGGAGATCGAAGAGTTCAAGCAGCAGGGCCATGTGCTGCACATCCACGCTCTGATCCTGGTGGAGCGTGACGGGCAGAAGAAGATCATCATTGGCGACAAGGGCGAGCGCATCAAACGCATCGGTTCCGACGCGCGCAAGGACATGGAAACCCTGTTCGACGCCAAGGTCATGCTCAACCTCTGGGTCAAGGTCAAAGGCGGTTGGTCCGACGACGAGCGCGCCCTGCGTTCGCTGGGCTACGGCGACCTGTAACCCCCATCAGTGGCCCGGATTTATCCGGGCTTCTGCTTTCAGGCCAATCCCATGGAACGACCTGTCGGCCAGCCGGCCTACGTGCTGCACAGCCGTGCCTACAAGGAGACCAGCGCACTGGTGGACTTCTTCACGCCGCAGGGCCGCCTGCGCGCGGTGTTGCGCCGTGCACGGGGCAAGGGTGGCAGCCTGGTGCGGCCGTTCGTGCCGCTGGAAGTGGAACTGCGCGGGCGTGGCGAGCTGAAGAACGTCGGGCGCCTGGACAGCGTCGGTATTGCCGCCTGGTTGCATGGTGATGCGCTGTTCAGCGGGCTGTACCTGAACGAATTGTTGATGCGCCTGCTGCCTGCCGAAGCACCCCAACCCGAATTGTTCGAGCATTACGCCCTGACCCTGCAGGCGCTGGCGGCCGGGCGTGCGCTCGAGCCGCTGTTGCGCTCTTTCGAATGGCGCCTGCTGGAAGATCTGGGCTACGCCTTCGCCCTGGACCATGACGTCAATGACGCGCCCATAGAAGCCGAAGGCCTGTACCGCCTGCGGGTCGATGCCGGCCTGGAACGCGTGTACTTGCTACAGCCGGGCCTGTTCAACGGCGTCGAGCTGTTGGCCCTGGCCCAGGCCGACTGGGAGGCCCCCGGCGCCTTGCTCGCGGCCAAGCGCCTGATGCGCCAGGCACTGGCCGTGCACCTGGGGCCAAAACCACTGGTCAGCCGGGAACTGTTTCGCAAGCGCTGAGCACATCGTATGCTGTGGGGCTAAATCTTCAGGAGAGCTTTCGTGACTCACAGCAACCGCATGCTTCTCGGCGTCAACATCGACCACGTGGCAACTTTGCGCCAGGCCCGCGGCACACGTTACCCGGACCCGGTCAAAGCGGCGCTGGACGCCGAGGAAGCGGGTGCCGACGGCATTACCGTGCACCTGCGCGAAGACCGTCGGCATATCCAGGAGCGCGACGTGCTGGTGCTCAAGGACGTGCTGCAAACGCGCATGAACTTCGAGATGGGCGTCACTGAAGAGATGATGCTGTTCGCCGAAAAGATCCGCCCGGCGCATATCTGCCTGGTACCCGAAACCCGTCAGGAGCTGACCACCGAAGGTGGCCTGGACGTGGCGGGTCAGGAGGCACGGATCAAGGCTGCGGTGGAGCGCCTGGCGCGCACCGGCGCTGAAGTGTCGCTGTTCATCGATGCGGACGAGCGGCAGATCGAAGCCTCGCGCCGCGTGGGTGCACCTGCCATCGAGCTGCACACCGGCCGTTATGCCGACGCTGAAACCCCCACCGACGTGGCTGAAGAGCTCAAGCGTATTGCCGATGGCGTCGCCTTTGGCGTTGGTCAGGGGCTGATCGTCAATGCCGGCCATGGCCTGCACTACCACAACGTGGAGGCAGTGGCGGCGATCAAGGGCATCAATGAACTGAACATCGGCCATGCGCTGGTGGCCCATGCGCTGTTCGTCGGCTTCAAGGCGGCGGTGGCGGAGATGAAGGCACTGATAGTGGCAGCTTCGCGCTGAATTCATGTTGTCAGTACCGGCCCCATCGCCGGCAAGCCGGCTCCCACCCCTTGAGCGCGGCGCGGTACCGGTGGGGGCGGGCTTGCCGGCGATGAGGCCTGAACTGACAACAACCTATTCGGTTTGAAACACCAGCGAAAACCGGGTAGGTCCTGTGGGACTGCTGATCACCTCAACGCGCCCCCCATGCAGCTGCATGATCGACTTCACGATCGCCAGCCCCAGCCCGGTCCCGCCCTCCAGCCGTGAACGCCCCGACCCCGCGCGGTAGAACCGCTCGAACAGCCGCGGTTGATGTTCATCGGCAATCCCCAGCCCCTGGTTGGCCACCCACAGCCAGACCTCTTCGCCATGGCGTTCGATGCCCAGGTTTACTTCATGGTCTTCAGGGCTGTGCCGAATCGCATTGCTCAACAGGTTTGACAGCGCTCGCTGGAACATCAACCTGTCCGACAGCGCGGTGCCCCAACCCTGCAGCCGCAGCGTCAGCCGTTTGTGTTCGGCGCTGAAGGCAAACAGCTCCATCACCTGTTCAGCCTCGTCCGCCAACGCCAGCGGCTTGAGCGCTACTCGCGCCTGCGGCTGGCTGACCTGGGCAAGGAACAACATATCGTTGATGATGCGGTTGAGCCGGGTCAGTTCCTCGACGCTGTCTTCCAGCACTTCGCGGTAGTGTTCGCTGTCCCGCTCGCGGGCCAGGGTTACCTGGGCCTTGCCCATCAAATTGCTCAACGGCGTACGCAGTTCATGGGCGAGGTCATCGGAGAACTGCGACAGCTGGCTTACACCTTGGACCAGGCGGTCGAGCATCACGTTGATGCCGTGGGCCAGCTCGGCGAGCTCCAATGGCAACCCTTTGTCGGGCAGGCGGTGCTGCAGATCGTGCGCGGACACCTGCCCGGCAATTCGCCGGAACTGGCGCAGCGGCTTGAGGCCACGCTGCATCAGCCACCACGCGCCAGCGCCAATCAGCACCAGCAGCAGCGGCAGGGCGAGCAGGGTAGAGCGCAGGTAGGCCTGCAGCAGGTCGCTGTCGTCGGCACGGTCGAGTGTCATCATCACCCGCACCGGCGTGTCGTCGCGCAGGCGCATCAGGCGGGTCGCGGTCAGCAGCTGCTTGCCGGTGCTGTCGCGCCATTCGTGGTAGCTCAAGCGCGCCTCGGCGTGCAGCTCGCCCACCCGTGCTTCCAGCGCCGGGCCCAGGCTGAGCAGGTGCGGGTGGCGGCCATCGAGTGCCCGCACGGTGAGGCTGAGGTTGTCATGGCCCATCACCAGGTCGAGCAGCGGGTGAGCGCGAGTGCCGAGGTCTTCGCTGCGCAGGTCGACCCGCAGGTTGTGCTCCACCTGCAGCATCTTGCGGGCCAGGTCCTTGCGCGCGCGGCTGTCCAGTTCATGGTCGAGGGCAAAGACCGCCAGGCACGCCAGCAGCAGAACGAGCGCAGCGCCCATCAGGGTCACGCTCAGGCCAAGGCGCAGGGACAGGCTGGCCTGCTTCACGCGCGCGCTTCCAGCACGTAGCCAACGCCGCGCAGGGTGTGGATCAGCTTGTCTTCGAACGGGTCGTCGATCTTCGCCCGCAGGCGGCGGATCGACACCTCGACCACGTTGGTGTCGCAGTCGAAATTCATGTCCCACACCAGCGAAATGATCTGGGTACGCGACAGCACCTCACCGCTCTGGCGCATCAACAGGTGCAGCAGGGCGAACTCCTTGGCCGTCAGGTCGATGCGTTGCCCGGCGCGGTAGGCGCGGTGGCGGCCTGGGTCGAGTTCCAGGTCGGCAACGCGCAGGGTGCTGGGCTGCAGTTGCTGATCGTTACGGCGTAGCAGGCTGCGGATGCGCGCCAGCAGTTCGGGAAACTCGAACGGCTTGAGCAGGTAGTCGTCGGCACCCAGGTCCAGCCCTTTGACCCGATCGGCCAGGCGGCCGTGGGCGGTGAGCATCATGATGCGCGTGGCCGATTCGGCGCGCAGGCGCTGCAGCACGGTCCAGCCATCGAGTTCGGGCAGGTTGACGTCGAGAATGACCAGGTCGTAGGGCTGTTGACGTGCCAGGTGCAGGCCGTCGATGCCGGTGTGGGCGCAGTCAACCACATAGCCGTTTTCGCGCAGGCCTTGCTGCAGGTAGTCGGCGGTACGCAGTTCGTCCTCGATGATCAATAGGCGCATGGCGGGCTCAGGGTGGTGAAAGGGGAGCGATTCTTCACCCTGTAGCAGGATCAGGGTCAAGCGGCAGGATGTTACGGCATGAGAACGGCCGAGTGACGCAGATAACAGATTTGTAACCCGGGTGTTATCTGGCTGTTGCACATTGCAGGACTGTAATACCCGCCTCACCTTGCCGTTACCTGGGCCTCGCTAGCATGAGCCCATCTGATCGGTTATCACGAGGCAACCACGATGCACCTGAGCAAATACCTGCTGCTGGCAATCCTCGCCCTGGGCAGCGCCTGCGCCTACGCCGAAGGCGGCGCCGAACGCTCCCGCCAGTTCTGGCAAGCCTTCCGCGAAGACCAGCAACGCCTGCACGGCGACAAGCAGCAGGCAGTGGCCGAGCGCGAGCGCAAGGCGCAGGAAAAAGCCCGCGAGGTAGCGAAGGACTAGTACGGCACCACCTGTGCCGCGTCTGCTCCTCGGCACAGGTGTATTCAGGCGCCCGGATGGGCGCCTTTTTTATTTGCGCGCCACCAGTGTGGCGCGGCGCGGGGCCGGGAGGCCTTCGATGGTTTTGCTGTGGTCGTTCGGGTCGAGGAAATCGCCCAGCGACTGGTAGCGCATCCATTCGGTGCTGCGCTGCTCCTCGACGCTGGTCACGCTGACATCCACGCAGCGCACATCGCTGAAGCCGGCGCGCCGCAACCAGCGCTCCAGCGCAGGCACCGAAGGCAGGAACCAGACGTTGCGCATCTGCGCATAACGGTCTTCGGGCACCAGCACCTGCTGCTCGTCACCTTCGATAATCAGGGTTTCCAGCACCAGTTCGCCGCCTTTGACCAGGCAGTCCTTCAGCGCCAGCAAGTGCTCGATGGGCGAGCGACGGTGGTAGAACACGCCCATGGAAAACACCGTGTCGAAGCCTTCGAGGTTGGCCGGCAACTCTTCCAGTGCAAACGGCAGGTGCCAGGCGGGCAGGTCGGGCAGGTATTGCTGCACGGCCTGGAACTGGCAGAAGAACAGCCAGTTGGGGTCGACGCCGATGACCATGTCGGCGCCGGCACCGAGCATGCGCCACTGGTAGTAGCCGTTGCCGCAGCCGACATCGAGCACGCGTTTGCCCCTGAGGTCCAGGTGCGGGCCGACACGCGACCACTTCCAGTCCGAGCGCCACTCGGTGTCCACATGCACGCCGAACAGGTCGAACGGCCCTTTGCGCCAGGGCGACAGGCCCATCAGGGCTTCACGCATCTGCATGCGCGTGGCGTCGTCACAGTCGCAATCCAGGCGCAGGCCGTTGACCAGGTCGATTTCGCTTGGCTTTACGGCCGGCAGGGCATCCAGGGCACCGCGCCAGCGGTCGAGGTCGCCGTGGCCTTTTTCCAGTTTGGCTTGCAGTTGTGCTTGCAGGCCTTGCGACCAGCAAGCCAGTGGCGTGCCCGCCAGGCGGCGGACGAGGGGGGACAGATCGATCATGGCAGGGCTATCAGCGAGGCGAAGTTAAGGCATTGGAACCACGGCACCACCTTGCTGAAGCCCGCAGCGCGCAGGCGCTCGGTATGGGCTTGCAGGGTATCGGGCCTCATCACGTTCTCGATGGCGCTGCGCTTCTGGGCAATTTCCAGTTCGCTGTAGCCATTGGCCCGTTTGAAGTCCAGGTGCAGGTCGTTGAGCAGCGTCTGCTCCTCGTCATCGGCAAAACGCAGTTTCTCCGAGAGGATCAGCGCACCGCCGGGCAGCAGGGCCTGGCGGATACCGGCGAGCAGCGCCAGGCGTTGCTCGGGGGCGATGAACTGCAGGGTGAAGTTCATCGCCACCACCGAGGCGGGCTCGAAGGGCAGGGCGAGGATGTCCGCTTCCAGCACCTGCACCGGCAGCAGCTCCTGGAACATCGAGTCCTGGGCGGTGAGGTATTGGCGGCAGCGTTCGACCATGGCCGCCGAGTTGTCCACGGCAATCACTCGGCAGCCTTCGCTGCGCACATGGCGGCGCAACGATTGGGTGACGGCGCCCAGCGACGCGCCAAGGTCATACAAGGCGGTGTTCGGCTGGGCGAAGCGCGCCGCGAGCACGCCGAGGTTCTCGACGATGGTCGGGTAACCGGGCACCGAGCGCTTGATCATGTCCGGGAACACGCGCACCACGTCTTCGTTGAACACGAAGTCGGGGACTTGCTCCAAAGGCTGGGCGAAAAGGCGGTCGGGCTGTTTGCTCACGGTGAATCCAGGCGGCTGACAAGAGGCAGGGCCGGCATTCTAGCCAAACCGCGACAAGGATGCATGGTTGGCTGACCAGCGCTGTGCGATCAGTAGACCTGCACGGCGCAATCGAAGGTCTGCACCGGGCGAACTTCCGGGGCCCAGGGCTGCTGGTAGACCAGCACCAGGTGACCCTCACCGGCGGCACGGGCTTCGAAGCGCCAGGTGGAGATACCCGCGCTGCCGACGATCCCTGCGTCCTCAGGGGCGCTGTACACCTCGGGGCCAAGGCTGCGCAAAACGTTCGAGGCCGGGTTCTGCACCAGCCAGCGGTAGCCGGTTGTGGGGTTGCTGGGCAGGGTCAGCGTCAGGCTCTGGCCTACCTGCAGGCGCTGTGGGCATTCGCTTTCGGCATCGAGTTCTACCGGCTGCCTGGGTGGATGGGCGCAGGCGGTCAGCAGGGCAAGGCTCAGGGGAACGAGCAGACGAGCAGTAGTCATGGTGGCTCCGAAGGCTGTCGATGGCCTGAGGATAACCGAAGCAGGTGCGGTTTTGTGCTGGCACTTCTGGCCTCATCGCCGGCAAGCCGGCTCCCACAGGTACCGCGCCACGCTCAAGGGCAGCGCTGTACCTGTGGGTGCCGGCTTGCCGGCGATAAGGCCAGTGCAGGTTAGAACAATATTTTCGCCACGTCGGCAAAGCGCTTGGCGAAGTGGACGGTCAGGCCTTCACGCAGGTACTCCGGCAATTCTTCGAAGTCACCACGGTTTGGCTCCGGCAGGATCAGCTCGAAGATTTTCTGACGCCGCGCCGCGATCACCTTCTCGCGCACGCCGCCAATCGGCAGCACCTGGCCGGTGAGGGTCAACTCGCCGGTCATCGCTACGCCTTTTTTCGGCGCCTGGTCGCGGGCCAGCGACAGCAGTGCGCTGGCCATGGTGATACCCGCACTCGGGCCATCCTTGGGGGTAGCGCCTTCAGGTACATGCAGGTGAATGAACGCCTCGTTGAAGAAGCTCGGGTCACCGCCAAACTGCTTGAGGTTGGAGCTGACATAGCTGTAGGCGATTTCGGCAGATTCCTTCATCACGTCACCCAGCTTGCCGGTGAGTTTGAAGCCGCGGTTCAGCGTATGGATGCGGGTTGCCTCGATCGGCAGGGTCGCGCCACCCATGCTGGTCCAGGCAAGGCCGGTAATCACGCCTTTGCCAGCCAGCACCTGCTCACTGCGGAACACTGGCATGCCGAGCGCGGCCTCCAGGTCCTTGGTGCCGATCTTGAGCTTGGCATCCGGGTCTTCCAGCAGCCTGACCACAGCCTTGCGCACGAGCTTGCCGAGCTGTTTTTCCAGCTGGCGCACGCCGGCTTCGCGGGCGTAACCCTCGATCACCAGGCGCAGGGCACTGTCGCTGATGCTCAGGCTGTTTTTCGACACGCCGGCCTTTGCCAGCTGCTTGGGCCATAGGTGGCGCTTGGCGATGGCCAGCTTTTCTTCAGTGATGTAGCCAGACAGGCGGATCACTTCCATGCGGTCGAGCAGCGGGCCGGGGATCGAGTCCAGAGTGTTGGCGGTGCACACGAACAGCACCTTGGACAGGTCCAGGCGCAGGTCCAGGTAGTGGTCGAGGAAATCGACGTTCTGCTCGGGGTCGAGGGTTTCCAGCAGGGCCGAGGCTGGGTCGCCCTGGTAGCTCTGGCCCATCTTGTCGATCTCGTCGAGCATGATCACCGGGTTCATCACCTCGACGTCCTTCAGCGCCTGCACCAGCTTGCCCGGCTGGGCGCCGATGTAGGTGCGGCGGTGGCCCTTGATCTCGGCTTCATCGCGCATGCCACCGACGCTGAAGCGATAGAACGGGCGGCCGAGCGATTCGGCGATAGACTTGCCGATGCTGGTCTTGCCCACGCCGGGCGGGCCCACCAGCAGCACGATCGAGCCGCTGATCTCGCCCTTCCAGGCGCCAACGGCAAGAAACTCGAGAATACGTTCCTTGATGTCATCCAGGCCGGCGTGGTGCTGGTCGAGCACCTTGCGCGCATGCTTGAGGTCAAGTTTGTCCTTGCCATACACGCCCCAGGGCAGGGCGCTGGCCCACTCCAGGTAGTTGCGGGTGACGGCGTATTCGGGGGAGCCGGTTTCCAGGATGGCCAGCTTGGCCATTTCTTCGTCGATACGCTTCCTGGCCTGCTCCGGCAGCGTCTTGCCTTGCAGGCGCTGCTCGAACTGCTCCAGGTCGGCGCTGCGGTCGTCCTTGGTCAGGCCCAGCTCCTGCTGGATGACCTTGAGCTGTTCCTTGAGGAAGAACTCACGCTGGTGCTCGCCGATCTGCCGGTTGACCTCTGCGGAGATCTCGTTCTGCAGGCGTGCGACCTCGACTTCCTTGCGCAGCATCGGCAAGACCTTCTCCATGCGCTTGAGCATGGGCACGCAGTCGAGCACTTCCTGCAGCTGGTTGCCGGTGGCCGAGGTGAGCGCTGCGGCAAAGTCGGTGAGCGGCGACGGGTCATTGGGGCTGAAGCGGTTGAGGTAGTTCTTCAACTCTTCGCTGTACAGCGGGTTGAGCGGCAGCAGTTCCTTGATCGCATTGATCAGGGCCATGCCGTAGGCCTTGACCTCGTCGGTCGGCTCGCTTGGCTGGCGCGGGTATTCGACCTCGACCAGGTAGGGCGGGCGATGGTGCTTGAGCCAGGTGCGGATGCGCACCCGGGTGAGGCCCTGGGCGACGAACTGCAGTTTGCCGTTTTCACGGCTGGCATGGTGCACTTTGACCAGGGTGCCGTACTCCGGCAAAGCCGAAGTGTCGAAATGGCGGTGGTCTTCTGGCGGGGTGTCCATGAAGAACAGGGCCAGGCAGTGGTCCTGTGACTTGGCAACCAGGTCGAGGGTTTCGGCCCAGGGTTCTTCGTTGACGATAACCGGCAGCACTTGGGCCGGGAAGAACGGGCGGTTGTGGATCGGGATCACATGCACCTTGTCCGGCAAACGTTGGCCGGGCAGGGCGAGGGCGTGGCCATGGCCGGTTTCGGCCTGGGCATCGAGGTGTTCGATTTCGCTGTGTTCGTCAGGTTGTTCCGGGAAATCCTGCTGGTCGCTCATGGTGCACCTGCGTGAATGACTATGGTGCTTAGATGGGGCGCGGGGGGATGGGTTTCAATGGTAGACGAAGGGAGGAGGGGAGGGGTTTCATCTTCGCGGGCCTGCGCCGGCCTCATCGCCGGCAAGCCGGCTCCCACAAGTACGGCGCAGCGCTTGAATACAGCGCCGTACCTGTGGGAGCCGGCTTGCCGGCGAATGCGGCGGTAAGGTCACCGCCGCAGTTGAGGGTTACTCAGCGAGTTTGTAAGCGATGATGTAATCGCCCATCTTGGTGCCCAGCGAGCCGTGGCCGCCGGCGACGATCAGCACATACTGCTTGCCGTCCTTGCCGGTGTAGGTCATCGGCGTGGCCTGGCCACCCGCTGGCAGGCGGGCTTTCCACAGCTCCTTGCCGTTGTTCACGTCATAGGCGCGCAGGTACTGGTCGAGGGTGCCGCTGAGGAAGCCAACGCCACCGGCGGTGACGATCGAGCCGCCCATGCTAGGCACACCCACCGGCATGCCGATCGGTACCGGGGTGCTGTCGCGGGTAGTGCCGTTCTTGCGCTTCCACACCACCTTGTTGGTGAACAGGTCGATGGCCGCCACATAGCCCCAGGCCGGCGCCTGGCACGGTACGCCCAGCGGCGACATGAACGGGTGCATGATCACCGCGTAAGGTGCGCCGGTGTTCGGCTGCACGCCGCTGGTCTCGCTTTCGCGCTTGCTGCCGGCGGCAACCTGCTCACGCGGGACCATTTTCGACACGAAGGCCATGTAGTTGGGCGAGGTGAACAACAGTTGGCGCACCGGGTCGACCGAGACGCCGCCCCAGTTGAACACGCCAACGTTGCCCGGGTAGATCAGCGAGCCCTGCTCGGACGGCGGGGTGTACTGGCCTTCGTAGCGCAGTTCGCGGAACTGGATACGGCACAGCATCTGGTCGAACGGCGTGGCGCCCCACATGGCCTGTTCGGTCAGGTCCGGGCCGAGCAGGTTGAGATCGGAGCGGGCCTGGGTGGGCGCGGTGTGGTCGCCTTTGACAGCGCCCTGCGGTACCGGGATCTCGCGAACCGGCACGATCGGCGTACCGTCGCGGCGGTCGAGCACGTACAGGCTGCCCTGCTTGGTCGGCACGATGATCGCGGGTTTCACGTCGTCCTTGGTCTTCAGGTGCACCAGGGTCGGCTGGCTGCCAACGTCCATGTCCCACAGGTCGTGGTGAGTGAACTGGTAGTTCCAGCGCGCCTTGCCGGTGGCCAGGTCCAGGGCGACCACGCCGGCGCTGTATTTCTCGGCGCCTGGGGTGCGGTTGGCGCCGTACTGGTCGGGGGTCTGGTTGCCCAGCGGCAGGTAGACCATGCCCAGGTCTTCATCGACGCTGGCCAGCGACCACATGTTGGCCGAGTTGCGGCTGTAGGTCTTGCCCGGGGCCAGTGGCTTGGTGTCGTCCGGGTTGTTGCTGTCCCAGTTCCAGACCAGGCGGCCATCGTGCACGTCATAGGCACGGATCACACCGGATGGCTCGTTGGTCGACTCGTTGTCGGTGACGTGGCCACCGATGATCACCAGGCTGCGGGTCACTGCCACCGGCGAGGTGGAGTAGTAGCCGCCGGCGGTGAACGGGCCGATACCGGTGGTCAGGTCGATCGCGCCCTGGTTGGCGAAGCCTTCGCAGACCTTGCCGTTGTCGGCGTTGATGGCGATCAGGCGGGCATCGGCGGTGGGCAGGTAGAGGCGGCGTGGGCAGGCCTGGGCGACGGCCTGGCCAGCGTCCGAGACTTTCGGCGCGGGGCTGCCATCGCGGCTGACGTAGCTGTTCTCGTCATAGTACGAGACGCCACGGCAGGTCATGTGGGCGAAGCCCTTGAAGGTGCCGACCGGGGTCTTGATCTGCGGGTCGTAGCGCCAGATCTCGGCACCGGTGTCCGGGTCCAGGGCCAGCACCTTGCTGTGGGCGGTGCAGGCGTAGAGCATGCCGTTGGCTTTGAGCGGCGTGTTCTCGTTGGTCAGCTCGACCGGGTCGTTGTCGGTAGGCAGGTCACCGGTGCGGATGCGCCAGGCTTCTTCCAGGCGGTAGGCATTCTGTGCGGTGATCTGGCGCAGCGGCGAATAGCGGTCGCCATGCTCGGTGCGGCCATAGGCCTGCCAGTCGCCGTCAGGCATGGCCGGCGCGGCGCTGCCCATTTCGCTGTTGTCGCGGCCCAGCTCGCCGAACACTTCGCCCGGGTGGGTGAACTGGCTGCCCAGCGCGCAGGCGCCGGAGGCCAGCACCGCGACGCTGAGCACGGCGACGTTGGCCTTGTTGGCCGGGCCAATCAGCGGGCGGCGTGCCCATGGCAGCAGCAGCACCACGCCGATGGCGAACCAGATGGCCAGGCGCGGCACCAGCTGCCACCAGTCCAGGCCGACTTCCAGCAATGCCCATACCGTGCTGCCCAGCAGCACCAGGCCGTACAGGCCCAGGCCCAGGCGGCGCTGGGCCAGCAGCAGGACGCCCGACAGGGCAAAGCCGATACCGGCGACCAGGTAATACAGCGACCCGCCCAGCTGGCTCAGCTTGATGCCGCCCGCCAGCAGGGCCAGGCCCATCAGCAACAGCAGCACGCCCATCAGGCGCGGTAGCCAGCGGCTTCCATTCTTGGCACCGTCAGTGCTCATCGTATGTTCTCCGTTAGGTGAAAGGTTGTCAGAAAGTGCTTTGGATCTTCAGGCCGCCGATCAGGGCGTCGTCAATCTGCGACACCCCGCCCGGGTGGCGGATGTATTGCAGGTTCGGACGCACCGTGAGCCAGTCGGCCAGGTGAATGCCGTAATAGAGTTCAGCGCTGTATTCGGTGTCCTGCACAGGCAGGAAACCTGGGTTGTCATAGTCGTAGACGCCGGCAGCCTGGTTGGCCAGGCGGGCGTTCTTGCGGTAGGCAGGGTTGACGTGCACGCGGGCGAGGGCGAAACCGATGTCGTCCTTGGCGCGGGCGTCGAAGGGGCCCTTGTATACCAGTCCTGCCTGCACATAGTTGTCGATGGCATTGGTCTTCTTGTCGTGCACCGTGGCGTTGGCGAACAGGCTCAGGCCGCGCGACTGGTCGGAGGCCAGCGAAGTGACTTGCTGCTGGGCACCGATCCACAGGCCGTGCTTGCTCGAACTGCTGCGGTAGGCGGCGCCACTGATGGCGGCCGGCTGGCCGTTGCTGTCCTTTAGAACATCCTGTGCCTTGGCATTACTGTAGTAGTACCCGGCGCGATATTCCCCTTTCAGGCCATTCAGCCGTGGGCTCCAGACCAGTTCGACCGGCATCACGGCGCCTTGGGTGCCGCTGCCGCTGAGCTTGAAGCCGTTGCCGGATTCGAGGTTGGAAGGGTTCTGCTCGAACACTCCGACCTGGGCGTAGAGCGCTTCGTTCAGGTTGTAGCGCACGCGCAGGGCCCACTGGCTGACCGGCCAGTTGTACCAGATGCCACCCACCCAGTTGCCCACCTGCGAGCCGCAGAAGGCCAGGTTCTGGAAGTCGCAGGGGAAGCTGTTGAAGTCTTCGCCTTCGCCGAAGCGGCCGAATTTGACGTCCAGTGCGCCATCGAAGTACTTCTGCTTGATCCACATCTGCGTCAGCCGCCAGGTTTCGCCACGGCCCCAGACTTCCTGGGCCGAGGTGAAGCCGCCGACCCGCGGGTCGTTGATGCGGTCGTTGCTGATGTTGTCGCCGTGGCGTTCGGTGATGGTCAGCTGCAGTTCAGTGTCTTGCCAGCCGAGGATCTTCTCCAGGTCCAGGTGGCTACCGAACGTGAACTGGTCGCTGTAGCGCGCGGTGCGGTCGTGGTCGTAGCCGCCGTGCAGGTTGCTGCCCATCTCGCCGGTGTAGCCAAGGGTGAAGTCGTAGCCTTGTTCGAGCAGCTCGCTGCGCGTGCCGCCCCAGTCCCCAAGCATCCACGGGGAGTCGCTGGCGAACATTTCGCTGGCGCTGACGCTGGGCGACAGGCTGGCGGCGAGGGCGAGAAAAACTGGGCCGATGTAGCGGTTGTCAGGCATGAGATAGCGCTATCTTTTGATTATTTAAAAAATGGCAAGCGCACCGATGAGCGGGCTCTTCGATGGATATGGCGACAGATCAGGAAGTGAAGCGATTCAGCTTGCGGCGGGGAGGATATAGGGGAAGTTGTAAGAAAAAAAGACAAATTGTCGCAGTTGATTGTTGCTGGTTTGGTAACAGTAATGATTTGGGGGCTGCTTTGCAGCCCATCGCCGGCAAGCCGGGCTCCCACAGGTAAAGTGCGGCGAAGATCCTGTGGGAGCGGGCTTGCCCCGCGAAGGCCTCCATGCAATCAGAAGGTTGTACGCAAACCCACCTCCACACTGCGCCCCGGCGCCGGCGCGATATCCCGCAGAATCGAGCTGGCGTAACGCACCGTCTGATCTGTCAGGTTCTCACCGCGCACGAACGCCAGCCACTGGCTCTGCCCGATATCGAAGCGATAACCGACGCTGGCCCCCAGTGTGGTGTAGCCATCGGTGCTGGTTTCATTGGCCGGTTTGCGGTGCTGCGCCGTTGCATGCTGCACATCCACCCGTGCCTGCCACCGGTCCAGTTCCCAGACCAGGCCGCTGTTCAGGCGCAGCGGTGCAATGCGTGGCAACGGCTCGCCGCTGTCGAGGTTCTTGGCCCGGGTGTAATCGCCTGACAGCTCCAGCGCAAAGCTGCCGTAGCGGTTCTCGAGCAACTGCCAGCGGTCCTGGGCCTCGATACCATAGAAGCGCGCCCGCACGCCCTGATACCGATACTCCGGGAACCCACCGTCGTCGTGATCGTGGTCATGATCGTCCTCGCCGTGATCGTGATCATGCCCTTCACGCACATTGCCCGTGCCGATCAAGCCGATGTAGTTGCGAAAATGGCTGTAGAACACCCCGACACTGCCCTTGTGGGTGCCGTTGTCGAAGCGCAGGGCAAGGTCGGCGGAGATCGCCTTCTCCTTGTTCAGGCTGGCATCACCGACCTCATAGGCGCCGGTGGCGACGTGGGCGCCATTGGCATACAGCTCGTAGAACGTCGGGGCGCGTTCGGTGTAGCCAAGGTTGGCGGCCAGTGCCCAGACCGGGTCGAGCTGGTACACCGCGCCTGACGACAGGCTGAAGGCGTTGAAGCTGCTGGCGCTGTCCGCGTCGACGAAATTCTCGTTGCCCTTGGCGTCCGGGTCGACGCGAGTATGGTCAAGGCGCGCGCCGAGGCTGAGGTTGAGGCGCTCGGTGGCCTGCCATTGCTCGAGCATGAACAACGCCAGGCTGTCGGTATCGGTGTGCGGCACGAAGGCTTCTTCACCCAGCGCCGAGAACTCGTTGCGGCTGACCTGCGCACCGATCACCCCTTCAAGCGGGCCGAGCGGTTGGTGACGGGCCTCGATACGTGCCTCGTAGCCCTTGTTCTTGAAGGTGGTGTGCACCTCGCCTTGTTCGATTTCGCTGTGTTCGTAGTCGGTGTAGCCGGCATCGACCTTCACCGAACTGAACGGGCCCTCCAGGTCCCGCAGTTCGGAGGCGAACGCGTAGTGGTCCTGCTTCATGTCCAGGCGCACGCCGGGTTCTGCGACCGAGCCGTAGTTACTGTCGTAACGGCTGTAAGACAAGCCCGCATAGCCGTGATCCCAGTGATAGGAACCACCCATCGCGCCGCCATCCTGGCGCCCGTCGCTGTTCTCCAGGCGGTGCTTGCTACCGGGTTCGTCAGCGTCGCGCACCTTTGAGCTGAGGGCGTAGCCGGGGATGCGCAGGTCGTTGAACTGGCGGCTATTGGCATCCAGGTGCAGGGCGAAGGTGCCGTCGCCCGCTTCCAGCTTGCCGGCGCTGCTGCGGGTGGTGTCGGCGCCGCCGTAACGCAGCTCGCCGGCGCCATGGATGCCGTCGATGGGCGAGTCGGGGATGCGATTGTCGAAGGTGTTGACCACGCCACCGATGGCGTTGCCGCCATACAGCAGGGCGGCCGGGCCCCGGACGATTTCGACGCGCTCGACGGTGACCGGGTCCAGCGGCACCGCGTGGTCGTAGGACAGCGCCGAGGCATCGAGAGCGCCGACACCGTTACGCAGGATGCGGATGCGGTCGCCGTCAAGGCCACGGATCACCGGGCGGCTGGCGCCAGGGCCAAACCAGGTGGAGGCGACACCCGGCTGTTTGTTGAGGGTTTCGCCGAGGCTGCCGTGCTGTTGCTGCAGCAGGTCGTCACCGTCGAGCACCGTGCTCGGGGCGGCTAGCTGGCGGTTGCCCAGCGGATTGGCGGTGATCACCTGGGGTTCGAGTTCCACGGCCTGGCTGGGTGATGAAGCGAGCCAGAGGGCGACGGCGAGGGGTGAGAGGCGTAGGGGAGAGCACAACATGGAAAGTGACGGTCCTTGGCAGATGCTTGTGTGTTGTTACAATATAACATCGCTATTTCAGCACAGAGGTTTCGCCGTTTGCCAGCTGTTTTTGCATTGGCATCTGCTGCATCCCCTTCGCCACTACACTCGTGTAAGGTGCGCATCTTTCCAACGCTGGAGCACTGGCATGAGCACGGCCCAACACAACGCGCTGCACGGCAAGACCCTCGAACAGATCCTCAACGAGCTGGTGGCGCACTACCAATGGCAGGGCCTGGCCGAGCGCGTGGACGTGCGTTGCTTCAAGAGCAACCCGAGCATCAAGTCGAGCCTGGCCTTCCTGCGCAAGACGCCCTGGGCGCGTGAGAAAGTCGAGCAGTTGTACGTGAAGCTGCAGCGCAACGCCTGAGATGCCGCGTCGTCCGTGGCTGACCCTGGCCGCCATGCTCGGCTGGCTGGGCCTGACCGTGCAGGTTTACCTGGTGCTGCTGGCGCGCTGGCAGGAGCAGGCCAGCCTGATTGGCGGGTTGATCAATGTGTTCGGCTATTTCACGGTGCTGACCAATACCTTGGTGGCTACGGTGCTCAGCTATGCGGCCTTCGGGCGCGAGTGTGGCGCGAAGCGTTTCTTCCTTTCGCCCTCGGTGAGCTCTGCGGTGGCTGCCAGTATCGTGCTGGTGGCGCTGGCCTACAGCGTGCTGCTGAGGCACCTGTGGCAACCGCAAGGTTGGCAGTGGCTGGCGGATGAGCTGCTGCACGATGTGATGCCTGCGCTGTACGTCCTGTACTGGTGGTTCGAGGTGCCCAAAGGGCATCTGCGCCTTTGGCACCTGGCGCTGTGGGCGCTGTATCCAGCTGTGTATTTAGCTTATGCGCTGTGGCGTGGCAGCGAGATCGGGGTTTACCCGTACCCGTTCATCGATGTGGCGACCCTGGGGTATGGGCAGGTGATGCTCAATGCGTTTGGCGTGCTGGCGGGGTTCTGGGTGATTTCGCTGGTGTTGCTGGGGCTGGATCGGTGGCGTGGGTGGCGGTTGCGGGATATTGCTTAGCTTGTGCCGGCCTCATCGCGGGCAAGCCCGCTCCTACAAGTTCTGTGGAGATCCTGTAGGAGCGGGCTTGCCCGCGATGAGGCCAGTACCGGCGCGACAGACTATTCGTCGTCTGCAGCCCCATCAGCTCGCCAGTAGGCAGCTGCCTTGAGCGCATCTTCTGCAGCACCCTTTTCCAGCAGCAGCGCTTTGACCTGCCGCGTCAGCGACTTCTCCAAGGCCACCCAGCTGTAGAGTTTCCCTTCAGGCAAGCTCAGCCCCTGCAGCACCGCCAGCAAGTCTTCCGCGCGCTTGACCCAGATGATTTCCACCTCAGCCTTGCTCGGCAGCGGCTGGCGCTCCTGCTCATCCTCGATCTGCACCACCGCCAGCACACGTCGCCCGGCTGGCAGTTCCTCGAGGCGCCGCCCGATCGCCGGAATGGCCGTTTCATCGCCAATCAGCAGGTAGCTGTCGAAGATATCCGGCACCACCATCGAAGCACGGGGGCCGGCAATGTTCAGCGTCTGCCCCGGTGCAGCCTGTGCGGCCCAGGTTGAAGCGGGGCCATCGCCGTGCAATACGAAGTCGATGTCCAGTTCATGGGTGACGAGGTCGATACGCCGTGGGGTGTACTCGCGCATGGTCGGCCGGGCACCGCCGTCGCGGCCCAGGTTGCGGGCGTCGATGGCCTGCTGTTGCTCGGCGGTTTCGGCGAACAGCAACTTGATGTGGTCGTCGCTACCCAGGCTGGTGAAGCCCTGCAGTTCGGGGCCGCCGAGGGTGATGCGGCGCATGCGCGGGGTCAGGTCGGTAACCCGCAGCACCTGCAGGCGACGCTGGCGGATTTCGTGGTTGACGCGGTGAATGGTGTCACTCATGGGCGTTCTCCATGGCAGGTTCGGCCGGCCCGGAGGCGATGGCCTTGGCGGTATCGTTGAGCAGCGTGCGGACCCGTTCGATCTCGTCCGGGTTCCAGCGGCCGCTGTGCATGTGCAGGGCATGGCGCAGGTTGCCGACCGCTTCATGAATCTCGGGCGGGCGGTCATGGCCGCGCAGGGCGCGCTTGCTGACTTCGATGCGCATGCGCACCCCGTCGAGGGCCACGGCCTGGTCGGTGAGGGCCGTGCGGCCGGCTGCGGTGATGGCGTAAAGGCGTTTGCTGCCTTGCACCTGGCCACTGATCAGCTCGGCCTCTTCAAGAAAGTTGAGCGTGGGGTAGATGACCCCGGGGCTGGGCGTGTAGCTGCCGTCGAACAGGTTCTCGATCTGGCGGATCAGGTCATAGCCATGGCCAGGCTGCTCGGCCAGCAGCGACAGCATCAGTAGTTTCAGGTCGCCCGGGGCGAATACCCGCGGGCCGCGTTCACCGCGGCCGGGGCGACGCTCGAAGGGGTCGTGGCTGGAATGGTCGCGCATCGATGACGGGCTCCGTGTGTTTAGATATATCGCAAGATATTACTCAAGATATATCTAAACACAAGCCGTCAAATGCAGATGATTATCATCTAAATGTTCGATGGGTGGGTCGCATGCATCGCCACCTGTGGCGGTTTGCACTCGTTGGGGTTGCCTGGCTCCAGGTACGGCATGAGGATCGGTGCCATGCCCTTGAGCACCTGAACGGGCAGCGCCGAGGTGAACTTGAACGCTTCCGCCGAGCGCCCCGGGACGAAGGCCGTCAGCGTGCCGAAGTGGTTGTCGCCAAGGAAGAACACGAACGTGGCGGTCCGGTTCAGCGAGCGCGAGCCGATCAGCCGGCCGCCGGCACCGAAGCTTTCGATGCGGTTGTCGCCGGTGCCGGTCTTGCCGCCCATCACCAACGGGGTGCCGTCATGCAGCTTGAAGCTGCCGGAGATACGCCGCGCGGTGCCTGCGTCGACCACTTGCGACATTGCCCCCTTGAGCGCCCTGGCCACTTCCACCGGGAGAATCCGTTGGCCACGGTCGGGGTCGCTGTTCAGCTTGGTTTCGTAGGGGGTGTCGGCGGCGAAGTGCAGGGTGTCGATACGCAGGGTGGGCAGGCGCACGCCGTCGTTCTGGATGATGCCCACCAGCTCTGAAAGCGCTGCCGGGCGGTCGCCGGAGCTGCCAATGGCGGTAGCCAGCGACGGCACCAGGTGATCGAACGGGTAGCCCACGCGCTTCCAGCGCTGATGGATGTCGGTAAAGGCTTCGATTTCGACCATGGTGCGGATGCGGCTGTCGCGGGCGCCCTGGTAACGGCTCTTGAACAGCCAGCCATAGACTTCCTGGCGCTCGAAACGGCTGGCGTTGACCATTTCGGTCAGCGTGGAACTCGGGTTTTTCAGCAGATAACCAAGCAACCACAGGTCCAAAGGATGGACCTTGGCGATATAGCCCTGGTCGGGCAGGTCGTATTTGCCGGGGCCGTAGCCTTCGTACATCTCCGCCAGGCGGCCGTCGGT
The DNA here is from genome assembly GCF_047978245.1 of Pseudomonas sp. LFS044. Lineage (NCBI taxonomy): Bacteria > Pseudomonadati > Pseudomonadota > Gammaproteobacteria > Pseudomonadales > Pseudomonadaceae > Pseudomonas > Pseudomonas sp. LFS044. Next base: position 134,248 of record NZ_JBFPFX010000011.1, read on the forward strand.
GAGCTTGCCCAGGGCGATCTTGTCACCCTTGCTGTGGGCGCGGACAAAGGCGTTGAAAGTTTCCTGGCCGGCTTCAGGGAACAGATAACGGTGTACCGCCGCCAGGCGTTGCGGGGTGACCCGCATGCTGTCGAGGAAGGTGTCCAGGCGTTGCTGCGACGTCTTGCGCTGGTACTTCCTCCAGAAGCGCATCAGGTAGTTGGTGCCCTCCTTGTCGGCAAAGCGTGCGAGGTATTCCTGGCGGCGCGGGTCGGAGTCGTCCTTGAGCAGCGGTACCCGGTTGTACGGCTGCTGGTAGGTGACGTAGCGCACCAGGTCGCGCATCAGGCGGATGAACGGCAGGTTGATCGACTCGCGCAGGGCATCCTTGAGGGTCGGGTTGCGGCTGTTGTCTTCCTTGCGGAAGTTGTTGAACACGTGCATGCCGCCGCCGGTGAAGAAGGCCTCGCCAGTGTTGGCCGAATACTTGCGCTCCAGGGCGGCGTCGAGCATGGCGTCCAGGCTCTGGTTCTTGCTGTTCTGCGCCAGCCATTCCAGCGACCACTGGGAGATGCGGTCCAGTTCTGCAACGTCGACTTTCTTCAATTCGGCAGCGGGTTTGCCGGCGTACTTGTCGTGCAGTTCGGCAATGATCTCCAGGTAGGTGGTGAGTACCCGCAGCTTGGCCGTCGAGCCCAGTTCCAGCTTGCTGCCCTCGTTGATGTCGAAAGGCTGGTCGGTGCTGTCGGTCTGCACCCGTACCCGCGAACCATCAGCGGTGCGCTCGAACAGGGTGAAGCTGTAGCGCACCTGGTCGGTGGTCTTGGTGGTCAGCAGGCGCTCGCCGATCAGGCCCATCTGCGCGGCGAATACCGGGTCGGAAAGGTTCTTCAGGTACTGGCTGGCCTGCAGCTGCAGGTCGGCCTGCAAGGTGCTGGTGGCCGAGACGTCGAGGCGGTCGAGGTCGTACAACGGGCGGTTGAGCATCGCCGCCAGCCGGTTGCGCGCCAGGCTGATGCCTTTGTTGGTGATGATTGGCACGATAGTCGGCTGTGCTACCCAGTCGCGATAGACCGCCTTGCTGGCCAGGGCCGCGTCGGCCAATGGGCGGTCGATGATGGCGTTGGCAGCGAGCACGCGGATGTGCGAGTCGGTGAGCTCGGCAAGCTCCACCCGCCCCTTGGACAGGTAATGTGAAGGGCGGCGCTGGGCGATCATCAGCGACAGCACCTGGCGCAGCGCCAGGCCGCGTGCGGCCATGCTGTCGGCGTCTGTCGCGGTCGAGGTGAGCGCCTGGTTGACCTGGTCGAAATCGGCGCCGTACCACACCCGCAGCCCCTCGGCCATGCCGTGCACCTCGCCGTGGCCCGGCACCGCCGACAGCGGCACGCTGTTGAGGTAGTCGCGCACGATGCGCTGGCGGGCCTCTGTGGTATCAGGGCCACCCTGGTAAGCGCGCACGCTGGCGGAAATCATCTGGCGGATCTTCTCGGCGCCGGAGACGGTCAGGCCATCCGGCGAATGGCGGTACTTTTCCAGCTGCGTGGCCAGGGTACTGCCGCCGGCGGACTGGCCGGGCAGGGCCAGGTACTTGGCGACCTGGCTGTAGGCGGCCTTGGCAAAGCGTGGCCAGTCGACCGCCGGGTTGTTCTTCGGGTCTTTCGGGTCGAGCAGGTCGCGGTTTTCGATGAACAGCAGGCTGTTGACCATTACCGGCGGGATGGCGGCGAAGTCCGGGTACAGGTGTTGCGGGTAGTTGTACTGATACAGCGTGTCGCCACGGCAATCGGTGATCGACAGGCCAGCCTGAATTTTCTCGATATAGGGTGCGAACAGGCCGTGATCGACGTAGTTCATCAACGCCGGCGAGAACTTTACCTGCTCGCTGATCAGGTAGTCGCGTTTGAGCAGGCGCGGCAAGAACTCGCCCAGCGCGCTGTAACCCAGGCGTTTGTCGAACGGCCCTTCACCCGGGTAGACGATGGCATCGCTGGGCCCGGGCTGCAGCGAATAGGTCAGGGTGGTGGCCAGCCTGCTGAATTCCCGCGATTGCAGGTCGGACGTGCGGAATTCGTCATAGGCGGCGAAGCCGATGGCAATGATGCCCACCACCAGGATCAGCAGTATCAGCCGCCACCACAGCCGGCGCTGACGGGGGGACTTCGGCTGTGGCGTCTGGTCCAGAGGAGGTTCGGCTGCTTCCGTTCTGGTTGGTTCCGATTGCCACAGTGCGCCCATAGTCTTCAATCCGGCCAGGTATTTTCGTCTTGCTTGTCTGAAGCTTAGACGTTGACGGCAGGAGGTGAAAATTTTGTAGGAACTGCAGAAATGCAATGTGGGATATGCGGCTTTGGTGTGGGTTTCTTCATACAGCGATATTGCTAGGGTGGCTGCTACAGGCGTGGGGCAGGCCAGCCGGCCCCGGTTTCTCGCCAAATTTCTACGAATTAACAGTGAAAAGCCCTACCGCGGGCTTCCTATACTGCTCGGCCCCTTCGCCTTGCCGGCCGCTCTATTCCGGCATACGGGCCGGCCCACAAGGCCAGCCTGGCAAGCCACCGCCACGCCTACCGGCATGGCGGCTGCTGCACGAAGGTCATATCCAATAACAAAATGAGGTTGTATTGCTATGCCAGTCGGCAACCACCCTGCCCATGGCGAGACCGCACAAGGCGGCCCGCTCAAGCGTGAACTGGGCGAACGTCACATTCGCTTGATGGCACTGGGCGCCTGTATCGGCGTCGGTCTTTTCCTTGGTTCGGCCAAAGCAATTGAAATGGCCGGCCCTGCGATCATGCTTTCCTACATTATTGGCGGCCTGGCGATCCTGGTGATCATGCGCGCCCTTGGCGAGATGGCCGTGCACAACCCGGTCGCCGGGTCGTTCAGCCGCTATGCCCAGGACTACCTTGGCCCGTTGGCGGGCTTTCTGACCGGTTGGAACTACTGGTTCCTGTGGCTGGTGACCTGTGTCGCCGAAATCACCGCCGTGGCCATCTACATGGGCATCTGGTTCCCCGACGTGCCACGCTGGATCTGGGCGCTGGCGGCGCTGGGCAGCATGGGTGCGGTAAACCTGATCGCGGTCAAGGCGTTTGGCGAGTTCGAATTCTGGTTCGCCCTGATCAAGATCGTCACCATCATCGCCATGGTCCTGGGGGGCATCGGCATCATCGCCTTCGGCTTCGGTAACGACGGTGTTGCGGTCGGTATCTCCAACCTGTGGGGCAATGGCGGCTTCATGCCTAATGGCGTGACCGGCGTGCTGATGTCGCTGCAGATGGTGATGTTCGCCTACCTGGGCGTTGAAATGATCGGCCTCACCGCCGGCGAAGCGCGCAACCCGCAGAAAACCATCCCCCAGGCCATCGGCTCGGTGTTCTGGCGCATCCTGCTGTTCTACGTCGGTGCGCTGTTCGTGATCCTGTCGATCTACCCGTGGAACGAGATCGGCAGCCAGGGCAGCCCGTTCGTCATGACTTTCGAGCGCCTGGGGATCAAGACTGCCGCCGGCATCATCAACTTCGTCGTCATCACCGCCGCACTGTCGTCCTGCAACGGCGGCATCTTCAGCACCGGCCGCATGCTCTACAGCCTGGCGCAGAACGGCCAGGCCCCGGCCACCTTCGCCCGCACCTCGAAAAGCGGGGTACCGCGCAATGCGCTGCTGCTGTCGATCGGTGCCTTGCTGCTGGGCGTGCTGGCCAACTACCTGGTGCCGGAGAAGGTGTTCGTCTGGGTGACCTCGATCGCCACCTTCGGGGCGATCTGGACCTGGGTGATGATCCTGCTGGCGCAGATCAAGTTCCGCGCCGGGCTGTCTACCGCCGAGAGCAAGGCCTTGAAATACCGCATGTGGCTGTGGCCGCTGAGCTCCTACCTGGCCCTGGCCTTCCTGGTGCTGGTGGTGGGGCTGATGGCGTACTTCGAGGATACCCGCGTGGCGCTGTATATCGGCCCGGCGTTCCTGGTGTTGCTGACGGCCTTGTACTACACCTTCCGCCTGGCGCCGAAGGATCACCACGCGGTAGCCCGCACCGCCTCCTGATCTGAAGCCATGGGGGCCGCACACAGCGGCCCCCATGGTTGTCAGGCTGCCACTTCGCTGTTGGGCTCGAAGCTGTCCGCCCGGGCCAGTTGCCACATCCGCGAATAGAACTGCCCGTCCACCTCGCCCGTCAGCAACTCACCCGGCTTGAGGAACACGTGCATCTGCGAGAACAGCTTGATCTCGGTGGCCGAAACACGCCGCACCAGGTGCTTGGCTTCCAACTGCGCCGGATGTTCCAGGCCCGCTGCGGCAAGCATCTCTGCCAGCGCGCGCAGGGTATTGTGGTGGAAATTCAGCACCCGTTGGGCTTTGTCCGGCACCACCAGCGCCCGCTGGCGCAGCGGGTCCTGGGTGGCAACGCCGGTCGGGCATTTGTTGGTGTGGCAGCTTTGCGACTGGATGCAGCCGATGGCGAACATGAAACCGCGCGCCGAGTTGGCCCAGTCGGCGCCGATGGCGAGCACGCTGGCGATGTCGAAGGCACTGACGATCTTGCCACTGGCCCCTAGCTTGATCTTGTCGCGCAGGTTCAGGCCGACCAGGGTGTTGTGCACGAACAGCAGGCCTTCGCGCAGCGGTACGCCGATATGGTCGGTGAACTCCACCGGCGCCGCGCCGGTGCCGCCCTCCTTGCCGTCGACGACGATGAAGTCAGGCAGGATGCCGGTTTCCAGCATGGCTTTGGCGATGCCCATGAATTCCCACGGGTGGCCCAGGCAGAACTTGAAGCCCACCGGTTTGCCGCCGGACAGCTCGCGCAGCTGGGCGATGAACTGCATCATCTCGATGGGCGTGGAGAAGGCGCTGTGGCGCGACGGCGAGATGCAGTCCTCGCCCATGAGGATGCCGCGGGTTTCGGCAATTTCCTCGGTCACCTTGTGCTTGGGCAGGATGCCGCCGTGGCCGGGCTTGGCGCCCTGGCTCATCTTGATCTCGATCATCCGCACCTGTGGGCTGCGCGCCTGGGCGGCAAAGCGCTCGGGGTCGAAACGGCCGTCTGCCGTGCGGCAACCGAAGTAACCGCTGCCCAGTTCCCAGACCAGATCGCCGCCGTGTTCGCGGTGGTAGGGGCTGATGCTGCCTTCGCCGGTGTCATGGTGGAAGTTGCCCAGCTTGGCGCCCTGGTTGAGGGCGCGGATGGCATTGGCGCTGAGCGAGCCGAAACTCATGGCGGAAATGTTGAAGATCGACGCCGAATACGGCTGGCTGCACTGTGGCCCGCCGACGATGATGCGAAAGCTCGCAGGGTCGGCCAGCGGCGCCGGGCGCATGGAGTGGCCGATGAATTCGAAACCTGACTCGTAGACGTCGATCAGGGTACCGAAGGGTTTGTCCGAGGCTTCGTTCTTGGCCCGCGCATACACCAGCGAACGTTGCGCCCGGGAGAAGGGCAGGGCGTCGCTGTCGGCCTCCAGCAGGTACTGGCGGATTTCCGGGCGGATGCCCTCGACCAGGTAGCGGATGTTGCCCAGGATCGGGTAGTTGCGGCGCACCGCGTGGCGCTGCTGCAGCAGGTCGAACAAGCCGATCAGGCTGAGCACGGCGGTGGTCAGGGTGAACGGCCATAGCCATTCGTGGTGGAGGAACGGCAGGCTGGCCAGGGTGAACAACACACACGCGGCAAACACTGCATAGCGACTGAGAAGTGACAGGCTCATACGGGGTCCTTACGATGGCGCGGTCAGGCTCAGGGCCTGGGGCAAACCCCGACCATAGCCGGGTTGAGCGACGCTGAAAATTAAATTCGGGGTATCGAAAATCATTCGCGCCGGCTGCTTGCCAGTGGCGGCCTCACTCAGATGTATCGCGCAGCAACTTCTGCCGCCACGCTTGTTGCTCATGCGCCGGTCCATCCGCCAGGAACGCGTACCGCCCGGCCACCCGCACCGCCACCGGCACGCCATCGCGGTACAGCAAGCGGTTGCCGCTGACAGCCGGCACTTTCGCCCCAGGCAACAAAGACCCGACCAGATTCAGCGGGTCGCTGGCACTGACCAGCACCAGCGCGCCGTCCAGCGCTCGCCGGCGCACCTGGCGCAACAACCCGACGGCCTCCGGCAAGGCAAACTGTTCCCCGGCCAACCCCGCGATGAAGCGCCCACCCCGAATCTCACCGCGTGCCTCCAGCCGGTGATAGCAGCGCAGCAGGTCGCGCCAAGCGGGCAGCACATCGCTTTCGCGCTCCAGCAGCCGCCAGCAGATCACCCCATAACGACGCAGCAGGCTGCGGGCGATGTGTTCCAGGCGCTGGCTTTCATCCAGCGCGGCACTGCCCCTGCGCAACAGCGCCCAGCGCCCGGCGTGGGCCATGCTGCTGGACATCGGCGGGTGGCCACGCCTGCTGTTGCGCGATGTGCGTTTCGCCGCCGGGGTGATCAGGCTGCGCAGCCCGGTGAAACTGTCGGCGCCCACCAGGCCGGAGCCGACCAGCTCCTGCAGGGCTGCCTCCAGCTCGCTGGGCAGCAGGTGGGCCTCCTGTGTCAGCTCGTCGAAGAACAGCGCGCCATGCGCTTGCAGCACTTCATGCACGCGTTGGGCACGCGGGCCGAGCCCCTCCAGTGCAGGTAGGGGGGCGAGGCTGCGCCAGAGCGCCAGGTGCTCCCGGGGCAGCAGCACCAGCGGCGTACTCGCCAAGGTATTGCTGGAAACCGTTGTCGCCAGCCGGCTCCAGGCAAACTGCCCGCTGCGGCAGGCATCGTCGAGCCAGTGCCGGCTGTAGTCCTTGATCCGCGCGGGCAGCAACTCCGCCTCCCAAGCGCCAGCGGCGCCAGGGAAGCCTTGCAACTGCTCGAGCACTTCGGCTACCGCCAGCGGCCCGCGCAGTCGTTCGTCGTTTGCCAGGTGCTGCCAGTCGAACAGAAAGCGCATGAAGTCCTGCAGGCTGACCGGCTCGATTTCCCGGCGCAGGCGCTTCACCGTGTAGCGATGGATGCGCGCGAGCAGGTGGCGTTCGCACCATTGCGGCTGAGTTTGGCCAGGGCTGAAGTGGCCACGCAGCACGTACCCTTCGGCTTCGAGCCGGGCCAAGGCCTGTTCGACGGCCGCTGCAGGCTTGCCGAGCGGTTCGGCGATCTGCGCCAGAGTCAGCGGGCCATGGCCGCTCAGGCGCGAGCGCAGCAACTCGATCAACGCGCTGTCCGGATCGAGGGCCTGATCGAACCCGGGCAGCACGTCCAGGTCGGGCTCATGGCGGGCGTGGGGATACAGCGCTTGCAGCAGGTTCATGCGCTCACGGGCCAGCCACAACTGCTCAGCGGGCAGGCGCAGCGCCCGGCCGGCCTTGGCCAACTGCCGGAGCAGCAGCGCCCAGGTCGGGTTGGCCTGCACTTCGTGCTGGCTGATGGCGCCGAGGCTCATCAACGCTTCGTGCATCTCGTCAGTGCCACCGGGCTGCGGCCAGGCTTCAGCCTCTACGGCGCTGATGGCGTCGGCATCCAGCGCACCCAGGTCATCGCCGCTGTGCACCTCGTTCCAGCGCCGGTTGAGCACCGCCTGGGTGCGCCGTTCTTCCAGTGGCGCATCGTCGAGGAAGGCGTAGGGCCTGGCATTGAGAATGGCCGAGGCCAGAGGCGATGGCGCAGGCAAGTCGCGGCACAGCAGGCGCACTTCGCCGTTTTCCATGCGCCGTAGCAGGGCTAGCCAGCCTTCGCTGTCCATGGCTTCGTGCAGGCAGTCGTCGAGCGTCTGCTCGACCAGCGGGTGATCAGGGATCTGCCGTTCCCCGGCGATGTTTTCCAGGCAAGCGATCTGGTCGGGGAACACCGCGGCGATCAGGTCTTCGCTCTTCATGCGCTGGATCTGCGGGGCAACCTTGCGCCCGCCGACGAAGCGCGGCAGCGCCATCGCTACCGCCGCATTCCAGCGCCAGCGCACTCCGAACAAGGGGGCGTCGAGCAGTGCCTGGACCAGCGTCGCCTCGGCGTTGCGGCTGGACAGGTAGCGCCAGACCTCGTCCAGATCGAAGCTGTGGCTGGTGGAAAGCGACAGTACGATGGCGTCCTCGCTGGCCGCGGCCTGCAGCTCGAAATTGAACGTGCGGCAGAAGCGTTTGCGCAGCGCCAGCCCCCAGGCGCGGTTGATGCGGCTGCCGTAGGGCGAATGGATGATCAGCTGGGTGCCGCCAGACTCGTCGAAAAAACGCTCCATGATCAAGGTTTGTTGCGAGGGCAGGGCGCCCAGCACTTCACGGGTGCGGCCAAGATAGTCGAGCAGTTGGCTGGCACAGGCCTGGTCCAGCGCGAAAGCGCTTTGCAACCACGCCAGCACGGGGGCGAGATCGCCGCCGCTCAGCCGCAATTGTTCATCGATGCGGGCCTGCAGGCGGGCCACCGCAGCGGATAATTCGTCACTGCGCCCCGGTGCCTCGCCCAGCCAGAACGGAATGGTCGGCGGCAGGCCATGGGCGTCCTCCACCCGCACCCGGCCGGGTTCGACCCGCACGATGCGGTAAGAGGCATTGCCCAGCTGGAAAATGTCACCGGCGATGCTCTCCACCGCAAAATCTTCGTTGACGCTGCCGATGTTCAGCGCCTGCGGCTCCAGCAGCACGGCATAGTCGGCCGTCTCGGGGATGGTGCCGCCACTGGTCAGCGCGGTCAGCTGGCTACCCCGGCGCCCGCGCAAGGTGCCGGTGACTGCATCGCGGTGCAGGTAGGCGCTGCGCACGCCCAGGCGGCCGTTGTAGCCCTCGGCGAGTATGCGCAGCAACGCCTGGTAATGGGTGACGTCGAGTTCGGCATAGGGCGTAGCCTGGCGCAGGCAGTCGAACAGCGCCTGTTCCTGCCAGGGCTGGTTGCTGGTTTCGGCGACGATCTGTTGGGCCAGCACATCCAGCGGGGCGTTGGGGATATGCAACCGGTCGAGTTCGCCCTGGCGCACGCAGTCGAGCAGGGCCGTGCATTCGATCAGGTCATCGCGCGAGGTGGGGAACAAGCGCCCTTTGGGGATGCCCTCCACCTGGTGGCCGGAGCGGCCGACCCGCTGCAGGAAGCCGGCAATCGACCCAGGTGAAGCGATCTGGCAGACCAGGTCGACATCGCCGATATCGATGCCCAACTCCAGTGACGCAGTGGCCACCAGCACCTGCAACTGGCCGCGCTTCAGGCGTTGTTCCGCGTCCAGGCGCAGCTCCTTGGCCAGGCTGCCGTGGTGCGCGGCCACGGCCTCCTTGCCCAGGCGGTCGCCGAGGTGGCGAGTGAGGCGTTCGGCCAGGCGCCGGGTGTTGACGAACACCAGCGTCGTGCGGTGCTCGCGGGCGAGGGTTGCCAGGCGGTCGTAAACCAGGTTCCAGACGTCCGTGGCCATGACTGCGCCCAAGGGCACTGGCGGCACTTCAAGGGCCAGGTCGCGCTGGCGGGCATGGCCGATATCGACGATCGCGCAGGGTCGTTGATGGCCGACCAGAAACTGCGCCACGCGCTCGACCGGGCGCTGGGTAGCGGACAGACCCACGCGCCTTAGTGGCCGCCCCGACAACACCTGCAGGCGTTCCAGCGTCAGCGCCAGGTGAGCGCCGCGCTTGTTGCCGGCGAGGGCATGGATCTCGTCGATGATCACCGTGTGCACGCTGGCCAGCCCGGCGCGGCCCGAGGCCGAGCCCATCAGCACATAGAGCGATTCCGGCGTGGTCACCAGGATATGCGGCGCCAGCTTGCGCATGGCTGCACGGTCTTTCTGAGGCGTGTCGCCGGTACGCACCGCGGTGCTGATACGCGGCGCCTTGAGGCCTTGATCTTCGAGCGCCTGGCTGATGCCTTCCAGCGGCGTCTGCAGGTTCAGGCGAATGTCGTTGGACAGCGCCTTGAGCGGGGAAACGTAGACGACCTGGGTTTGCGCGGGCAATTCGCCGCCGTGTTCAAGGCCTTGGCGGAACAATTCGTCGAGTACCGCGAGAAAGGCACTCAAGGTCTTGCCCGAGCCGGTCGGTGCGGCCAGCAGCATCGACTGGCCGGCGTGGATCAATGGCCAGGCACGGGCCTGGGCGTCGGTGACCGTGGCGAAATGGCGACGGAACCAGGTGCCGACGGCGGGGTGGAACAGCTCCAGCACCGGGTGCTGATGGGCGGGCAGGTTCATGCCATGGTTATGGCGGCTCGGCGGCGGCTTGGCAAGGGGCCGTTCGTCTGTGAGATTTTTCTGTCTGCGCTGGCCCTATCGCGGGTAAACCCGCTCCTACAGGGATTGCGAAGAACCTGTAGGAGCGGGTTTACCCGCGATAGGGCCAGCCTTGTCAGGCCCACAAGCCCATGGGATCCTCCCTCCGCCATTTTCCAGCGAGCCCACCCATGCCCAACATCATCCGTATCGCCGCCGCCCTGCTCATCGACCCTCAAGGCCGCACCCTGCTGGTGCGCAAGCGCGGCACCCAGGCCTTCATGCAGCCGGGTGGCAAGATCGATGCGGGCGAGTCGCCGGTAGAGGCGCTGGTGCGTGAACTGCATGAGGAGCTTGGCCTGCGCATCGATCCGGCACAGGCCGCACCTATGGGCGTCTTCAGCGCCCCGGCTGCCAACGAGCCGGGCTTTGAAGTGCACGCTGAGCTGTTTCGGGTCGACACTGCCGAGGCCGTGGTGCCGGCAGCAGAAATCGAAGAGGTGGTCTGGGTGGCTGCAGACCAGGCGCTGGCTGTAGCGCTGGCGCCGCTGACCCGCGACCTGATCCTGCCGTTGTACCGCCAGGCCGTCAGCGTACCGCGCTGACCCCATCGAGGGTGGCGAACGACGTGTCCTTGGCGGTCAGCAGGAAGTCGCGCATGTACGGCGCATCGAGCATGTCGGTGCGTACCGCCGCATAAAGCGTGGCAAACAGGCCTTTCTCGCCCAGGCGCTTGCCTTTGACGTAGCCGCGCGAGCTGTATTCATGCAGCGCCCAATGCGGCATGCCGCATACCCCGCGCCCGCTGGCTACCAGCTGCATCATCATCACTGTCAGCTCCGAGGTGCGCACGGCGGCCGGCTCGATGTCGGCCGGCTCCAGGAAACGGGTGAAGATGTCCAGGCGGTCGCGTTCCACCGGGTAGGTGATGAGGGTCTGGTCGAGCAGGTCCTGGGGCACGATGAACGGCTTGCTCGCGAGCGGGTGCTGGTTGGCCACGGCAATCATGGCTTCGTAGGTGAACAGTGGCACGTAGGTAATGCCGGGCAGGTCCAGCGGATCGGAAGTCACCACCAGGTCCAGGTCGCCGCGGGCCAAGGCAGGCAGCGGGGCAAAGGCAAACCCCGAGGCCAGGTCCAGCTCGACTTCAGGCCAGGCATCGCGGAACTGGTCGATGGTTGGCATCAGCCACTGGAAGCAGCTATGGCATTCGATGGCCATGTGCAGCCGCCCCGCTGTACCGCCGGCCAGGCGGGCGATATCACGCTCGGCGCCGCGCAGCAGCGGCAGGGTGGCATCGGCCAGCTGCAGCAGGCGCAAGCCGGCGCTGGTGAAGCGGATCGGCTTGGTCTTGCGCACGAACAGCGGCAAGCCCAGGCGCTCTTCCAGCTCCTTGAACTGGTGCGACAGCGCCGATTGGGTCAGGTGCAGGCGCTCAGCGGCCTCCACCAGGCTATCGGCCTCGCGTAGCGCGTGAAGGGTTTTCAGGTGGCGCATCTCCAGCACGGCAGGCTCCGAGAGAAAAATTTGAGTTAACAAGGAATGAGTTGAGTTTCCCTCATGCTGCGGGTGCTGTCGACTGGACCTTCGGCCGCACCGCTCGGCAGCGTTCATCAAACTGTCACCGAACTGTGGCAGCGCGGCTGAATTGAATTCATCAGACTCGCGCTCTACTGGGGATCTGCATTCTGGTGTTTCTTTCATGCGGGCTTTACTGCTGTTTTTGTGCTTTCTGGTCAGCGTTCCGGCGAGCTTCGCCGATCAGCGCTGTGATGCTCACGTAGCGGTTCAACGGGCCGAACTGGGTGACCTGAGCCTGGTTTACCAGAGCGTCGGTGCGCCCCGTGACCCGGCGTTATTGCTGGTGATGGGGCTGGGTGGGCAATTGATCCACTGGCCGGACGATGTGGTCGAGGCGTTGTGCCGCCAGGGCTTTCGGGTGATTCGCTACGACAATCGCGATGTCGGCCTGTCACGCTGGAACCAGCTGCCCCCTTCGGCCAACCTGACCGTCGAGCTGCTGCGCTACAAGCTTGGGTTGCCAGTTGCCGCACCTTATACGTTGACCGACATGGCGGGTGATGGGCTGCGCCTGATGGATGCATTGGGCATTCGCCAATTCCATGTACTGGGTGTGAGCATGGGTGGAATGATCGCCCAACACCTGGCAGCGATGGCACCGGTGCGGGTGCGCAGCCTGACCCTGGTGATGTCCAGCTCCGGCGCAGCAGGCCTGCCCGCGCCGGACCCTGCACTGGTGCAGCTGCTGGCCCGGCGCAGTGCGCCCAATCGCGAGGTGGCGATCGAACAGCAGGCCGACCTGCTGGCGGCGCTGGGCAGCCCGCAGGTGCGCGATGACCGGGCAGCGCTGTTGGAGCAGGCTGCGGTGGCTTACGACCGGGCGTTCAACCCCGAGGGCGCGAAGCGTCAGATCATGGCGATTCTCGCCGAACCTAGCCGGGTGGCGTTGCTGAACGCATTGCGCGTGCCGACCCTGGTGGTGCATGGCACGGCCGATCCGTTGTTGCCGGTGATGCATGGTGTGCACCTGGCGGCTCATATCCAGGGCAGCCAGTTGCGGCTGATACCGGGGTTGGCGCACCGCTTCCAGGAGCCGTTCAAGGCGCCGTTGCTGGGGGCGGTGTTGCCTTACCTGCAGTCACATCGCCAGGACGTTACGCACATTGCCGGCCTGTGATATCAGCGCTCTTTACGCGGGTTTACCCGCGAAGCAGAGCGCATCTGTTTTCAGCCAAGCCCGTACTTCTTCACCTTGTCGAACAGCGTGGTCTTGGCCATGCCCAGATCCTGGCTGGCCTGGCTGAGGTTGCCACCCGTGCGCTGCAACGCATCGCTGAGCAGGTTGCGCTCGAACGCTTCAACCGCCTCGGCGAACCCCAGGCCTTGGCTGGCACCGCCGCTAGGGCCTTTCTTGAACGCCGGCAGGCCCAGGGCATAGCGCTCGGCAACATTGCGCAGTTCACGCACGTTGCCTGGCCAGTCGTGAGCCATCAGGCGCGACAGGGTCTGGCTGTCCAGGGTCGGCGCTTCGCGGTCGAAGCGTAGCGCCGACTGCTGCAGGAAGTGCTCGAACAACTGCAGGATATCCTCGCGGCGCTCGCGCAGCGGTGGCAGTTCCAGGGTCACGACGTTCAGGCGGTAGTACAAGTCGCTGCGGAACTGCCCGCTCTGGCCAAGGGCATCGAGGTCGGCCTTGGTGGCGGCGATCACCCGGCAATCCACCGCGATGCTCTGGTTCGAGCCCAGGCGCTCCAAGGTACGCTCCTGCAATACCCGCAGCAGTTTGATCTGCAGGTTGATCGGCATGCTCTCGACTTCATCGAGGAACAATGTGCCGCCATTGGCGTGCTCGATCTTGCCGATGCGGCGCTTGCCCGCACCGGTAAAGGCATTCGCCTCGTGGCCGAAAATTTCGCTTTCGAACAGGTTTTCCGGCAGGCCGCCGCAGTTCAACGCGACGAACGGCTGGTTCTGGCGGCGGCTGAAGTCGTGCAGGCAGCGGGCAACCAGCTCTTTGCCGGTACCGGTTTCGCCTTCGATCAGCACGTTGGCCGAGGTGTCGGCGACGTTGGCGATCAGTTCACGCAGCTGTTCCATGGCCGGCGAGCGGCCAATGATGCGGCCCTCCAGGCTGCTCTGCTCGGCGAGCTGGCGGCGCAGGGCCAGCACCTCACGCGACAACCCGCGCTGTTCGAGGGCGCGGCGCACCACATCGACCAGGCGCTCTGGCGAGAAGGGCTTTTCCATGAAGTCGTAGGCGCCGTTGCGCATGGCACCCACCGCCATGTCGATATCACCGTGACCTGTGATCAGCACCACCGGCAGGCTGCGGTCGCGCGCCTTGAGGCGGTTGAGCAGTTCGAGGCCGTCGATGCCCGGCAGGCGGATGTCGCTGACGACGATACCGGCGAAGTCATCACCGATACGTTCCAGCGCCTGCTCGGCGCTGCCCACACCTTCGCAGGCGATGTCTTCCAGGGCCAGCGCCTGCTGGCAACCGAGCAGCACATGCGGGTCGTCTTCGACGATCAGGACGGTAAGAGGCGCTTGGTTCATGGTTGCTCTGCCGATTCGTTAGGGGGGGAGACCAGCGGCAGAGCGAGGACGAAGGCCGTTCCGCCGCTGGCTGGGTGTTCGACGTTGAGGCTGCCTTTGGCCGCAGCGGCAAGGCTCGCCGACAGGGTCAGGCCCAGGCCCAGGCCATGTTCGCCCGGCTTGGTGGTGAAGAACGGTTCGAACAGGTGCTTGCGCGCTTCGGCATCGATGCCGTGGCCATTGTCGCGCACCCGCAGGCGGTATTTGTCGCCTTGCAGCTCGCCTTCCAGCCACAGCTCAGGCAGGGGCTGGGTGGCCATGGCATCGAGGGCGTTGCCGATCAGGTTGACCAGGATCTGCTCCAGGCGGGTCTGGTCGATGGCCAGTTGCTGGTCGTCGAACTGGCTGTGCAGCTTCAGGTGGCAACCGCTGATGCGGTTGGCCAACACCTGCAAGGTGGCCTCGACAGCCTTGGCCAGCGAGGCCTGGCCGCGGTCGTCGCCACGCCGGGCGAACGAGCGCAGGCTGGCGGTGATGCGGCCCATGCGGTCGATCAGGTCGTTCATGGTGCGCAGGTTGGTGCTGGCGGTTTCCAGCGCGCCGCGCTCGAGGAAGCGCACGGTATTGCCGGACAAGGTGCGCAGCGCCGCCAGCGGCTGGTTGAGCTCGTGGGCAATGCTGGTGGACATCTGCCCGATGGCCGCCAGCTTGCCGGCCTGTACCAGTTCGTCCTGGGCATGGCGCAGTGTCTGTTCGGCGTGGCGGCGCTCGCGAATCTGGCCCTTGAGCCGTTCGTTGCTGGCGCGCAGGTCGGCGGTGCGGTCGGCGATGCGCCGCTCCAGCTGGCTGTTGGCTTCTTCCAGCGCCTCGCGCGCGGCCAGGCGGGTGGCGATCACCTTGCGCCGCTCGTTCCAGGCGATGCCAAGTATCGCCAGCAGGGCGAACGCCACGCCGACCAGAATGCCTTGCACCATCGATTCGCGGCGCAAGTCCTGCAAAGGGGTGAGCAGGGTGAAATGCCAGGGGGTATCCACCAGGCGCCGCGTTTGCGCCAGGTACGCAACCTCATGGGGTTTGCCGTGGGCGGTTTCGCTGTTGGCCGGGAAGGTCAATTTCTCCACGCCATCGGCCAGCGTCTCGCGGGCCAGCGGCTGCAGCTCGTTCAGTGGCCACCAGTAATATTGCAGGCTACGCGCCAGCCGCTCCTTGATTTGCGGCGTCAGCGGGCGTACCGACTTCAAGCGCCGCGCAGGGTCGCTGGAGAGGATGATGATGCCGTTTTCGTCGCTGACGAAGGCTTCCAGGCGGGCGCGCTGCCAGCGCTCCTCAAGGGTGTCGAGGCGCACCTTGATCACCGCCACGCCAATGATCTTGCCGTGTTCTTCCAGGCCATGGGCCAGGTAGTAGCCGGCTTCGCCGGTGGTGCTGCCGATGCCGTAGAAACGGCCCGGTTCGCCACGCACGGCGGTCTGGAAGTAGGCACGGAATGACAGGTCTTCACCGAGGAACGAGTCGGCATCGCGCCAGTTGCTGGTGGCCTGCACCCGGCCATTGGTATCGAGGACGAAGATCGCCCGGCTGCGGCTGCGGCGGTTGAGGCCTTCGAGGTATTCGTTGACGGTCTGCCGGTTGGCGCCATCAGGGTTGGTGAGCAACAGCGACACGCTGTCTTCCAGCTCCAGCAGGCTCGGCAAGTAGGTGTACTTGCTGATTTCGCTTTCGACCGTGCGTGCGTGCAGCTCCAGCTGGCGTTCGCCGTTTTCGCTGAGGGCGCGGATGCCGTTGCTTTCGCTGACCAGATAACCGGCCAGGCCCAAACCGACCATCAACAGGATGACCAGGGGCGGTAGCAACAATTGGCGGATCAGGCGGGATTTCACGGCAGGCTTGGCAGGGAGAAGTAGCGAGGGGTCGCATTTCATCACAGTGGCCTTGTCACGACCAGCATCCGCTGCCCGGAGCAACCCGGGGCAGCGGAAACTGTGGCCGGCTTAGTGTTGCAGGATCTTGCTGAGGAAGTGCTGGGTGCGCTGGTCGCGGGCACTCTGGTCACCGAAGAACTCTTCCTTGGTGCAGTCTTCGATGATG
The DNA here is from genome assembly GCF_047978245.1 of Pseudomonas sp. LFS044. NCBI lineage: Bacteria > Pseudomonadati > Pseudomonadota > Gammaproteobacteria > Pseudomonadales > Pseudomonadaceae > Pseudomonas > Pseudomonas sp. LFS044. The sequence continues at coordinate 150,515 of NZ_JBFPFX010000011.1, forward strand.
CTGCCTTTGTCCATGAAGATGACCCGGTTGGCAACCTTGCGGGCAAAGCCCATTTCGTGGGTCACGCACATCATGGTCATGCCTTCGTGAGCCAGCTGCACCATCACGTCCAGTACTTCGCTGACCATTTCCGGGTCCAGCGCCGAGGTGGGCTCGTCGAACAGCATGACGATCGGGTCCATTGCCAGCGCGCGGGCGATCGCCACACGCTGCTGCTGGCCACCGGAGAGCTGGCCGGGGTGTTTCTTGGCGTGCGCGCTGAGGCCCACACGCTCGAGCAGGGCCAGGCCTTTCTGGGTGGCTTCCGCCTCACTGCGGCCCAGCACCTTGCGCTGGGCGATGGTCAGGTTTTCGGTAATGGTCAGGTGCGGGAACAGCTCGAAGTGCTGAAACACCATGCCCACCCGCGAACGCAGCTTGGGCAGGTTGGTTTTCGGGTCGGCAATCGAGGTGCCATCGACCACCACGTCGCCCTTCTGGAACGGTTCCAGCGCATTGACGCACTTGATCAGGGTGGACTTGCCCGAGCCCGAAGGGCCGCACACCACCACCACTTCACCCTTCTTGACGTCGGTGCTGCAGTCGGTCAGTACCTGGAAGTCGCCGTACCACTTGTTGACGTTCTTGATGGAAATCATACGGTGATCCTTTTTTGCAGGCGCTTGACCAGCCACGAAGCGGAGAAGCTGATGAGGAAGTAGACGACCCCGGCGAAGATCAGGAACTCATGGGAGCGCCCGATGATGTCGCCGTTGGAGCGTGCCGAGTTGAGGAAGTCCACCAGGCCCACGGTGTATACCAGCGAGGTGTCCTGGAACAGGATGATGCTCTGCTGCAACAGCAGCGGGGTCATCTTGCGGAAGGCCTGGGGCAGGATGATCAGGCGCATGGTCTGCGCGTAGTTCATGCCCAGCGCTTGCGCCGCGCCCATCTGCCCTTTGGAGATCGACTGCACGCCGGCACGGACGATCTCGCAGAAGTACGCCGCCTCGAACATCATGAAGGCGACCACGCAAGAGGTGAAGGCACCCACCGGGGTGTCTTCGCCGGTGATCCAGCGCAGCACGAACGGCACCGCCAGGTAGAACCAGGTGATCACCAGCAGCAGCGGGATCGAGCGGAAGTAGTTGACGTAAGCGCCAGCTACCCGCGACAGCAGCTTGCTCGACGACAGGCGCATCAATGCCAGGATGGTGCCCAGCGCGATACCGCCGATCACTCCCATGACCATCAGCTTCAGGGTCATCACCATGCCTTCCCAGAGGGCGGGCAGGGCGGGGATGATTTCGCTGAAATCCATTTCCATTTACTTGCCCCCCACGGAAATCAGGCCCGGCACCGCGACTTTCTTCTCGACCACGCGCATGAGCAGCATCAGGCCCATGTTCAGGGTGAAGTAGATGAGGGTGGCCAGGGTGAATGCCTCGAACAGGTTGGCGGAGAATTCTGCGGTCTGTTTGGTCTGCGCCAGCAGCTCCATCAGGCCGATCAACGACGCCACCGAGGAGTTCTTGAAGACGTTGAGAAACTCCGAAGTGAGCGGCGGGATGATGATCCGGTAGGCCTGCGGCAGCAGCACATTGTTGTAGATCTGCGGCAGGCTGAAGCCCATGGCGCGTGCGGCGGCTTCCTGGCCCCTGGGCAGCGCCTGGATACCGGTGCGCACCTGTTCGCAGACGCGGGCGGCGGTAAACAGGCCAAGGCAGACGATCACGCTGATCAACGCCGAGGTGGTCGGGTTGAGGTCCTGCTTGAACCATTCCTGCAGGCCTTCGGGCAGCAGGTCGGGTACCAGGAAGTACCAGATGAACAGCTGCACCAGCAGTGGCACGTTGCGGAACAGCTCCACGTAAGCGGTGGCTATGCCCGATACCAAGCGGTTGGGCACGGTACGCATGACCCCGAGGACAGACCCCAGCAGCAGCGCGATGATCCAGGCGGTGATGGCGATGGCGATGGTCCAGCCCAGGCCGGTGATGTACCAGTCCAGATAGGTTTCGCTGCCCACGCCGGTGGACTTGAAGAACACGCCCCAGTCCCAGTTGTAATTCATCGGGATTTCCCCTCAGACGGTTGTTTCACGGGCACCTTCGAGCATCCAAGGGCGGCATGCGCCCTCGGATGAAAGGTTAGACACTAATGAGTGGCCTGTAGAATTGATTCGTGCGCTTGCGCACCAGGCCACTATCTGAGGATCAGGACTTCTTCTCGTCCGCGGCCTTGTCGGTCGGCTCGGCGATCAGTTTTTTCAGCTCATCGCTCATCTGGAACTGCAGGTTCAGGCCTTTAGGTGGAATAGGCTGCATGAACCACTTGTCGTAGCTCTTGTTGACCTCGCCCGACTTGAAGTAGGCGACGATGGCCTCGTCGACCGCTTTCTTGAATGCAGCGTCTTCCTTACGCACCATGCAGCCGTAGATTTCGTACGACTGAGGGGTGCCGGTGATGACCCAGTCCGCTGGCTTGCGCGCCTTGGCCATTTCACCGGCCAGCAGGGCGTCGTCCATCATGAAGGCCACGGCGCGGCCGCTTTCGAGCATGTTGAAGGCTTCACCGTGGTCCTTGGCGGAAATCACGTTCATCTTCATCTGCTTGTCGGCGTTCATCGCCTTGAGGATGCGCTCGGAGGTGGTGCCGGCGGTGGTCACCACGTTCTTGCCGGCGAGGTCCGGGAAGTCTTTATACGATGGCTGACCATCTTTGACCTTGGTCAGCAGGCGCGTGCCGACTTCGAAGATACCGACCGAAAAGCCGACTTGCTGCTGGCGCTCGACGTTGTTGGTGGTGGAGCCGCACTCAAGGTCCACAGTGCCGTTCTGCACCAGCGGGATGCGGGTCTGGGAGGTGACGAGGTTGTACTTGACCTTGATGTCGGTGCCCAGTTGCTTCTTCAGGGCGTCGACCACGGCCAGCTGGATGTCGTGGGAGTAGCCCACGGGTTCCGGCTTGCCTGCCAGGTAGGAAAACGGAATGGAGGAGTCGCGGTGGCCCAGGGTGATGGTGCCCGAATCCTTGATCTTCTTCAGGGTGCCGGTCAGCTCTTCGGCCATGGCGGGCGAAGCGATGACCGCAGCCGCGATGGCGGCGCCCAGCAATTGACGAACGATACGCATCAAATTTTCCTCGACGTGTTTGTTTTTTTTATGGAGCCGTTGGCGGACTCTTTCGTTCAACGAATACAGCATGAAGCGGTGTGCATTCGGCTTCCAAGTGTAGAGCATGACTCGTGCCAAGCTCTGCCAATGATCATAACCCCCTGCAAAGCCTGGGCATGAACCCAATATGAAGGTTTTTGAAGTTTGATACGTGGTCGGAACACCGAATGCGTGGGTTTTTTTCGTTCGGCAATCCGAATGAGGTCTGCCCGGTAGCCCTGTGCGTCAGCTTTAAGTAACACCTTGGCATGAACGGCAAATGTTGAGCTTGCTGCCTCATCATCAGGAGCTCATATCGTGTCCGTCATTCCCATCCCTTCCGATTCCGTCGATGCCTTCATTGCCCGCCAGCTTGCAGATTGGTTGAAAGGCGCCAATGTCGACCTTCTTCTGACACTGCACAGGGCGCTGCGTCATCAGCAGGCTGCTGCGGAAAATGTAAAAAACGCCTTGGCAGGCATTCCCAGCCTGGAGGCATTTGCCACGCCGCGGCTGGAGCAGGCGTTGCGTGACCGGGGCTTGGCCGAGGTCAATGTACGCACCATGCAGGTGTGCATCGAGCAAGATGTGCCGATGCCCAGCGCCGCGCCGCGCCTGCATACGCCCTGGAGAACCCTGCACAGCGTGCAACCCTTGCTGACAGCGGCGCTGCACAACTTTCACGAGAGTGAGACCTCGCCGTCACTGCATCGGCGAGCGTATCTGCAAGACGCTGACAAAGTAAGACTGCCAATGGCGTTCGAGGCGTTTGCCCAGTGCTGCAGAACGCTGGATATCGGTGGGCAGTATCAGCAGCTGCTGCGTGCGCAACTGTTTCCGAAGAGCAGGCCTACGGCGCCGAAGGATTTCGCTCGTGTGGCGGTGGAGCGCATGCTGGAAGAGAGTCTGCGCGCCAAGCTGGACGTCGCGGTGCGCATGGCAAGAATCAAGTCCGAGTTGGACGAAGGCGACTACCTGCGCTTGTTGTCTGTCATTGCAAGCAAACCCATCGTACCGGCGGTGCCCGGTATCGTCACACCTCGCCAGTTGTTCCTGTTGGGCAAGCGTATCCATGGTCTCGTCACCCTGGAGCTGCGCGAGAGCGCCGAGGGGCCATTGGAGGGGATTATCTGCTGGGTACCGCAGGACCCGCATCGCCCGGTGGCCAAACACGCCTCGTGGGACGCCCTCTATCTGTCGTTGGCGAAAAAGCTCCGCGCGCCTCACTACCGATCCTTTTTCAGTCGTTTCATCAGTGAGCGTGATCGGGTGACCTTCACCGCCACCCTGGAGCGTCTGATCGAAGCCAGCAGCGTGCGAGCACCGGCTGTTCTGGATGGACGCAACCTCGCCGTCGAAACGCCGCTGTTCGCCTATCTGCGTGGCTTGCAGGTGGACAAGATGCTTGATGATGCAAGTATTCTTGCGGTACCCACTGCTGACGAAACCGCCATCGAACGCCATCAGCGGCTGGAAGCGCTCAAGAGCGCGGGGCTCGATGCGCTCAACCTGGCTGCACTGTTCATTCCGGTTCTAGGGGAGGTGATGTTCGCCGTGGCTGCGGTGGACGTGGTCAGCGAAGTCTACAAAGGCTATGCCGATTGGCAGATTGGCGACCGCCAAGGGGCACTGGACCACCTGTTTGGCGTGGCCGAGAACGTTGCTGTCGGAGCCCTGGTGGGCGTCGGGGTCGCGGGGGTGGGCCGGGTGCTTGAGCGGGTGCCGTTTGTCGATGCGCTCACGCCCTTGCACGAGGGCGAGGGCCGCTCCAGGTTGGCGGCCTGGCAGGTCTCGGCCCATCACCTGGATGGCGGCGGCCCGCTGCTGCGCAGATTTGGCGGGGACTTCGCGCAAGCTTCCGACCAGGCCGCCGAAACGCTTCTTCGTATCACCGGGCTCGAACACGATCAACTGCGCCATCTGCATCTGCAAGAGCTGCCAGCCCCTGCACGGCTGTTCGATGCCCACGCACGCTATGAATGCCATGCAGTTAATCCTCTGCTGCGTGGCGACGCGTTCGAACGAGAGCTGGCGACTTGGCAAGGTACGCCCTCTGCGGCCGGGGCCGTATTGCTCAGGGCATTCCCAGGCTTGTCCGTGCGTGGCAGCGAAGAAATCCTCGAACATGCAAGCGGTGAGCACATCGAGGCGCTGCTGGCCGGTGGCCGTGTGCCATTGGTCATGGCCGAGCGTGCACGCTGGTTCTTGCGCGAGAGTCGGCTGGATCGAGCACTGATGGGGTTCGAGTACGAAGGTGCGGTCAATACCGATACCCAGCGTTTAGCTTTGGAACTGATCGATGAACTGGCGCCATGGCCGCCGTCGGTGCGTATTGAATTGCGCCTTGGGGAGTCGGGTGGTCGTCTGCTGGCGTCGAAGGGCGCTGACGACGCGTCGCACATCACAAGCATTATCCAGACCGAGCAGGGCTATCACTTGGGTGAGCCCACCGCAGCAGGCCCAGCCACGGGCTTGTTGCCCTGTTTGCTGCTCACCGTTGAGGACGCTCAGAAGGTGGCGCTTGGCGGTCCGCGACTGACGGCCACTGAACTTGGCCAAAAGCTCTCTCGACACGCCAGCGTCGATCGTGAAAAAACCGCGAGATCAATGGGCTTGCAGCCTATCGCAGAGCGCTATCGCCCGCCGCAGCGAATGGCCGACGGCCGCAGCGGCTACGCATTGAGTGGCGGCGGCGAGAGCAGTCGCCAGGCGATTCGCCGCGGCATCCATGACATCTTTCCGACCTTGACCGACGCACAGCTGGACGCTTACCTGCGCGAACTGACGCGTCGTCGTATCGGGCTCTGGGAGCACTTGAGCAGTCTCCAGCAGCAGCTGGAAAACCTGCGCGGGGCGCTGGATACCTGGCAGGGGCAGCGTGTGAGCTTCGTGGATGGGCTCAGGCGGCAACGCGTGGCCAACCAGATCCGTCGCGCCTGGCGGCGCAAGACTGCTGGCATTGCCGGTGACGACTTCGTGGTGCATATCGACGGCGAACAGGTGGGCAGTTTGCCGACCTTGCCGGCCGGCATCGAGTTCGGCCATGTTCGGCGCCTGACCTTGCGCAACATGAGCCTTGAGCAGATTGATGAAGACTTTCTGCGTAGGTTCTCCGACCTGCGCGAGCTGGACTTGCGGGACAATCAGTTGACCAGCTTGCCGGTAGGCCTGGAGCATTTGACCGAGTTGCGTTCGTTACGACTGGCGGGTAACCGGATTACCGTTGATGCCGCAGGCAACCAAAGGTTGGCAAGCCTTTCGATGCTTCAGCGACTGGATCTGAACTTTAACCCGCTGGGCCAGGTTCCCGAGCTGTCAGGGTTGCCTCATTTACGCGAGGTGTCGCTGCGCGCAACCGGCCTGCAGGCCTTGCCAGAGGAGGCGCAGATGCCCTGGAGAGGCTTGGTGGATATTCGCGAGAACCAGATACGCCAGCTGAACGGGGATTTGCGCAGCCTGCGCAATCGCCTGCAGCGGCTCTCAGTACATGACAACCCCTTGGACGAAGCCAGTGAAGCACTGGTGGCCCGCAGTAGCACTGTGGCGGCCACCCACCGCAACGACTCCTATCGTCACGCTGTTGCCGACGGCAACTTGCTGGAACGATGGATGGGCGCCGCCGACGATGCCATGCGTTCCCAGCGCATGCAGATCTGGACGCATCTGTCCCAGGAGTCGCAGTCGACAGACCTGTTTCGCTTTCTAGCGGATTTTGCACACTCAGATGACTTTCTCGATCACCCGCGCTACTACCGCGCCAGGGTATGGCGCATCCTCGAACTGTGCGCGGATAACACCGATGTGCGCGAAGCGGTGTTCTGGCAGACGCAGGGCCGCAGAACCTGTGAGGACCGCCTGTTGCTGATCCTCAGCCAACTGGAAGTCAGAGCCCATATTGCCTTGCATGCGGCAGGGGAAGGGGGCAGGCGGGCCGAAGCGACCTTGCTGAGGCTGGGACGATCGCTTTATCGCCTGGACGAAGTGGACAGCATTGCCGCTCGGCATATCCAGGAAATGCGCCAGAACCCCTATACCGCTGTGGATGACATCGAAGTTTACCTGGCCTATCGGGTTCATCTGGCCGACAGGCTTGACCTGCCGGCCCAACCGCGGCACATGAACTACATCGAGCACAGCGGTGTGAGTTCCATGCAGATCACGCGTGCGGGCGCAACTGTCCTCGCCGGCGAGAACACCAACGTGCTGAGCCAGGCACTGGCGCAACGAGAGTTCTGGCAAGGCTATGTGCGCAATCGCTACCCCGAGCGCTTCGAAGCCCTGGCTGCGCCGTTTCATGAACAGCTGGAGGCCTATGAGCGCCAGGCTGGGGAGGCGGGCGAACAGCAGTACATCGAGCACGCCGCAGCCTTGATGGAAGCGCTCAATGGCGAAGAACGTGCTCTTTACCTGGAGTTGGCAAAGGAGGCATACGAGCGGGAGGGTTGAGCGCGGACGACCTTCAGGCGGTCGCCCGCGCAAGGTTCAGGCAGCGTTGCTGCGGGCGTCGCGCTGAGCCAGGTAATCGGCCAGCGCGCGCTGTTCGCTTGCACTGGTAAACAGCCCCAGTTTGGTCCTGCGCCAGAGGATATCCTGCGTGCTGACGGCCCATTCGGTCTCGCGCAGGTAATCGACTTCCCGGGTGAACAGGCCACCGCCAATCGCCTGGCCTAGATCGTCCGGGCCGGTTACCCCTTCGAGCAGCTGCCAGGTGCGGCTGCCGTAGGTCACGGCCCAGCGCTTGGCAATGTCTGGTGCAAGCCACTGATGACGCGCGAGCAGTTCTTCGACCAGTGCCTGAGGCGTGCTCATGCCTTCACCGCCGGGCAGCGCTGCGTGGGCTGTCCAGCTTTGGCCCATCTGGGTGAAGAACGGCTTGAGCTCTGCCATGGCCGACTCGGCAAGCTTGCGGTACGTGGTCAGTTTGCCGCCAAACACCGACAGCAACGGCGCTTCGCCTTGTGCGGCGGACAGCGCAAGGGTGTAGTCACGCGTGACCGCGGACGGGTTGTCCGACTCGTCGTTGCACAGCGGCCGCACGCCGGAGTAGGTGTGCAGGATATCGCCGCGGCTCAGCTGATGATTGAAGTGCGCGTTGACCACCTTCAGCAGGTAGTCGGTTTCCTGCTCGGTAATCGCCACCTTGGCCGGGTCGCCGCTGTACTCACGGTCAGTGGTGCCGATCAGGGTGAAACGGTCCAGATACGGGATGCAGAAGACGATGCGTTGGTCTTCGTTCTGCAGGATATAGGCGTGGTCGCCCTCGTACAGGCGCGGCACGATCAGGTGGCTGCCCTGGATCAGGCGAATGCCGTACGGCGCGTCGAGCTTGAGGTCGTCCTTGATGAAGCTGGCGACCCACGGCCCGGCGGCGTTGACCAGGGCGCGCGCACGGATGCTCTGCAGGCTGCCATCGGCGTGTTGCAAGTCGACCTGCCAGAGGCCGTCGACTCGTTCGGCACGCAAGCAGCGGGTGCGGGTCAGAATGTCGGCACCGTTTTCCCGCGCGGCCATGGCGTTGAGCACTACCAGGCGGGCGTCATCGACGGCGCAGTCGGCATATTCGAAGCCGCGGGTAATGGCCGGTTTGAGCGGGTAGCCCGGGCCGAAGCGCAGGCTGCGCGAGGCGCCCAGGCGCTTGCGCTTGCCCAGGTGGTCATAGAGGAACAGGCCGGCACGGATCATCCAGGCCGGGCGCAGGTGCGGCCGATGGGGCAGTACGAAGCGCATTGGCTTGACGATATGCGGCGCCTTGGCCAGCAGTACTTCGCGCTCGGCCAGCGCCTCGCGCACCAGGCGGAATTCATAGTGCTCCAGGTAGCGCAGGCCACCGTGGATCAGCTTGCTGCTGGCCGACGAGGTGTGTTGCGCAAGGTCGTCCTTTTCACACAGGAACACTTTCAGGCCACGCCCGGCGGCGTCGGCAGCAATGCCCACGCCATTGATGCCACCGCCGATCACGGCGAGGTCATAGCAGTCGGCGAGTGGTGGCTGGGACGAAACGGACTGGGACACGGGCAAGGCCTCCTGGGGCTGTTCACATCGAATATGAACATTGATGTTCGTTTTCGAAAATACTAACGCAACAGAAAGCCAGTCGCCAGTCAGTCTTCATAGAAAAAACTGATCATATGGCAACAAAGTGAACAATTTCGAAAATATCGGGGCCGCTTAAGCGGCCCGTTTGCGGCTTAGACCACGTCCAGGCGAATCTTGTACTGGTTAAGCAATTGATGCAGGGCAGGCGTGGGCGGCTGGTCGGTCACCAGGCAGTCGACCAGGCTGATCGAACCCAGGCGCACCATGGCATTGCGCCCGAACTTGCTGGAGTCGGCAGCCAGAATGACCTGGCGCGCGTTGGTAATGATGGCCTGGGATACCCGTACTTCCTGGTAGTCGAAGTCCAGCAGGCTGCCATCTTCATCGATGCCGCTGATACCGACCAGGGCGAAGTCGACCTTGAATTGGCTGATGAAGTCGACACTCGCCTGGCCGACCACACCCCCATCGCGGCGCACCGTGCCACCGGCCACCAACACCTCGAAATCATCCTTGGCAGCGAGAATGGCGGCCACGTGCAGGTTGTTGGTGATCACCTTGAGGTGGCTGTGGTTGAGCAAAGCCCGCGCGATGGATTCGGTAGTGGTGCCGATGTTGATGAACAGCGAAGCATGGTCGGGGATCTGTCGCGCCACGGCATCGGCGATACGTTGCTTTTCGTCGCGCATCTGGTCGGCGCGCATGGCATAGGCGGTGTTCTCGATGCTCGAGTCATAGGCCGCGCCACCGTGGTAGCGGCGTAGCAGGTTGAGTTCGGCGAGCTGATTGATGTCGCGGCGGATGGTTTGCGGGGTGACGATGAACAACTGCGCCATTTCTTCGATGCTGACGTAGCCGCGTTCGCGCACCAGCTCGAGGATTTGTTGTTGGCGTGGGGGCAGATTCATGGGCGGTCCTTATGGGCTGCCGGACAAATTCTGCAATGATGCCGCAGGAAGCGGATGACGGCCAGTAGACGATGGGGCCGCCAGGCGGCCCCTGCCTATGGATCAAGCGTCGTGATCTTCCCAGTCACGGGTACGGTCGACCGCTTTGCGCCAGCCGGCATACAGCTTCTCTTTTTGCGTTTCGTCCAGCTGCGGGCTGAATTCACGCTCGATGATCGCCTTGTCGCGCAGCTCGTCCAGGCCACTCCAGAAACCACAGGCCAGGCCCGCGAGGTAGGCAGCACCCAGCGCTGTGGTTTCGCGCATTTGCGGGCGTTCGACGCAGGTACCGAGGATATCGGCCTGGAACTGCATGAGGAAGTTGTTGGCCACCGCGCCACCGTCGACGCGCAGTTCGGACAGGCGTTGGCCGCAGTCCTGTTGCATGGCGTCGAGCACGTCGCGGGTCTGGTAGGCGATCGACTCCAGCGCGGCGCGGATGATGTGGTCGACCTTGACCCCACGGGTCAGGCCGAACAGCGCGCCACGGGCGTACGGGTCCCAGTAAGGGGCGCCGAGGCCGGTGAAGGCAGGTACCAGGTAGACGCCGTTGCTGTCCTTGACCTTGCTGGCAAAGTACTCGGTGTCCAGGGCGTCGTTGACGATCTTCAGTTCGTCGCGCAGCCATTGCACGGTTGAACCGCCATTGAACACGGCGCCTTCCAGGGCATAGGCCACTTCGCCACGCGGGCCGCAGGCAATGGTGGTGAGCAGGCCGTGGGACGAGTTGACCGCCTTGTTGCCGGTGTTCATCAGCAGGAAGCAGCCGGTGCCATAGGTATTCTTGGCCTGGCCGGGTTCTACACACATCTGACCGAACAGCGCGGACTGCTGGTCACCGGCGATACCGGCGATGGCGATGCCGCTCTTGGTGTGGCCATAGACTTCGGAAGACGGACGCACCTCGGGCAGCATCTGGCGTGGGATGCCGAGGATTTCCAGCAGCTTTTCGTCCCACTGCAGGCTGTGGATGTTGAACATCAGCGTACGCGAGGCGTTGGTGTAATCAGTGACATGCACCTTGCCACCGGAGAACTTCCAGATCAGCCAGGTATCGATGGTGCCGAACAGCAGTTCGCCGCGCTCGGCGCGCTCACGGGCGCCTTCGACGTTGTCGAGGATCCACTTGAGCTTGGTGCCGGAGAAGTACGGGTCGGTGACCAGGCCAGTGGTTTCGCGGATGTACGCTTCGTGGCCGTCACGCTTGAGCTGGGCGCAGATTTCGGTGCTGCGGCGGCACTGCCAGACGATGGCGTTGTACACCGGGCGGCCGGTCTCTTTGTCCCACACCACGGTGGTTTCACGCTGGTTGGTGATACCGATGGCTGCCACCTGGGCATGGCTGATGCCGGCCTGGGCGAGCGCCTCGACCATGGTCGCGCTCTGCGTGGCGAAGATTTCCATCGGGTCATGCTCGACCCAGCCCGCTTGCGGATAGTGCTGGGCGAATTCGCGCTGCGAGGTGCCGACCACATTGGCGTCGCGGTCGAAAATGATCGCCCGCGAACTGGTGGTGCCCTGGTCCAGGGCGATGATGTAGTTCTTATCCTGGGTGTCTGTCATGGTCGTAGGCCTTGCAAAAATAGGGGGTCAGGGCGCAAGCATCAGTTGGCTTGAGTATCGCCCTGGCGATTGTCGTTTGTCTCAGGGTTCGCGTTTTGCGCCACTGGCAGGTTGCGGGCGATCAGGCCGCGATAAGTCGCGGCGCCCAGGCAAGCGCCCAGTATCGGTGCACACACCGGAACCAGGAAATACGGGATGTCCCGGCCGCCAGTGAAGGCGATTTCGCCCCAGCCGGCCAGGAAGGTCATCAGTTTTGGCCCGAAATCACGGGCCGGGTTCATCGCGAAGCCGGTCAGCGGGCCCATGGCACTGCCAATCACGGCGATCAGCAGGCCGATCAGCAGCGGTGCCATGGCACCGCGGGGCAAGCCGTTATTGTCGTCGGTCAGGGCCATGATCACCGCCATCAGGATCGCGGTGATCACCACTTCGACCAGAAAGGCCTGGCCAGTGGTGAGGGAAGGGTGCGGGTACGTGGAAAACACCGAGGCCAATTCAAGGCTTTCTGTGCTGCCGCGCAGCATGGCGTGGGTTTGTTCGAAATCGAAGAAGAGGCTGCTGTACAAGGTGTAGACCAGCGCCGCGCCGCAGAACGCGCCGCACACCTGGGCCAGCATGTAGAACGGCAGTTTGCGCTTGTCGAAACCAGCGAAAAGCGTCAGTGCGATGCTCACGGCCGGGTTCAGGTGCGCGCCGGAAATGCCGGCGGTGAGGTAGATCGCCATGCTCACACCTACGCCCCAGATGATACTGATCTCCCATAGCCCAAAGCTGGCGCCCGCTACCTTGAGCGCGGCGACACAACCGGTGCCGAAGAATATGAGCAGCGCCGTGCCGAGGAACTCGGCCAGGCATTGGCTGGACAGCGTGGGTTCGCGTAGAGCAGTCGTCATTATGACCTCGTTTTTTTTGTTGTGAGGCGCGTGGGCGCTCGACAGCAAAGCCTGGTGTCTATCCCCGTTGACCCCAGGCAGATGTAGGAATGCACCTTATAAGTGCACCATTTATTCAGAAACGAAAAAATATAGACAAGAAACGCTTATGTCAAAGGTCGAAAGTGAACGGTCGGTCACGTTCTGGACGGTATTTGCGCTGCTGAGTCCGCGTGCTAGACAGGCGCGTAGGGCATAAATTGGCTGGGTTGTGGGAATTGTCATAAAGTAGCCGCCGATCTGTCCTAGACCGGAGCCCTGCATGACCCCCGCCCTCGATTTGCTGAAAAAAGCCCGCGCCGAGCACCGCGTGCACAGTTACGAACATGACCCCAAATCGGCGTCATACGGCCTGGAGGCAGCGGAGAAGCTAGGGCTGGATCCACAGCAGGTTTTCAAGACCTTGCTGGCCAGCAGCGAAAAGGGCGAATTGCTGGTGGCGGTGGTGCCGGTAGTGGGCACGCTGGACCTCAAGGCATTGGCGCATGCCGCGGGCGTGAAGAAATGCGAGATGGCAGACCCCGCAGCAGCGCAGCGGGCCACAGGCTACCTGGTCGGGGGCATCAGCCCGTTGGGGCAGAAGAAGCGCCTGCGCACCTTCATCGATGATTCGGCGCAAAACTTTGCAACTATCCATGTCAGCGCTGGGCGCCGTGGATTGGAAGTGGAGTTGGCAGCTGCGGTGTTGGCCGCACATACCCAGGGCACGTTTGCCGGAATCGGCCGGGGCTGATTCCACAAAGCGTGCGTTTTCTCAAGGAGAACACAGTACCTGTGGGAGCCGGCTTGCCGGCGATGGGCCGCGAAAGCGGCCCTAGTTTCACGATCAGGTCGCCGAGCTGTACCGACGAACCCCGTTCTCCTGGCGCGGCAATTGCGCCGCGACACTGCCCGGCACCGGGAACAGCACCAGGTGATCAGCCTTCACGGCAATCCCGACCGCTTCACCGACCTGGTGGTCGATATGGCTTGGGAATATCGCTTCCAGCTGGCTACCGGTGGGCAGCTGCAGGCGGTACAGGGTCGATGCGCCGAGGAAACTCTTGCCGACGATGTTCGCCCGAAGCGTGCTGTCTGCGGCAGGCACGATGTCGTCTGGGCGCAGCAGCACGTCCACCGAGCTGCCCGGTGCCATGATGTAGGCGCGGTTGCCGCGCAGCTCACCGAGTTCGGTATTGACCGACTCGTGGCTGCTCATCTGGCCGCGGATGAAGTAACCCTGGCCGATGAAGCTCGCAACGAACGGGGTTTGCGGCTCATGGTAAAGGTTGTAGGGCGTGTCCCACTGCTCCAGGCGGCCTTCCTTGAATACGCCCACGTGGTCGCTGACCGCAAAGGCTTCTTCCTGGTCATGGGTGACCAGGATCGCGCTGGTACCGCGGCTTTTGAGGATGTCGCGGACCTCATGGCTGAGGCGCCGGCGCAGCTCCACATCGAGGTTGGAAAACGGCTCGTCGAGCAGTAGCAGTTGCGGTTCGGGGGCCAGCGCCCGGGCCAGGGCAACGCGCTGCTGCTGGCCACCGGAAAGCTCGTGCGGGTAACGCCCGCCCAGGCCACCGAGTTTGACCAGCTCGAGCATTTCTTCCACCACCTGCGCCTGTTCAGGGTGCTTGGCGATGCCGAAAGCGATGTTCTGCGCCACGGTCAGGTGCGGGAACAGTGCGTAGTCCTGAAACACCATGCCGATCCGGCGTTTTTCCGGCGACAGGGTGAAACCGGCGCGGGAAATAACCTCGCCGGCCAGCTGGATCTCACCCTCGTGCACCGGCTCGAAGCCGGCGATCGCACGCAGGGTGGTGGTCTTGCCGCAACCCGACGAGCCCAGCAGGCAACCGATGTCGCCTGCGTTCAAGTGCAGGTTGAGGTTCTGGACGATGCGCTGGTCGCCGTAGCCGCAGGCGAGGTCGCGCAGGTTGAGCAGTAGAGGTTGACTCATGCGTGGTGGTAAGCCGGTTCGACAAGGAATTCGAGAAGGGCCTTCTGTGCATGCAGGCGGTTTTCAGCCTGGTCCCAGGCGACCGAACGAGGGTCGTCGAGCAGGTCATGGCTGATTTCCTCACCGCGATGGGCGGGCAGGCAGTGCATGAACAGGGCGTCGGGTGCCGCCAGGTCGAGCAGAGCGCGGGTGACCTGGTAAGGCGCGAAATGCGCCAGGCGCCGTGCAGTTTCCTCCTCTTGACCCATGGAAGTCCAGACATCGGTGGTTACCAGGTGCGCACCGCGGACGGCTTCACGCGGGTCACGGATGAGCTGCACGCGATCACCGCCCAGTGCCATGAAGCGTGGATCGGGGTCGTAGCCTTCCGGGCAGGCGATGCGCAGCTGGAAGTCGAACTGCTGGGCAGCTTCGATGTACGAGTTGCACATGTTGAAGCCGTCGCCGATCCAGGCAACGGTCTTGCCCTGGATCGAGCCGCGGTGCTCATGGAAGGTCTGCATGTCGGCCAGCAACTGGCACGGGTGCGACTCGTCGGACAGGCCGTTGATCAGCGGCACGCGCGAGTTGGCGGCGAATTCGGTGAGGGTGCTGTGGGCGTGGGTGCGGATCATCACCGCATCGACCATGCTCGA
The DNA here is from genome assembly GCF_047978245.1 of Pseudomonas sp. LFS044. Lineage (NCBI taxonomy): Bacteria > Pseudomonadati > Pseudomonadota > Gammaproteobacteria > Pseudomonadales > Pseudomonadaceae > Pseudomonas > Pseudomonas sp. LFS044. Next base: position 165,698 of record NZ_JBFPFX010000011.1, read on the forward strand.
CAACACGATGGCGCTGTCACTGATCGGCTCGCCTCGGCCCAACTGGGTGTCGCGCGGGGACAGGAAGATCGCCTGGCCGCCGAGCTGGATCATGCCAGCCTCGAACGACACCCGAGTACGGGTCGAGGACTTTTCGAAGATCATGCCCAGAACGCGGTTTTTCAGGGGTTCGAACAGCACGCCGCGCTTGCGCAGGTCCTTCAGCTCGATGCCTCGGCGGATCACCCCGAGCAATTCGTCGGTGGTGAAATCCAGCAGGGAGAGAAAGTGCCTAGCGCTCATGATTGACTACCTTATCTGCAACGGTATGCAGGTCGACCGTATGGTTTTTTTTGACAACGGGAGTGACCTGCGGCGTAAGCCGCACGGGGCGGACGAAATAGGGAAAGGCGCAATACTATAATTAAATGTCGCCTGAAACCAAGAGGGGAAACAGCGGCTCTGTTGCAAAGGGTGTAATTACCCATTGAGCCTGCGCTGTTTTTTATTTGCTACAGGGGTTGTACACGGCTTGCTGGCGATTTGGCAAATGGCCGTCGCAAATCGTGTGCCTGATGTCGGGGGATTCACACCACGAAGCGCGCTGGCAGGGGGCAAGGGCAGGGCGCATAGTCGGCTTCGGATAACAACCAAAGGCAGAGGCGGCCATGACCAAGACCCTGCATCACCGTGCCTGTCACCTGTGCGAAGCGATCTGCGGGCTGAACATCGAAGTCAGCCATGACCAAGGGCGGGCGCGTATCAGTTCGATCAAGGGAGATCCGCTGGACCCGTTCAGCCGCGGCCATATTTGCCCCAAGGCAGTGGCCTTGCAAGATATCCAGGACGACCCTGACCGCTTGCGTCAACCGCACCGGCGGGTCGGCGACCAGTGGCAGGCCATCAGCTGGGAGCAAGCCTTCGCCCTGGCGGCCGACAGGCTGTGGTCGATCCAGCAGGCCCATGGGCGTAATGCCGTGGCGGTCTATCAGGGCAACCCCAGCGTGCACAACTATGGGTTGATGACCCACAGCAACTATTTCCTGGGCCTGCTGAAAACGCGCAACCGCTTTTCCGCCACGTCGGTTGACCAACTGCCACAGCACCTGACCAGCTACCTGATGTACGGCCACGGCCTGCTGCTGCCGGTTCCGGACATCGACCACACCGATTTCATGCTGATTCTTGGCGGCAACCCGTTGGCCTCCAACGGCAGCATCATGACCGTGCCAGACGTGGAAAAGCGCCTCAAAGCCCTCAAGGCACGTGGCGGACAGTTGGTCGTGGTGGACCCGCGGCGTAGCGAAACGGCGGCCATGGCGGACCGGCACCTGTTCATTCGCCCAGGTGGGGATGCCGCCTTGCTGTCCGGGCTGCTCAACACCCTGTTCGACGAGGGCTTGGCCCGCGGCTCGCATTTGCCGGTCAACGGGCTGGAGCAAGTGCAGGCAGCGATTGCGCCTTTCAGCGCCGAGGCCATGAGTGCGCTTTGCGGCATCGACGCCGCCTGCATCCGCCAGCTGGCGCGGGATTTTGCCGCCGCCGACAAAGCTGTCTGTTATGGCCGCATGGGCGTGTCGACCCAGTCATTCGGCACGCTGTGCCACTGGCTGGTGCAAGTGATCAACCTGGTGACGGGCAACCTCGACCGCGAAGGCGGAGCGCTGTGCACCGAACCCGCCGTTGACCTGGTGGCGAGCACCTCGGGTGGCCATTTCAATGCCTGGCAGAGCCGGGTTTCAGGCTTGCCCGAATACGCTGGCGAATTGCCTGTGGCCGCCCTGGCCGAAGAAATGCTGACACCTGGCGATGGGCAGGTACGGGCCTTGGTGACCGTCGCTGGCAACCCGGTGCTCTCCACGCCCAATGGTCGACAGCTGGATGTGGCCTTGCAGGGGCTGGAGTTCATGCTCAGCATCGACCTGTACATCAATGAGACGACCCGCCATGCCGACCTGATCCTGCCATCAACGTCAGCGCTGGAAAACGACCATTACGACAGCACCTTCAACCTGCTGGCGGTGCGTAATGTCACCCGCTTCAATCGGGCGATCCTGGCCAAGCCGCAAGGCGCTCTGCACGACTGGGAAATCTTCGTTGGCCTGGCGCAGGCTTTTGCCCAGCGCGCAGGGCTGGAACTCAAACCGACCCTTGCACCGGCGCAGATGATCGACCTGGCGTTGCGTAAAGGGCGGTATGGCGAGGAGAGCGCCTGGAAGCTTTCCCTCCAAGCGTTGGATGAACACCCGCATGGCCTCGATCTGGGGCCGTTGGGGGCCAATCTGGGGGCACGCCTGACGACCGCGAGCAAGGCGGTGGAAGCAGCCCCCCAGGCCGTACTGGATGACCTGCGCCGGCTTCGCGAACAATCCCCACCCGGGCCGGGCGAATTGTTGCTGATCGGGCGGCGGCATGTGCGCAGCAACAACTCCTGGATGCACAACTTCCACCGGCTGGTCAAAGGCAAGCCGCGCCATCAGTTGCTCATGCATCCGCAGGATTTACTGCAGCGGCAGTTGGAGGATGGCCAGCGAGTACGCATCCGTTCACGTACCGGCAGCCTGGAAGTCGAGGTGCAGGCGTGCGAGGACATGATGCCAGGGGTGGTCAGCCTGCCGCATGGTTTCGGCCATGGCCGCCAGGGCGTGCACATGCAGATTGCGCAGGCGCAGCCTGGTGTCAGTGCCAATGACTTGACCGATGAGTGTTTGCGCGATGCCGTATCCGGTAACGCAGCGCTCAATGGCGTGCCCGTGCAAGTGGAGGCCGCCTGAGGCTTGGCAAGGCCGAGCACGGCGCTTGGGTTTCCGATACAATGCGTCACCGTGCCGACGACCGTGTCGGAAAGTTCAGCCGAGGTGCTACATGGATATCATCGAAACCATCAAAGAGCAGATTGCCAACAACACCATTCTGCTTTACATGAAAGGCTCGCCGAATGCCCCGCAGTGTGGCTTCTCGTCCCGTGCCTCGCAGGCCGTCATGCAGTGTGGCGAGAAGTTCGCCTACGTCGACATCCTGCAGAACCCGGAAATCCGCGCCAACCTGCCCAAGTACGCCAACTGGCCTACCTTCCCGCAGCTGTGGGTCGCCGGTGAACTGGTCGGCGGTAGCGACATCGTCCTCGAGATGTTCGAGAAGGGCGAGTTGCAGACCCTGATCAAGGAAGCCGCCGCCAAGGCCAAAGCTTCCGAAGCCTGACCTTCCGGCAGGCATAAAAAAACCCGCTCATGGCGGGTTTTTTATTGGGCGCTGATTTTACTCTTCGCCCATCTGCGACTGCAGGTAGTTCTCGATGCTGATCTTGTCGATCAGGCTCAATTGAGTTTCCAGCCAGTCGATGTGCTCTTCCTCGGACTCGAGGATGTCTTCGAGCATGTCACGCGAGCCGAAGTCGCCGACTGTTTCGCAGTGGGCAATGGCGGCTTTCAGGTCGGCCAGGCCTTTCTGTTCGAGCTTCAGGTCGCACTCGAGCATTTCCCTGGTGTGCTCGCCGATCAGCAGCTTGCCCAGGTCCTGAACGTTAGGGATGCCCTCGAGGAAGAGAATACGCTTGATCAGTTTGTCAGCGTGTTTCATCTCATCGATGGATTCCTTGTACTCGTGCTTGCCGAGCTTGTTCAGGCCCCAATCTTCGTACATGCGCGCGTGCAGGAAGTACTGGTTGATCGCGACCAGCTCGTTTCCGAGGATCTTGTTGAGATGCTGGATGACGCTTACGTCGCCTTTCATTGCGGGTTCCTGCCCTGTAGAAGTGTGCCAATACAGAGAAGTTTGAGCCTGATACTTAGGGCTGTCAAACCTAAGTTCTTGAATAATAAGTGAAAATTAATAGGAATAAGAATGTTTGTGAACCGCGTTGGTGAGCTAACTTATTGAATTCTAGGCATAAAAAAACCGGACACGAGGTCCGGTTCTTCAAATTCGGCGTTATCAAGCGGCAGTAAATTCTACCGGATAGGGCAGGGCGGCTTGCTGGCTGACCTGAAGCTTGGTGAGCGTCTCACGCACCACCTCCTTGGCCAGGCAGGCACACTTGCCACATTGGCTGGCGACATTGGTCGCGGCTCGAACTTCCTTGTAGCTGCAGCATCCTTCATAGATCGCATCGCGGATCTGTCCGTCGGTCACGCCGACACAAAGACACACATACATAAAGTCGGACCATCGCTGGTTGAGTCGATGTGGGGAGAGTAATGGTAATGAGAATGCTTGTCAAAACACTTCGTCGGAGCCCGCGTGCTTGAGCGACCGGTGGTTGGATTCGGCCTGTCATCAGAAGCCGTGTATGATGGGCGGCCTTTGTTGGATGTCGGGCAAGCCCGCTTGGCCCGGCAAACGGTTTTTCACCCTCATCAGGAGATTACAATGAGCGTACTCGTTGGCAAACAAGCCCCCGACTTCACCGTTCCGGCTGTGCTGGGCAACGGCGAAATCGTCGACAGCTTCAACCTGGCCTCGGCCATCAAGGGCAAGTACGGCCTGGTGTTCTTCTACCCGCTGGACTTCACTTTCGTCTGCCCGTCCGAGCTGATCGCCCTGGACAACCGCATCCCGGACTTCCAGGCGCGCAACGTCGAAGTGATCGGCGTGTCGATCGACTCGCACTTCACCCACAACGCCTGGCGTAACACCCCGGTCAACAACGGCGGCATCGGCCAGGTCAAGTACACCCTGGCGGCCGACATCACCCACGAAATCTGCAAAGCCTACGACGTCGAGTCCGAAGGCGGCGTAGCCTTCCGTGGCGCCTTCCTGATCGACACCAACGGTGTGGTCCGTTCGCAAATCGTCAACGACCTGCCGCTGGGCCGTAACATGGACGAGCTGCTGCGCCTGGTCGATGCCCTGCAGTTCCACGAAGAGCACGGCGAAGTCTGCCCGGCCAACTGGAAAAAAGGCGACAAGGGCATGAACGCTTCGCCAGAAGGCGTTGCTGCTTACCTGAGCGAGAACGCTGGCAAGCTGTAATTGCCAAGCGCATAAAAAAACCGGCCTTCGTGGCCGGTTTTTTTATGCCTGGATGTCGAGGCTTCCAGTGCTTGTTCTTGCCCCATCGCCGGCAAGCCGGCTTTCACAGGCTCGAGCATTGCGCGGTACCTGTGGGAACCGGCTAGCCGGCGATGAGGGCCTCAACTCAGTCGTTGAAGTCGCGCCAGCCGCCCATTTCCTTCCAGCGGTTGACGATGCCGCAGAATAGCTCGGCCGTCTTCTCCGTGTCGTAACGCGCGGAATGCGCCTCACGGCCATCGAAGTCGATGTCGGCACTCTGGCAGGCACGCGCCAGCACGGTCTGGCCGTACGCCAGGCCAGCCAGGGTGGCGGTGTCGAAGCTGGAGAACGGGTGGAACGGGTTGCGCTTCAGATCGTTGCGGGCCACCGCGGCGTTGAGGAAGCCCAGGTCGAAGCTGCTGTTGTGGCCGACCAGGATCGCCCGCTTGCAGCCATTGGCCTTCAGTGCCTTGCGCACGCCACGGAAAATGTCGGTCAGCGCGCTTTCCTCGCTCACCGCCATGCGCAGCGGGTGGTCCAGCTTGATGCCGGTGAACTCCAGTGCGGCAGCCTCGATGTTGGCACCTTCGAATGGCTCGACACGGTAGAAGTAGGTGTGTTCAGGGAACAGAAAACCTTTTTCGTCCATGCCGATGGTCACGGCAGCGATCTCGAGCAGGGCGTCGGTGGCGCTGTTGAAGCCGCCGGTCTCGACATCCACCACCACTGGCAGGTAGCCACGGAAGCGCTCGGCCATCGGGTGACGCGAGCCGCTACCGGCCTGGCCTTCCTGGTCGTCTTCGTAGAGGTCTTCGCTCACGCGTTGTCCTCCAGCAGGCGCCAGCGCAGTTTTTCACCGGCGCGCAGCGGGATCACGGTCTGCTCGCCAAACGGCAGGCTGTCCGGGGCTGTCCACTCTTCGCGCACCAGGGTGATGCTGTCGGTGTTGGCCGGCAAGCCGTAGAAGGCCGGGCCGTGCAGGCTGGCGAAACCTTCCAGCTTGTCCAGCGCATTGCGCTGTTCGAAGGCTTCGGCGTACATCTCGATGGCCGCATAAGCGGTGTAGCAACCGGCACAACCGCAGGCAGCTTCCTTGGCGTGACGGGCATGGGGGGCCGAATCGGTGCCGAGGAAGAACTTCGGGTTGCCGCTGGTAGCCGCGTCCAGCAGCGCCACCTGGTGGGTGTTGCGCTTGAGGATGGGCAGGCAGTAGAAGTGTGGGCGAATGCCGCCAACCAGCATGTGGTTGCGGTTGTACAGCAGGTGCTGGGCAGTGATGGTTGCGCCGACGTTGGCCGAGGCCTCGGTGACGAACTGCGCGGCATCGGCCGTGGTGATGTGCTCGAACACCACTTTCAACGATGGGAAGCGCTCGACCAGGCGGCGCATGTGCTCGTCGATGAAGCGCTTTTCGCGGTCGAACACGTCGATCTCGCTGCGGGTCACTTCACCGTGCACCAGCAGCGGCATGCCGACTTCTGCCAGCGCCTCGATGGCCGGGAAGATGTTGTCGATGCTGGTGACGCCGGAATCGGAGTTGGTGGTCGCGCCGGCCGGGTACAGCTTGGCGGCGTAGACGATGCCGCTGGCCTTGGCCGCGCGGATGTCCTCGGGGCTGGTGCGGTCGGTGAGGTACAGCACCATCAGCGGCTCGAAGCGGCTGCCGGCCGGGCGTGCAGCAAGGATGCGCTCGCGGTAGGCCGTAGCTTCGTCGGCATTGCGTACCGGTGGAACCAGGTTAGGCATGATGATGGCACGGGCGAAGGTACGCGCCACATCGCCAACGGTGTGGGGCAGGACGGCACCATCGCGCAGATGGATGTGCCAGTCGTCGGGACGCAGGAGGGTCAGGCGATCGGACATTGGGGATTCCAGGCGGGTCGAACTCAGGGCCCAATGCTACCGGAAAACCCCGTGCCGAGCACGGCTATCAAGTTTTCTGGCATGCGTCCGATAGCCTGCCTGTAAGCCGTCAGAATTAGTGGAGCCGCCCGTGCGCCAGCGTTACCTAGCCCTGTTGACCCTGTTCGCCAGCCTGCCGGCCGGTGCATTGACCTTCCAGACCCGCATGGAGAACATCGCCTGGAAAGTCGAGGGTGACCAGTTCGAATGCCGCCTGATCCAGCCGATCGACGGTTTTGGCAGTGGCGAATTCGTGCGCAGGGCAGGTGAGCAGCCGGTGTTCCAGCTGCGTTCGACCAGCAATGTGCTGGGTGCCGGGTCTGCCACGCTGCTGGCCGCTGCCGCACCGTGGCAACCCGGGCGTGGTGACATCAACCTGGGAGCGGTGCACCTGGCGCGCAGCGGTGTCCTGTTCAGTTCGTCCCAAGGCCAGGCAAGCCGCCTGATCAATGGGTTGCTCGATGGCCGCAGTACGGTGGTGCGAAGCTATAGCGGCGAAGCGGGGCGGCCGATGGAAGTCCGTGTGCTGCCGGTGAGCTTCGCCAAGGCCTACAGCGACTATCAGGCCTGTGCCGGCAAGATGTTGGCGATGAACTACGATCAGGTTCGCCAGACTCAGGTCGGTTTCCCCGGCGGTGGGATTGATCTGGACGCTTCGGCCCGTGCGCGGCTGGATGTGATTCTCGACTATCTCAAGGCTGATCCGACGGTCAACCATATCGAGCTCAATGGTCACTCCGACAACAGTGGCAACCGCCTGACCAACCGGGATACTTCGCGGCGCCGTGCGCTGGCGGTGGCTGAATACTTCAAGGCCCACGGTATTGCTGAAGATCAGATCACCGTACGCTTCCATGGTGAGCGATATCCGCTGGTGAAGAACAACAGTGCCGCGAATCGCGCACGCAACCGGCGGGTGAATATCGAGCTGGATCGAGTGGTGCCGGTGGAGAAGCCGGCACCGGTTGCGGCGCCGGCGAGTGGGGCTGGGACTGGGGCGGTTCCGGCTTCAGCACCGGCGGCACCTGGGGTCAAAGCATCCTGATTTCGGGGGGCGGGGACCGAGGGGGCACCAAGTGCATGCCTTGAGGGGTGTGGCGCCTATGAGATCGAGCGCCGCCCGCGCGGCGCATCGCGAAGCGCTTGCCTTGGGACCTTCAGCGCCTTTGAGATCGAGCGCCGCCCGCGCGGCGCATCGCGGGGCAAGCCCGCTCCCACATTTGTTGCAACGTGCCATGGCCTGATAGGCCATAGTTGCCAGCCTTGTTAGCACGACGCGATTTTTTGGTTGGCGCGGCCGGCGCCCCACCT
>NZ_JBFPFX010000012.1:0-165496 GCF_047978245.1 Pseudomonas sp. LFS044
CCGGCTTGCCGGCGATGAGGCCGGTACTGACTACAGGGCGTTGGCACGGTGTCCGCCATGGGGCGTTTGCGGTCATTTACGACCGGCAGCTGTCGACCCGAAGCGGTCCCTACATGCCCTGGGGTTAGTGCGGTGTTCGGATGTGTTCGCCTTGAAATCTTCAGCGTCTGTGAGATCGAGCGCCGCCCGCGCGGCGCATCGCGGATAAATCCGCTCCTGCGTTTGCTTCAGGCCAGTAACGTCAGTGACAGACGCGCGCGAACCCTTGTTTGTACGACTCGATATTGCGTCATGCACCAAGGCGGTCGCGCGCACCCCTCAGACATAATTGGCCAAAAACAAACGTAGGAGCGGATTTATCCGCGATGCGCCGCGCGGGCGGCGCTCGATCTCATAGGCGCAGACGATGTCATGGCGGACATCCGAAGGCCGGGGCTGCTTCGCGGCCCATCGCCGGCAAGCCCGGCTCCCACAGGTACTGCGCAGGCCTGGAGGCTGGTGATATCTCTGTGGGAGCCGGCTTGCCGGCGATGAGGCCGGTACTGACTACAGGGCGTTGGCACGGTGTCCGCCATGGGGCGTTTGCGGTCATTTACGACCCGAAGCGGTCCCTACATGCCCTGGGGTGAGTGCGGTGTTCGGATGTGTTCGCCTTGAAATCTTCAGCGTCTGTGAGATCGAGCGCCGCCCGCGCGGCGCATCGCGGATACATCCGCTCCTACGTTTGCTTCAGGCCAGTAACGTCAGTGACAGACGCGCGCGGACGCCGTGTCAGAAGGTGTAGGTCAGTCGCCCGAAATAATACCCGCCGGTGAAGCCATACGGCGAGTACACCCCGTACCCCTTGACCATGGTCTTGCTGGCAGGGGCCTGGCGCTCGGGGTACACGTCGAACAGGTTGCGCGCACCGATTGCCAGCTCCAGGTCCTTGGTCAGCTGGTAGCCCACATCCAGGTCGGTGATCCAGCGCGCCTTGTAGTCGCGGTCCAGCGAACGGTCGTTGGCGGCATTCACTTCGCGCCAGGAACCGTAACGGGTCAGCCCCAGGTTGACCCGGTAGCGGTCCAGGCGCCAGTTGCCCCCCAGGATCAGCTTGGTGTGCGGTTGTACCTCGGTGAGCAGGTTGCGCGCCTGGCGGTTCATCAGCTCGTACGGCGTGCCGAGAATGTTCACGCTCTGCTTGTAATCGAGAATCTCGGTGTCGTTCCAGTTGAAAGCCGCCGTCCACTTCACAGTCCCGGCGCCACCCAGGTCCTGGTCATAACTGCCCACCAGGTCCAGGCCCTTGGTGCGGGTGTTGGCGCCATTGGTGAAATACTGGCCGCCCGAAGTCGAGTCGATGCCATTGGCCAGCAGGGCCTGGGTGACCTCAGGGCCGAGCAAGGTACCGGTGAGGGTGATACGGTCGCGTACGTTGATCAGGTAGGCGTCGGCGGTGAAGGCCAGGCGCTCGCTGGGCTGCCAGGCTAGCCCCAGGCTGTAGTTGGCAGATTTTTCAGGTTTGAGCGGCTCGGCACCGAGTGCCTTGGCGGCGGCCGAATCCACCGGCAACACGCCGTAGTTGATCGACTGGTACACCCCGTCGACCACGCCGTAGGTGGTGGAGCGGGCGCTGAACAGGCTGTTGGCCAATGAGGGCGCCCGGAAGCCGTTGCTCACCGTGGCCCGCACGGCCAGTTCGGGGGTCAGCTCGTAGCGGGTGGTGAGCTTGCCACTGCGGGTCGCACCGATGCCGCGATCATAGTGTTCATAGCGCAGGGCCGCGCCCCAGTACCACTGCGGGAGCGGGTTGAAACCCACGTCCAGGTAGCCGGCGTAGCTGTTGCGGCTGGCGCTGGTGGCCTCGGCCGGGGAGATGCCGTTGGTGACCTGCGCGCCTGAAGCCGCGCAATTGCCAGGTGCCGCGCAGTAGCCGCCGTCTGCCCAGCTGGCCCAGTCGCCGGCCTGCACCTGGTAAGTATCGCGGCGCTGCTCGAGCCCCCAGGAAACGTCCAGCGGCTTGGCCAGGCCTACCTCGAAGCTGCGGCGCAGGTCGAGGTTGCTGGTCAGCTGCGAGCTGACCCAGGTGCCGGACTCGAAATGGTTGGGCGTGGCTTCGCCCAGCGACGGGTTCTGGTTGTTCCAGGTGCCCTGTTCGGCCTCGTTGCGCCCGTAGGTGCTGGACAGATCCCAGTCCCACTCGCCAGCCAGGCCCCTGGCGCCGAATGCCGCCTGGTAGTCGTACTCCTCGATGTACCAGGTGGGTGTGTAGCCGGCCGGTCGCCCGTTGGGCCCGGTGGTGATGGTGTTGACGATGGTCGGCAGGCGGAAGTTCTGGCCCTGCTCGGCCTTGCGGTACGACCAGGTGCTGAACGAGTACAGGGTCAGGTCGTCCTGCAGCGGCAGTTCGGCGTTGTAGCCCAGGGTCAGCAGGTTGATCTTCGGCGTGCCGTAGCCGCCGTAGGTGACCTTGCCGGCGCGTTCCAGCGCTTCGGCCTGGCTGTAGCCGTTGGCGCTGGCCTTGTTGTCGTCGTTCTGGCTGCGGGCGTCGAGCGCCAGCTGGAGGATGCCCTCGCGGCCGATCTCCAAGCCTTTGTTCAGGCTTTGCTGCACGGTCTGTTTCTTGCCGTCGTAGCCCTGGCCCGCAGTGGTCACGGCAGTGCCGCTGGTATCGGCCTTGAGGATCACGTTGATCACCCCGGCGATGGCGTCCGAGCCGTACTGGGCCGCTGCGCCGTCACGCAGCACTTCGACATGGTCGATGGCACTGATGGGGATCAGGTCCAGGTCGCTTGGGGCGGCGCCGGCGTTGATGCCGCTGATGTTCAGGGTGGCGCTGGTGTGGCGGCGCTTGCCGTTGACCAGCACCAGCACCTGGGCGGCGTTGAGCCCGCGCAGGTTTGGCGCGCGGGCCATGCCGCTGGCGTCCCAGCCGGTCTTTTCCGGCAGGGTCAGCGACGGCACGCTGGCGCTCAGGGCTTCCATCAGGCCCGGCTTGCCGGTTTCCTGCAGCTGCTTGGCGCTGATCACGTCGATGGGCACTGGGCTGCTGGTGACAGTACGTTTTTCACTGCCACGGTTGCCGGTGACGATCACCGTACCCAGGGCCTGGGCAGCAGGTTCGTCGGCCAGTGCCGGCGCGGTATGCAGGCCGGCGGCGAAGGCCATGGTGAATAGCGGGGCAGAGGTAAAGGCTTGCTTCATGCACGCAGTTCCTTGTGTGGCTCGGCGGGCGCGCTCAGGGCGCCTTGGCCGCGATCGCGTCGATTTCCACCAGTGCGCCCGGCAGCGGCAGCGCCACCACCTGGATGGCCGTGCGGGTCGGTGTGCGGGGCTGCTCGGCGGTGGCGAAAAATTCGCTGTAGGCCGCTTGCAGCCCGGTGAAGTCAAGGGCGCCGCCGTTGGCCGGGTCGCCGACCAGGAACACCCGTAACTGGACGATGTCGCCTAGATCCAGGCCCTGGCTTCGCAGCGCCGTGCGCAGCTTGTTCAGCACCGAACGGGTTTGGCTTTCGGTGTTGCCGAACGCCGCGATAGTGCCTTTGGGCGCCTTGGCGTCGGCCACATCCGGCAAGGTGCCGCTGACGAACGTCAGTTGGCTGCCGGCCGGCACGGTGACCAGTTGCGAGATGGGGAAGTTGGAGCCAGGCGGGGCGACCCGCTTGATGCCATCGGCATGGGCATTGAGGGTCAGCGACATGAGCACTCCGGCAAGCAGAAGAAGACGAGGCATGCTGTGGTTTCCTTGACGATCAGGCGGCTGCGCCGCGGGTGGCCTGGTTGGCATGGCGGGCGATCAGGCCGACAACCCGGCGGGCGGATTCGGCCGCGCTGTTCTGCCAGATGCCCACGCCGCCATGGGCCAGGGCATCGCTGGCCAGCCAGGTTCGGCCCTGGGGCTGGTTGAGCAGGTCGTAGCCAGGCTGGGCGACTTCGTCGTGGACGATCCACGGGGCTTCGCTGAAGGGGATCTTCGACCAGTTCACCACCACCGGCCGGCCCAGCTTGTGGCTGTGGCCCGGGTGCAGCGATTCCACCGCCTGGCGCGACGAGGCAACCTGGGCCTGCAGCGGCTTGGTGGCAAACTGCTCGGCCACCAAGCCGGTGTTGTAGGTGGCGACCAACACACCTTGGGCGCTGTTGAGGTGGTCGCTGGGGTACCACAGGGTGCGTGCTTCGTGGTTGATGTAGCTGAGGCCGCCGTAGATCTGGTAATCCGTTTCCCAGAAGCGCGGCGATTGCCAGGCGACCTTGTTGGCCTTGTCGCCTTCGGCGGTGCCGATGGCCTGCTTGAATGCCGTGCTGAAATTGTTCGGCAGCCTGGCCAGCAGGGGCAGGGGCAGGGTGACGATGGCGTAGTCGGCCTGCTCGATGTGCTGCTGCCCGCTCTTGCGGTCACGCCAGACCACCTTGGCGCCGTTGTCAGTGGTTTCCACCCCCAGCACTTCGGCGCTCAGGCGCACGCTGTCCTTGACCTGGCGGTAGAACGCCTTGGGGATCTGGTCCATGCCACCGACCGGCTGGAACATGGTCGAGGAGAACTCGGGGATCTCGTCGAACACCAGCGGCAGCAGCAGGTTGCTGTCGAGCAACTGGTCCAGGGGCACCGGCTGGCGCTGAACCGGTGTCTGGTCCCCGGCGCCGGCAAAGCGGCTATAGCCGGCGCGCACCGAGCCGCGGTATTGCTGCTGGCTGTCGAGGTCGCCGTACACCTTGAGGAAGTCCAGCAGCGCCTTGCGCTGGCCGCTGCTGAGCTCGGCATCGAGGCTGTTGCGCTTGACACTGCGCGCCAGCAGCTCGCTGAAGTGCCCGCGGGTGTCGTTGACCGCCTGGCGCAGCAGCAGCGGTGGGCGTGCCAGGTCAGGCTGGGCCAGGGCGTTGCGGCTGCTGTTGACCAGCACCTGCAGCTCCACCCCCAGTTCGCGGCAGTAACCGAGGATGGTCAGGTGATGGCTTGGCAGGCGTGCGGCGCCAGCGTTGAAGAAGTGGCCTGGGTCGAACTCGACCGTTTGCGAACTGCCGTCGTTATGCTCGATGCGGTCGCCTTGGCGCAGGGTCCAGACTCGGCCACCGACGCGCTCACGGGCCTCCAGCACGGTGACCGAGAAGCCGGCCTTGCGCAGCTCGTAGGCGGATACCAGGCCGGAAATACCGGCGCCGACAATCACTACGCGTTTGCCGTTGCCACCGTTGGCGGCCAGTTGCAGGGGCTCGAAGGTGGCGGCCAGGGCATTCTGCCCCAGCGCGCCAAGGGCCGCTGAATAGCCGCCAATGGCGGCGAGGCGGGTGATCAGATCTCTACGGGACAATCCCATGTCGCATGCTCCGAAAAGGTTGAGTTCGGATGTGCGCAACGGGCAGGCGGATCGAAAGACGGACCGACAGCGGCTGGCACAAATCCATTTGCCTCCGCCATGTCGGGGTCGGTTGAAAGAACCTAATGGACTTTCACGCGGCTGTGAAAGGTTTTTTTGTTCTAAGTTAATTATGTTTATTGCTGATAATAGGCGGCTTTATAAATGCGCAAGCGTGATTTTGATGTGGTGTTGCCTGGGCAATGAAGGGCGCATGAAAGTTCACCACAAACACCCACGCGCCGTTGCACCAGGCCCGATGTGGGCTGGTGGTCTGAATACGGGTCAGGGAGGTCCGCAGGCCCCTTCGCGGCGCTAACCGTGAAAGGGCCGGTCCAGGTCAGGCGCTGCGGGTGGTGCGGCCATCTTGTTGCTGCGCAACCAGTGCGCGGATCCGTGGAATCAGTGTTTGCCCGTAGTCCACGGCATCGCGCAACTGGTCAAAACCCCGAAACAGGAAGGTGCTCACACCCAGTTGGTAATACGCCAGCGCCGCTTCGGCCACCTGCTCAGGGGTGCCCACCAGCGAGGTGGAGTTGCCGGCGCCACCGCCCAGCGCGGCGATCTCGGTCCACAGCCGGGTGTCGTGCACCTTGCGCTGGCTTGCCAGTTGCACCAGGCGTTCGGAACCGACGTTGCTCTTGCCGAAGTTCTTCTCGCGACGGCTGCCCTGGCGGATGCCGATGCGTTGCCTGGCGTCGGCCAGGATGCGCTCGGCCCGGGCCCAGGCCTCGTCTTCGGTAGCCCCCAGGATCGGCCGAAGCGACAGGCTGAAGCGGATGTGGTTCTCCCGCCCGTAGCGAGCCGCGGCCTTGCGTACCTGGGCAATGCGTTCGCGCACCTGCTCCAGGGGCTCGCCCCACATCATGTAGACATCGGCGTGCCTGGCTGCCACCTCCACCGCCGCATCCGAAGCACCGGAGAAGTAGACCGGCAGCTTGTCCACCGGCTTGACCAGGGTCAGGTTGTCCTCTACCCGGTAGTGCTCGCCGTGGTGGTCGAACGGCGTGGTCTGCGTCCAGGTCTTGTGCAGCACTTGCAGGTATTCGTCCGTGCGTGCGTAGCGGGCATCCTTGTCGAGGAAATCACCGTCACGCTGCAGGTCGCCGCTGTCGCCGCCGGTGATCACGTTGATCGAGGCGCGGCCGCGGCTGAGCTGATCGAGGGTGGCGAACTGGCGGGCGGCGAAGGTCGGCGCCTGGAAACCGGGCCGATGCGCCACCAGCAGGCCGATGCGTTCGGTCACTGCGGCGACGTAACTGGCCAGGATCATCGCGTCCGGCGCGCTGGTATTGACCGCCAGCAGGGCCTTGTCGAACCCGGCGTATTCCTGGGCCTGGGCGAAGGCCTTGATGAAGTCCAGGTCAACCAACGGGCCACGTGGGGCTTGTGATTCGCTGCTTTCCTGAGGGCCGATGAGGCCAATGAATTCGAGGCTCATGCAGTGGAACTCCTTTTCGTCCAGGGCGGTTCAAGCGACCGCGGTCGGCTCGCGGCGCAGCGTGTTGCGGTTGGTCGGTACGCTCAGGCCGAAGCTGTCGCGCAAGGTGCGGCCGGTGTACTCGCTGCGCACCAGGCCGCGCGCTTGCAGCAGGGGCACTACCAGCTCGGTGAAGTACTGCAAACCATCGGGCAGCAGCGAATTGATGATGAAACCGTCGGCGGCGCGGTCCTCGAACCAGTCCTGCAGGGCATTGGCCACCTGTTCCGGGGTGCCGGTGAAGTCACGCCTCGGGCGCGAAAAGCGCAGTGCCAGTTGGCGCAGGGTCAGGCCCTCTTCGCGGGCCAGTTGCTTGAGCTGGTCGGCGGTACCCTTGTGGCTGTTGTCGCCGAGGGTGCCCAGGTCCGGGAATGGCGCATCCAGGTCGTGCTGGCTGAAGTCGTAGTCGTTGAACGGGCGGCCAAGGGCGACCAGGGCGTCCTCGATGCTCACCAGCTCGACGGCCTCCTGGTAACGGCGCTCTACCTCGGCCTCGTCGCGGCCGACGATGGGGCGGATGCCCGGCAGGATGAACAGCTGCTCCGGGTCGCGGCCATGGCGCGCAGCGCGCTGTTTCAGGTCTTGGTAATAGGCTCGGGCATCGCTGAACGACTCGGGGTTGACGAAGATCGCATCGGCGTTTTGCGCGGCGAAGTTGCGCCCATCCTCCGACACGCCGGCCTGGAAAATCAGCGGCTGGCCCTGGGGCGAACGCTGGATGTTCAGCGGGCCCTTGACCTTGAAAAACTCGCCCTGGTGGCCCAGCGTGTGCAGCTTGGTGGGGTCGAAGAACTCGCCGGTGCGCTTGTCGCGGGTGAAGGCGTCGTCTTCCCACGAGTCCCACAGGCCTTGGACCACATCGACATGCTCGCGGGCGATGCGGTAGCGCACGGCGTGGGGTGGGTGTTCTGCCTTGCCGAAATTGTCGGCGGTGCCCGATAGCCACGAGGTCACCACGTTCCAGCCGGCCCGCCCGCCGCTGATCAGGTCCAGCGAGGCGAACTGGCGGGCGACCTGGAACGGTTCGGTGTAGCTGACCGTGACCGTGGCTACCAGGCCGATGTGAGAGGTGACCGCCGCCAGCGCAGACAAAATGGTCAGCGGCTCGAAGCGGTTGAGGTAATGGGGGCTGGAGCGGGCGTGGATGTGCAGGCTGTCGGCGATGAAGGCGAAGTCGAACTTCGCGGCCTCGGCCAGTTGCGCCTGCTGCTTGTAGAAACCGAAGTTGACGCTGGCGTCGGCCAGCGCCTCGGGGTGGCGCCATTCGCCCCAGCCGTGACCGACACCGTGGATCATTGCGCCGAGATGGATCTGTCGTTTGCTCACGTTCAATACCTCTTGCCAGATAATGCTCAATGTCTGTTGCGCACGGCACCACGTACCGCGCGGCACAACCGTCAAACCGCCACAGGCAGCACGCTGCGTGAATGCCCGGGTATCGCCTCGATCAGCGCCCGCGTGTAGGCGCTGGCCGGGCTGCCGAACACCTGCACCGCCGGCCCTTGCTCGACCACCTGCCCGCGCCGCAGCACCAGCACGTGGTCGGCCATGCTCGCGACCACCGCCAGGTCATGGGAGACCAGCACATAGGCGATGCCCAGTTCGCGCTGCAGGTCGGCCAGCAGGGCGAGGATCTGTGCCTGCACCGATACGTCCAGCGCACTGACTGGCTCGTCGAGCAACAGCACCTCGGGCTCCAGGGCCAATGCCCGGGCGATCGCCACCCGCTGGCGCTGGCCGCCCGACAGCTCGCGCGGCAGGCGGTCGAGGAAGTGCACCGGCAGTTGCACCCGGGCGATCAGCTCGCGGGCCTTGCGCTCCAGCGCAGCGCCCTTGAGCAGGCCGAACGACACCAGCGGTTCGACGATGCTGTCGAACACCGTGAAGCGTGGGTCGAGTGCGGCGAACGGGTTCTGCTGCACCAGCTGAATACGCCGGCGCAGGGGCCGGAACTGCCGCCAACTGCAGGCGCTGACGTCGACACCGGCGAACTCCACACGCCCCTGGCTGGGCATTTCCAGCCCAAGGGCGATGCGCAGCGCGGTGCTCTTGCCCGAGCCCGATTCGCCGACGATGGCCAGGGTCTGCCCGGCATGCAGCTCGAGGTTGAGGCCCTGCAGCGCGGTAAAGTGCGCGTGCTGCCCGGGCAGCGCGAAGCGCTTGCCGACATTGCTCAGGCGTAACAGCGGTGTTTGCGCTGGCACGCCAGGCGGCCGTTTACGCGGCACGAAGGCGGGTGCTGCGTTGAGCAGGTCACGCGTATAGGGCTGCTGTGCGCCCCAGAGGATCTGCCTGGGCGAGGCATGTTCGACGAGCTCGCCCTGTTTCATCACCAGCAGGCGGTCGGCGCGGTCGCAGGCCATGCCCAGGTCATGGGTGATGATCAACAGCGAGATGCCGCGCTCGGCCACCAGCTGCTGCAGGTGGTCGAGAATGCGCCGCTGCACGGTCACGTCCAATGCGCTGGTGGGCTCGTCGGCGATGATCAGCCGGGGGTCGCCGGCCAGGGCGATGGCGATCAGCACCCGTTGGCGCATGCCGCCGGACAGCTCGTGGGGGTACTGGCGGGCGCGCAGCGGCGGCTCGTCGATGCCGACCTGCTCGAGCAGCGCCAGCACTTGTGCGTCCAGCCCCGGGTAACGCCGCCCGTCATGGGCCAGCAACAGCGCCTCGGCAATCTGCCGGCCGATACGCAGGGTGGGGTTGAGGCTGACCATCGGGTCTTGCGGCACCAAGGCGATGGTGCGGCCGCGCAGCTTACGCCTGACGCGCTCGCTGGCCTGCGCCACATCGATGCCATCGACCCTTAGCTCGCCCTGCTCGATGTTTGCGTTGGCCGGCAGCAGGCCGAGCAGGGCATTGGCCAGCGTCGATTTGCCCGAACCGGACTCGCCGACGATCGCCAGAGTTTCGCCCTGGGCCAGGCTGAACGACAACTGGCGCACGGCCTGGGTGCGTTGCCCGGCGAAGGTGTAACTGACACTCAGGTCACGCACCTGGATCAACTGTGGCTGGCTCATCGGGCATGCTCCTCGGCGCTGCGCGCCAGGTGGTTGAGGCTGAACACCACAGCCACCACGAACAGCCCCGGCAGCAGCGATACCCAAGGGGCGGTAATCAGGAAGTGCCGGCCGTTGGCGATCAGCGTGCCCCATTCCGCTGCTGGCGGTGCCGCGCCGAAACCGAGAAAGCTGAGGCCGGCGGTGGCCAGGATGGCCGCGCCAAAGTCCAGGGTGGCGAGCACCGCCACCGGGCCCCAGGCGTTGGGCAGCACATGGCGCAGCAGCGTGCGTACCCAGCTGGCGCCGCCCAGGCGGGCGGCCTCGACATAGGGCAGGGTCTTGATCCGCAGCACTTCGGCGCGGGTGGTGCGGGCAAAGCCCGGGATGATGCCGACACCCACAGCGACAGCCACCGGCACGGTGCCAAAGCCGATGGCAGTGACGATGGCCAAGGCCAGCAGCAGGCCGGGCAACGCCAGCAACACGTCGATCAGGCGCATCAACGCCGCGTCGACCCGCCCGCCGGCAAAGCCGGCCAGAACGCCCAGGCCAAGGCCGCCAACCAGGGCGATGGTCACCGCCAACAGTGCTGCCAGCACCGACAGGCGCGCGCCATACACCACCCGGGTATACAGGTCGCGGCCCAACTCGTCGGTGCCAAACCAGTGCACCACGCTGGGGGCGCTGAGTTTGTCGGCGGGCGAGGTGGCGTAAGGGTCGAAGCTGGTGAGCAACTGCGGGGCCAGTGCCGCGAACAGGGCAAACAGTACGATCAACAGGGCCAGGCTGAAGCCAGGCCGGCGTAGCAGTGGGGCCAAGGCCTGGTACGCGCGCTGCAGGCGCGTGCGACGTTTCCAGGGCGTGGCGGGAGGCGCCATACCGCTGGTGTGCTGGGTGTCGATCGGGGTCAGGGGGATGTCGATGGTCATGTCAGCTCACCTTGGCCGTGTGGGTGATGCGCGGGTCGAGGTAGGGGTAGAGCAGGTCGACGATCAGGTTGACCAGCACGAAGGCGGCGGCTGATACCGCAACGATCGCCAGCACCACCGGGATGTCCTGGCGCAGCACGGCTTCCTGGGCCAGGCGGCCAACGCCGTTACGCGAAAAGATGGTCTCCACCAGCACCGCGCCGGACACCGTGTTGCCGACCTGCAGGCCGACCAGGGTGAGCAGCGGCAAGGCCGCGTTGCGCAAGCCATGGCGCGCCTGCACCTGGGCCCGGCTCAGGCCTTTGGCGAAGGCGGTGGTGATGTAGGGCTCCTGCCACACGCCTTGAAAGCCGCGCTGCAGCACTTGGGCGTAAACCGCAGCGCTGGGGATCGCCAGGGTGATCGCCGGCAGCACAAGGCTGGCCAGGCCTTGGCTGCCGGTGGCCGGGAGCCAGCCAAGGGCGAAGGCGAACACCTGGATCAGCAGCAGGCCCATCCAGAACACGGGCACTGAAAAGCCCAGCGACGGCAGGCGCGCCAGTGCGGTCTTCAGCGGGCGCCATTGCAGGTAGGCGGTCAGGTAGGCCAGGCCGACCCCGGCCAGCAACGACAGCACAATGGCAGTACCTGCCAGCGCCAGGGTTTGCGGCAGCCGCTCGGCCAGCAGCGCGGTGACTGGCCTGCCGAGAGACAACGACTGGCCAAGGTCACCGTGCAGGGCGCGCCACAGCAGGTCGAAGTACTGCTCGAACAGCCCTTTGTCCAGCCCATAGTAGGTGCGGGCCTTGGCCAGGTCCTCGGGAGACAGGCCGTCGGCCTCCATGCCAGAGGCGCTGAGCATGATCGCCAGGGTATCGCCGGGCAGCATGTAAAGGATGAAATAGGTGACGGTATAGGCGCCCCACAACACCAACAGCGCTTGGCCGATGCGGCCGGTCAGGTAGCGCTTCATGGCTGGCCGACCTGGATGTCGCTGAACAGGGCGAAGCCTTCGGCGGTCCAGCGGAAGTCCTTGACCCGCGGCGCGGTGGCGGCCTGCCAGACGCGCTCATACAGCGGGAATGCCGAGGCCTCGTCGGTCAGCAGGTCCTGCAATTGGCCGTAAGCCTGGGCACGCTGCGGGTCGGCGGTGGCGGTGATGCCGCTGTCGAACAGCGCCTGGGCCTTGGCCAGGGTCTGCGGCTCGTAGGTGTTGGTAGCGACCGTGGCGCTGTTGGCCGCGCGTGGATCGAGGATGGTCTGCAGGATGATCGGGTCGGCGCGCGTCATGTAGGTGGACGTCAGGTCGTAGTTGCCAGCCGCGTTGCCGGCCACCCATTCGGCGCGGGTCAGCACATTCAGCTTGAGGTCGATGCCGACCTTGCGCAACTGGTCCTGCACCAGCACGTCACCGGCGCTTTCGGCGGGGGTGAGGTTGTAGCGCAGGGTCAGGCGTTGGCCGTTCTTGTGCCGGTAGCCATCCTCGCCCTTGTGCCAGCCGGCGGCGTCGAGCAGCTGCTCGGCGCCCTTGGGGTCATAGGCGAGCTTGTCGGCCTGGGGCTTGAAGTACGGCGTGGTCACGTCGTACACGCCGCTGACTACCGGGAACTCGGCGTTGTAGACGGTGTGTGCGTAGCTGGTGCGGTCGATGGCCTTTTGCAGCGCCAGGCGCACCTGGCGGTCACCCAGCAGCCGCTGGTTGCGGGTGTTGGGGTAGAGGTTCAGCGCCGGGCCTGGCAGCGAGCGGCTCTGGATGGTCGCGCCCTTGGACTGGAACAGCTTCAGGTCAACCTCCGAGAACGGGTTGCGCGGCCACAGGATGTCGGCCTTGCCCTGCAGGAACAGGCCGTTGCGCACGCTCTCCTCGGGGATGTAGCTGATGTCCACGGCATCCACATGGGCCGGGCCCTGGTTACGCATGTTGGCCGACGGCCAGGCATAGTCGGCACGCTTGACCAGGCGGGCGCCGACCTCGGGGGTGTAGTGTTCGAGGGTGAACGGGCCGGTACCGATGATCTTGCCCAGCGAGCGCTCTTGTGCGCTCAGCCGGTATGAGGCGGGCGCGAGAATCGCCAGGTTGGTGGTGGAGGTGGCCTGCAGAAAGCCTGCGTTGGGCCGCGACAGCACCAGCCGCACGGTGAAGTCGTCGAGCACCTCGGCGTGGTCGTAGCCGGCCAGGTAGGTGGCGCCAAAGGTTGCGGGCAGTTGGGTAGCGAAGGCTTTGTTGCTGTCGAAGGCGCTTTTCACGGCGTGGGCGTCAAAACGCTCGCCATTGCTGAAGGTGACGTCCTGGCGCAGGTGGAAGGTGTAGCTCAAGGCGTCGGCACTGACCTCCCAGCTTTTTGCCAGCCACGGGATGATGCGGCCGTTGTCCGGGTCCTGGTCGGTGAGCGACTCGGCGACGTTGCGCAGCAGTACCCGGTGTTCCAGCCAGTAGACCTGGAAGGGGTCGACGCTGACCAGGGTGGTGTTATCGCCCCAGAACGCGACGCTGAGGGTTTTGCCGGCGGTGCTGCCATCGTCCGGAGAGCAGGCGGTAAGGGCCAGGGCGAGGGCGCCGATGGCAAACAGGCGGTGCAGTGGGGGCATGGGGTGGTCCTTGATCGGAATGGTTTTGCCTGTACTGGCCTCTTCGCCGGCAAGCACAGGCGACAGCTGTGTTTGCTTCAGTCCTGGTAACCGCGGCCCTCACGGTCCAGCTGCCGTATCAATGCATCCCAGTGCCGCTGGATGCCTTCCCCCTTGCCATCGGAAAACCGCTTCGACTGCTCGTGCACCTTGGCAATTGCCGTCTGCGGTGCATGCAACAGCTGGTCATTGCCCCCGGCCTGGGCCGCCACCTGGATGTTGCAGGCACGCTCCAGCCCATGCAGTTCGCGGAACGCGTGTTCCACGCTGATGCCCCCGGTGAGCAGCCCGTGGTTGCGCAGGATGAGGATGTTGCTGTCGCCCAGGTTGTTCACCAGCCGCTGCTGCTCGTCCAGGTCCAGGGCCACGCCCTCGTAATCGTGGTAAACCACCCGGCTGTAGTAGGCCAGGGCGTGTTGGGAGATAGGGAGCAGGCCATCGCGCTGGGCCGATACCGCCGCACCGTCGCGGGTGTGGGTATGCAGCACGGCCTTGAGGTCGGGGCGGGCGCGGTGGATGGCGCTGTGGATCACGTAGCCGGCCTGGTTGATGCCCAGCCCCAGCGGGTCGTCGATGATCGTGCCGTCGACGTCGACCTTGACCAGGTTGGAGGCGCTGATCTCGTCGAACAGCAGGCCGAAGGCGTTGATCAGAAAGTGCTCCTCGGGGCCCGGGACGCGGGCCGAGAAGTGCGTGTAGATGTGGTCGGTCCAGCGGAACAGGGCGGCCAGGCGGTAGGCTGCGGCCAGCTTTACCCGCACCTCCCACTCTTCGGCGCTGACACGGTCGCGCACGCTAGGGGCGCTGGTGGTGACGGCAGACAGTGAACTCATGGTGTGCTCTCCGGTAATTAGTAGCCGCGTGCGGTGTCGACCAGGTTGGCCAGGGGCGCCTGCTCGCGGTAGCGGTGGAAGTTGGCGATGAAGGCTTCGAGGAAGGCCGGGTAGCCGTCTTCGGAAATGGCCGAGGTGTGCGGTGACAGGAACACCCGCGGGTGGTGATACAGCGGGTGGCCGGCGGGCAGCGGCTCGGGGTCGGTGACATCCAGGCTGGCGCGGCCGATCAGGCCGCTGTTAAGCGCCTCCAGCAACGCCTGCTGGTCGAGCAGCCCGCCACGGGCAATATTGATCAAGTGCAGGCCCGGTCGGGCATGGGCCAGCACCTCGCGGCCGACCAGGCCGCGGGTGGCAGCGGTGAGCGGGGCGGCCAGTACCAGGTGATCGCTGCCGGCGAACAGCTGTTGCAGGTCGGCGGCGCGCACCACCCCAGGCACATCGGCGATGGCCTGGCCGGGGCGGCTCAGGGCGAGCACGCGCATGCCCAGCGCCACGGCCTTGCGCGCCAGGCTCTGGCCGATGCTGCCAAAGCCGAGAATGCCCAGGGTGCGGCCGCGCAGCGGTGCCAAGGGGGTCAGGCGCCAGTCGGCATCCTTGACCCACAACCCCGGCAGTTGCTTTGCAGCGGCGAACACCAGGGCCAGGGCGAACTCGGCCACGTGCTCGGCGTTGGCGCCCTTGCCGCTGGTGACCTGCGCGCCCTGGAATACCCAAGGGGGGTAGAAGTCGATGCCCGAGGACACCAGCTGCACCCATTTCAGGCCCCACGGCCAGCCCGGCGGCGGGCTGTCGACGCGCTGCCCGCGCACATTGATCGGGCGCAGGATGAACACATCGGCAGGGGCCTGCAGGGCCAGCTGGCCGGGGGCAATGTCGATGACTTGATGGTCCGGCAGGTGATCACGCAGGTGCTGGTTGGCCTGGGCGTCGAGCTGGCTGGCAATGATCGAATGGCTCATCCCCGAGCCTCCAGCAGCGCGGCGCGGCCGACCTGGCCGAACACCACGTCGTCCTGTGGCGTGTGGATGCGGCTGCAGAGCACGTCACGGTAGTGTCGCTCCAGCGGGTTGCGCCGCGACAGCCCGGGGTTGCCGGCAGCTTCGACTGCCAGTTCCACGGCCTGGATGGCGTTGGCGCTGACCAGGTGCTTGAGCTGCCCGGCATGCTGCGGCGCGACCTGCCCGCTGGCTGCGGCATCGAGCAGGCTCTGGTTGGCGAACAGCAGGGTGTCGATGCGCCCCAGCACCTCCTGAAAGCGCGGCAGGCTGGCCAATGGCGCGCCCAGGTTGGAGGGTGCACGGTGCTTGAGAAAGCCCGCCAGCCAGTCGCGGGCAGCGCGGGCCACGCCGTCGTACACGGCCGGTAGCAGCACGGCCATCCACAACAGGCTCTCGCCATCGAGTTCGGCCTTTGGCGCGCTGGCAGGGCTGACGCTGACAGCGTGATCGAGGGGGATCAACACCTCGTCGAAACGCACTTCATGGCTGCAGGTGGCACGCATGCCCAAGTGGTCCCAATCGTCGACGATGGTGATGCCGGGCGTGTCGCGGTGCACCAGGAAGCCGCCGACCAAGGGGTCGGCGTCGTCGCTGCGGCCCCACACCAGGTACCAGCTCAAGCCATGGCTGCCGGTGGAATAGATTTTGCGCCCGCTCAGGCGCCAGCCTTCGGCCGTGCGCCGCGCCACGGTGGCAGGCAGGCCGCCGCGGGCAGGGGTGCCGAGTGCCGGCTCGACGCGCAGGGCGTTGATCAGCGCGCCGTGTTGTACGGCATCGCGGGCCACGCGTTGGCGCAGGTGTTCGGGCCAACGGGCTTCGTCCTGCAGGCGAAAGTGCTGCAGGTACTGCATGACCAGAATCAGCGCGGTGGCCGGGTCGCCCTTGCCCACCGCGCCAATGACTCGGCGCGCACTGGCGAGGTCTGCGCCAGCGCCACCGAGGGCTCGGGGCACGGTGAAGGCGAGCAGGCCGTGGCGGTGCAGCAGGTCGAAGTTGTCCTGCGGGAAGCAGGCGCTGCGGTCATAGCGCTCGGCATTGGCCGCAAGGGCCTGTGTCAGCTCGGCAAGGGCGCTGTCGGAGGGGTGACTCATGGGGTTTCATCCCTGAATGACGGTGTGTTGGCTAAGACCGTATTCGTATGGATGAAGGCTGTAAAAGTCTTTTTGGTTCTATGCTAATTATTTATTTAAAGCATCTAGTTGCTATCATGTTATGCGTAAATTGCATTTAGTGCTTGGGGCGCATGGCGCCCCGTCAGGGTCAACCCAGCAACCGATGCCCGGCAACTTCGCCAAACAGCTCCACAGGCTCCTGCAGGTTGCCCAGGAACCGCGGATGGAACAACCACAGGTCCACCTGCGGCTTGAAGTCAGTGACGTTGAGCACATCCAGCGCATCGCGATGCCGGCTTGCCTGCAGCAGCGGCTCGGGTACCAGCCCCAGCCCCTGGCCATTGGCGACCAGCCCAAGTTGCAACTCCGTGCCGAAGGTTTCCAGGTTGATCGACAGGCTCAGCCCTTGCTCGCTCAGGGCCCGCTGCAGCCCGGCGCGGAAACCGCAACCATCGGGGTTGAGCACCCAGCCACGGGTGTAGCAGTCCTTGAGTTTGTAGCTGCGCTTGGCGGCGCTGCCCTTGGCCGCCACCACCTTCAGCGGCATGCGCGCGATCGATTGGCTGGCGATGCCTTCGGGGAAGATCTTGCCCGGCGGGAACAGCGCGGCGGCGGCGTCGAGCTCGCCGTTTTCCATGCGCGCGATCAGGCTGCTGCCCCAACCGCTGCTCACCTGGGTGCGCAATTGCGGGTAGGCCTCGCGAATCTGCGCCAGGGCATCGAGCAGCACCACGTCGCCCAGGGTTTGCGGCACGCCCAGGCGCAGGGTACCCGACGGCGCACCATCGTTGGCCACCAGTTCGCGCAGCGCGTCGATCTCGCGCAAGATCGCCTTGCACTGCTCGTATACCCGTAGGCCCATGGGGGTGGGTTTGAGGGGCTTGGTGTTGCGATCGAGCAGGGTGGCGCCGAGGTCTTCCTCGAAGTTCTGCACCCGGCGGGTAATGGCCGGCTGGGTCAGTTGCAGGGCTTCGGCGGCGAGGTTGGTGGACTGGCAACGGATGACCGCGACGAAGGCGTCCATATCATCGATTTTCATAATCGGCGCTCACTGGGTGGCACGGGAACATAAGGCATTAGCATAATCGCAATGGCGAGTAATGCCATCTGCAGGGTCTGGCAAGATTAAAACGCATATTAGGTTATTCCTAAAATCAATTTAATTTATTTGACGGTTCTCGCTAGAGTCACAGACCGGGCCGCATGACGCGGCCTGCCCAGACATCGAGGAGCGCCATGTCCATCCGCACGAAGCTGTTCACCCTTGCCGCAGCACTGTTGCTGGTTGGCCAGGCCAGCGCCACGGAGCGCCTGACCCTGCGCATCGGCGACCAGAAGGGCAATATGCGCGCACAGCTGGAAGCCGCCGATGCCTTGCGCGATTTGCCCTATGACATCCACTGGGCCGAGTTCCCCGCCGCCGCACCGTTAGCCGAGGCGCTCAATGCCGGGGCGATCGATGCCGGCATCATCGGCGATGCGCCGCTGTTGTTCGTGCTGGCCTCGGGGGCACCGGTCAAGGCCATCGCCGTGGACAAGTCCGACCCCTATGGCACGGCGCTGCTGGTGCGCCCCGATGCACCGCTGCACAGCGCGGCCGACCTCAAGGGCAAGCGCATCGCCACCGGTCGCGGGTCGATCGGCCACCATCTGGCGCTCAAGGCGCTTGAACAGGCCGGGCTGAGCGAGAAGGACGTGGAATTGCGTTTTCTCGGGCCGGTGGACGCCAAGATCGCCCTGGCCAACGGTGCGGTCGATGCCTGGTCGACCTGGGAGCCCTATACCGCGTTGGCCGAGTTGAGCGGGCAGGGCCGGGTGCTGGTCAACGGCCGTGGCCTGTCCAGCGGCAACAGCTTCCTCGCTGCCACCGACAAGGCCCTGGACCAACCCGCCCGGCGCGCAGCGCTGCAGGACTACCTCAACCGGCTGGCCGGCGCGCAGGTCTGGGCCAACCAACATGTGGACAGCTATTCGAAAACCTTGGCGGCGATCATCGGCTTCCCCGAAGACGCCGCCCGCCTGCAGTTCGAGCGTCGCCAACTGCGCTGGCAGCTGATCGACCCGCAAACCGTGGCCGAACAGCAGGACACCGCCGACTTCTACCATGCCCATGGCTTGATGGCCCAACGCCTCGACGTGGCACCGACCTTCGCCAGCGGTTTCACCCTTCCCGGTGCCGCCAAGCTGGCCGCGCAACCCTGACAGCGGAGATTTTCCCATGCCAATCAAACCCCTGCGCCGGCTCGGCCTGGCGCTGCTGGCCAGCGCCTTGCTGCCGAGCCTGGCCAATGCCGAGCAGACCCTGCGCATCGGCTACCAGAAGTCCTCGACCCTGCTGACCCTGCTCAAGGCCCGAGGCAGCCTCGAACAACGCCTGCAGGCCGAGGGCATCCGCGTCAGCTGGCACGAGTTTCCAAGTGGCCTGCCGCTGCTGGAGGCTCTGAACCTGGGTAATGTCGACCTGTCGGCGGACGTTGCCGATACCGTGCCGGTGTTCACCCAGGCCGCCGGCGCCAAACTCACCTACTTTGCCCGGGAAACCCCGTCACCCACGGCCCAGGCGATCCTGGTGCCGTCGGACTCGCCACTCAAGACCCTGGCCGACCTCAAGGGCAAGCGCGTGGCGGTGACCAAGGCCGCCGGCAGCCACTACTTGCTGATCCAGGCCCTGGCCAAGGCCGGGCTGACCTTCAAGGACATCACCCCGGCCTACCTCATTCCCGCCGACGGCCGAGCCGCCTTCGAAAACCACAAGGTCGATGCCTGGGTAACCTGGGACCCTTACGTGGCCAGTGCTCAGCGCCAGCAGAACGCGCGGATTCTGGCCGATGGCAGCCAGCTGGCCAGCTACCAGCGTTACTACCTGGCTGGCAGCGACTACGCCAAGGCCCACCCCGAAGTGCTGCAGCAGGTGTACCTGGCCCTGCGCGAGGCCGGTGCCTGGACCAAGGCCAACCCGGCGCAGGCCGCGCGTATCCTTGGGCCGCTGTGGGGCAACCTGGACAGCGCCACGGTGCAGCAGGCCAACGCCCGGCGCAGTTATGACGTGCAGCCGGTGAAGCTGGAAAATCTGGCTGAACAGCAGCGCATCGCCGATGCCTTTTACCGCGAGGGGCTGCTGCCCAAGGCGGTGGATGCCAGCTCCGTGAGCCTTTTCGAGCCGGTACAGAACTAGGCATCGCAACGTCCAACATCAGCAATGAGGCATAGACAGGCTCAGTGCTGATGATGGACTTTCAACGGCATTGCGGGTGGGTACTCAGAGCGGCCCTACCGACATCGCTGCTGGAAGCTGCCGTGGTTCAGTGGCCGCCAGACCGATGAGGCTTATGTGTTTCAGCCAGCAGATGACGGATTTTCACAGGTACGCCTTCGGTCTGGAATGTGCGCACTCGAGCTTCGATCTTCAGCTCGCCACGGGTAACCCGATGGTGATGGCGCAAGTGTTCAAGCCAAGACTCTTCAAAGAAAAACTCCTGCCACAACGTCGGCTCCGAGCTGTCCTGCATCAACCCCCATGACAACGCACCGTTTCGCTTGCGCATGGCTTCCAGATCTCGAGCAGCCTGGGTGAAAGCCTCTGCTTGAGCAGGATCGATGTGGTACTCGACTGTGACCATCACAGGCCCGCGCTCCTGATCCAGCTCATCGCTGATCAATGGCGTTGGCCAGTGCAGCGAAGGCGCGAGCTCGTCGGCTTCAGTCTCAGGCAGCGCCACTTTGCAGGTAACGAGGGTCGCCAGCGCAAGACCGCCAGCAGCCAGCAGCAGGCTCAAAGTGATCGAGGCATGGCTGGCTACGGTCCCCCACAGGAGGCCACCACCCGCCATTGAACCGAAGAAGACCAGGATGTACACCGACAGTGCCCGGGCTCGTACCCACGCTGGCACAGAGGTTTGAGCGGCAACCTGCATATTGGAGAGCACCGCGATCCAAGCGGCTCCGCTAATCAGCATCGCTGGCATCAGCACATAGAAATTGCGAACCGACGCGAGCACGAGCAGGAATACGGCGTACAACAAGCTCGCAATCATTACCAAACGGTCTCGGCTGACCCGCTCACGCAGTTTAGGCAAAAGCGTTGCACCCCCTACGGCGCCTATGCCAATTGCAGCAAGCAGCAAACCGAAATCGGCCGCGGTGCCATGCATCTCGCCACGCACGATCAGTGGCAGCAATGAAGTGCCGGCACTCGCAAACAGGAAGAAGGCCAGCGCACGAATCAATACAGCTTGAAGCGGTTTGGAGCTTCGGGCGAACCGTATCCCAGTGCGCATTGCACCGATGAAGCGCTCCGCAGGCAGCAGCGGCTCTTTGACCTCGCGCTTCCACATGAACAGCACCAGGATCACACCCGCAAACGAAACTGCGTTGAGTGCGAACGTCAACCACGGGCCTACCAGGCTCACCACTACACCTGCCAAGGCAGGGCCGATCGCTCGCGAGACGTTTATGCCGACACTCGAGATCGCCACCGCATTCGACAGGTCTTCTTTCCCAACAAGCTCAGGTGTGAGGGCGCTCCACGCCGGCATCATCAACGCGGTACCAATGCCCAACGCCAAAGTGAGTACCAGAAGCAATGAAACGTTCATCAGCCCTAGCAGCGTGAGGCTTGCCAATGTCACTGCGACCGCCGACATCCAGAGTTGCACGAATAACAGGTAACGTCGTTTATCGACAATGTCAGCAGCGGCTCCGGCCGGAAGGGCCAGGAAGAACATGGGGAGCGAGCCTGCCACTTGAATCAATGCAACGTGGAGCGGGCTGGCGGAAAGGGTGGTCATCAACCATCCTGCGCCGACCTCGTGCATCCAAGTGCCGATGTTGGAAGCGATTGTTGCGATCCACAACATGCGGAAGGTGGTATTGCGCAAGGGGCTCCAAGCGCCAGGTGTTGATGTGCTCATTCCATTGCTGCCTTTGAAAAATTGGGTTCGACCCAGGTCGGTATCCTGGCGCGTCTTAGCCAAGCCATGCACGCCTAAGCAGCGAGCACGACTCATCCAGCTAGCATCGGGCCGGCCAGAATCTGTTTTTGGGGGTAGGGGGCTTGAGGGCGTGGGTGCCAAATTCTGGCATGCCTGGATCCATCAATCGGCATGCTGTCTTACCGCTCTGCGAGGCGCGGCAAGACAGTCATCCAATTGCATGGGTCAAGGCATGCTCGGCAGCTCGTTAGGCCGCAGATCAAACACCAGCACTTCTGCATCACGGCCGTTGGAAAGCTCGATCAGTTGCTCTTTCCTCATCCGCACGCCGTCACCTTCGCGCAGCAGTTGGCCATTGAGCTCGATGCGCCCACGCGCTACGTGTACATACGCATGGCGGTTGTCAGCCAGCGTCAGAGTGGCGTGCTCATCGCCGTCGAAGAGGCCCGCATAAACACGCGCGTCCTGGCGAACCTGAAGCGAACCCTGCTTGCCCTCTGGCGAAATGATCAGCCGGAGCTTGCCGCGCTTTTCATCATCACTGAAATGCTGCTGCTGATAACGGGGAGTCGCACCACGTACATCGGGCACAATCCAGATTTGCAGGAAGTGAACCGGCTGCGATTTGCTGTGGTTGAACTCACTGTGAGCGACCCCGCTGCCTGCGCTCATCAATTGCACATCACCTGGTTTGATTACCGACCCGGTGCCCAGGGTGTCTTTGTGCTCCAGGGCGCCCTCGAGGACGTAAGAGAATATCTCCATGTCACGGTGAGGATGCTGGCCGAAACCTTTGCCTGCTATCACCCGGTCATCATTGATGACCAGAAGGTCAGAAAAGCCTTGCTCGTCAGGATCCCAGTAATTGGCGAATGAGAAGGTATGAGCTGACTTCAACCAGCCATGATTGGCGCGGCCACGTTCTTCAGCGTTACGGACAGTGATCATGATTCGTCTCCTTGAGGCTTCGGCGCCTCTATGTGATGAACCCACTTTACTGTCAGAGGATGAATACAAAAATACGTGGTCAATTGAATTACTGTCACGAAAATCGGGACAATCCGCTCAGATGCCCATTTACCGAATTGGACATCTGAGCGTGGCCCCGGCGTTCAGCGCCGGGCTTTCTCGTCTGCCTCAGCCAGGCGCCGCTCGATCTGACGGGTCTGCTGCTCCTGTTCTTTGATCGAGGTTGGCGTGATGACCTTGTCCACTGCCTCGGTAGCAGGGTCGGGGCGTTCGAGCACCGGGTCTGGCTCCCGCTCACCTTGCTGGGCCTGTTCAGAAGAAAGCGGCTTGGGGACTTTGTCGCCGGTCTTGCCGTCGTTATGCTTCATGGGCGTCTCCTCGCGTTGGTAGGTGTGTGCAGAGGAGCACGGTGGCGGGCAGAAAGTTCGATCCGCTTGCATCAGCGCAACCAGCAGCGCCTGCACTGCCAGCGGGTGATCAAGGCGAGCGTTGGCCACAGCCGCGTCCATGCCTGCGTCATAGGTCCATCCTTGTATTGCACAGGTTATCGGGGAGACTGACCTGCCGAGCGGTGGACAATGTCAATCTTGAACTCCGCGCGCCTTACAGGGCTCCATCGGCTAAGCGAAACCCTCAGCGAAGGTGTTGCCATGACGACCCGAGCCTTGCAGCAGCCCAGCGGAGCCCCAGCGCAGCAGCGCCTGTACAGCACCGATATACCCGCCCGGCTGGACCGCTTGCCCTGGACCCGCTTTCATACCTTGCTGGTGTTGGCTCTGGGTATCACCTGGCTGCTCGACGGCCTGGAAGTGACCCTGGCCGGCTCGGTGTCCGGCGCATTGAAGGACAGCCCGGCATTGGCCATGAGCAATACCGAGATCGGCCTGGCGGGCGCTACCTATATTGCGGGCGCAGTGCTGGGCGCGCTGTTCTTCGGCTGGTTGACTGACCGTCTGGGGCGGCGAAAGCTGTTTTTCATTACCCTGTTTCTGTACATCGGCGCCACTGCGGCGACGGCATTTTCCTGGAACCTGTGGAGCTTCCTGTTGTTCCGTTTTCTCACAGGTGCTGGCATCGGCGGCGAGTATACGGCGATCAACTCGACTATCCAGGAGTTCACCCCGGCGCGCTACCGCGGCTGGGTCGACTTGACCATCAACGGCACCTTCTGGATCGGCGCCGCCCTCGGCGCGGCCGGTGCCGTGGTGCTGCTCGACCCGGCGGTTGCAGGTGGCGACCTGGGTTGGCGGCTGTGCTTCGGTATCGGTGCGGCGCTGGGCCTGGTGATCATGCTGATGCGCCTGTGGGTGCCGGAAAGCCCACGCTGGCTGATGATCCACAACCAGCCTGAAGAGGCCGAGCGCATCGTCGCCAACATCGAACGCCATTACCAGGCGCGCGGCATTGCGATCCCCCCTTTGCAGGCTGCGCCCATGCGCCTGCGCGCACGTGACCACACGCCGCTGCGCGAGGTGTTCCACAGCCTGTTCGTCGAGCATCGGCGCCGCGCATTGGTCGGGCTGACCTTGCTGACCTCGCAGGCCTTCTTCTACAACGCGATCTTCTTCACCTATGCGCTTGTGCTGACTGACTTCTACGGGGTGGCGTCAGCGAAGGTGGGCTGGTACATCCTGCCGTTTGCGCTTGGCAACTTCTGCGGCCCGCTGTTGCTGGGCAGGCTGTTCGATGTGATCGGCCGGCGCATCATGATCAGCGCCACCTACCTGGTCTCCGGCGTGCTGCTGACCATCAGTGGCTACCTGTTCGAGCAAGCGCTGATCGACGTCACCCAGCAGACCGTGGCGTGGATGGTCATCTTCTTCTTCGCCTCGGCTGCAGCGAGTTCCGCCTACCTCACCGTCGCCGAGACATTCCCGCTGGAAATCCGGGCGCTGGCCATCGCCGTGTTCTACGCATTCGGCACCGGCCTGGGTGGGCTGATCGGGCCAACGTTGTTTGGCGCGCTGATCGAAAGTGGCGAACGTGTCAATGTACTGTACGGCTACCTGATCGGGGCTGCCTTGATGATCATTGCCGGCCTGACCCAGGCTGTTTGGGGCGTAGCGGCCGAGCGCCGTTCCCTGGAACATGTCGCCCGGCC
This sequence comes from Pseudomonas sp. LFS044, assembly GCF_047978245.1. Classification (NCBI taxonomy): domain Bacteria; kingdom Pseudomonadati; phylum Pseudomonadota; class Gammaproteobacteria; order Pseudomonadales; family Pseudomonadaceae; genus Pseudomonas; species Pseudomonas sp. LFS044. The sequence continues at coordinate 24,299 of NZ_JBFPFX010000012.1, forward strand.
GCTGTCGCAGATCGGCGAAACGTGAGCCGACTTCGGTCCAGCGGATGGCACGTCAGGCCGCTCAGGCCTTGCGCTATCGAACCGTGGCGGCCATCTGAAGGCGGGGCCGCTTCGCGGCCCATCGCCGGCGAGCGCGGCTCCCACAGTTTGGACTGCGCAGGCCCGGAGGCTGGTGATATCTCTGTGGGAGCCGGCTTGCCGGCGATGAGGCCGGTACTGGCTACAGAGCGTTGGGGTGGTGTCCGCCATGGACCGTTTAGCGATCAGCCGTGAAAGGCTGCTATCGACCCATGGCGGACATCCGAAGGCCGGGGCCGCTTCGCAGCCCATCGCCGGCAAGCCCGGCTCCCACAGGTAATGCGCAGACCTGGAGGCTGGTGATATATCTGTGGGAGCCGGCTTGCCGGCGATGAGGCCGGTACTGACTACAGGGCGTTGGCACGGTGTCCGCAATGGGTCGATAGCTGCCATTGGCCAATGGCAGCTGGATCATTGCATGAGCCGCTTAGCTAGGGCTGGCTTACCTGCGGTCAGCGAATACCGAGCTGGCAACTGACCGAGGCCACATTGAAAAGTATCTCGTATTGCCGGTATTCCTGTGCCGAGATATGTCGAGGCCTTGGGCCACGGTCTAGCGTTCGGTCATAGCCGAGCAGCACATTGCACGTCACCCATTCGCCAATCTGGGTTGTGGCGTTGGCCGCCGGCCTGCGCAACTTCGCCTGTTCGTCGGCATTCTCCATGAGCACCGGAATTCTGAATGGCTGGGGAACCAAGGCCACGTGAACGCCATCGCCATCGCCTGCAAACCCCAAACTGATAGTGTGATTGCCGTCGCGTTCAATCCGCGTTATCGCTGACAGTCGCGTGGCAAATTGCTGCGTCGTCCCCAGCTGGGCAAGGGTTTGCCGCTTCAGTTTTTCCCAGTATTCATTGTTCGGTTTGTGTGCGTCATAGGGGGGCGCAGCCCGGTCGTAGGGGTTGCCCGCCTGCTTTAGTTCCAACTGACGCTGATAATAGCGATCCCGGCAGCCGACATTGGCAGACTCATCCAGCGGGCGGCCGGACTTGGCACTGTAGAGCAGTGCGGACGCACAAGTGAAGTCATAGCGACCGTTGAAGTATAGGTACAACCCGCTACCGGCCGGGCTCTTTTTCGGCATCAAGTCCAGTTCACCACCACTCGCAGCAGCAGAACCGGGTACCGCGCCGGCAGGTATCAATGAGGCCAGCGAATTTGCCGTCTCATCAGAGAAGCGAATCCTGGTTTTGCCATCGGGCATGCGCTCAGCGGTCATACAGCCGGCCATGGTCAATGCGGCCATGATTGGCAAAAGGGGTTTGAGCTTGATCATCTAGCGTCCTTACTTTAAAACCGTCCACTCGACACCGTAGGGTGCCTAACACGGCATACTGCGTGAAAAACGGTCAGTCTTATAACAAGAATCGGATGCTTTACAAAGTACCTGTCGCTGACTGCCCTCAGCCGCTGAGGTGGACCGTGGAGCGACGGGCACAGCCAATTATCATCAACGGTTGCTACTGTCAGTGACTGACGAATTGTAAATACCAAGCGCAGCGGTGTGGCGGAATGCACCGGCACCTTCCGATCCACTGCGGACACCGCCCCAACGCTGTGTAGTCAGTACCGGCCTCATCGCCAGCAAGCCGGCTCCCACAGAGATATAACCAGTCTCCAGGCCTCCGCGGTGCCTGTGGGAGCCGGGCTTGCCGGCGATGGGCCGCGAAGCGGCCCCAGCCTTCGGATGTCCGCCATGGGCCGAAATCGGAGTGGTGACCGGCTGCAGTCGATCCGTTGCGGACAATCAAATCTGCTCAGCATACGCATGTTCCTAATGAAACCGCGTCTACAGAGGCCTTCTTTCGGGTATCCGGGTTCACGTTGAATTTTGTAGCTTCCCCAATGCCGCATTGACAGCCAGCCATCCCTCTACCGCCGGCGCTCCGGCCTCACCGAATGCCCGCTCAAGCAGCTTTACTTGTTCACGTCGCAGCATTTGTTCAAGTCGCGAGCCTTCTTTGGTCAGCTGAAGCAAACGCATCCGTTTGTCGGTGTGCGATGCCGCGCTGTCCACTAATCCCATCTCTGACAATTGCCGTAGCGGTATGTTCAGCGCCTGCTTGGTCACGCCGAGCAGGGCCAGCAGCTGCTTGACGCTGAGGTGCGGGTGCCGGGCTATGAAAAAAACGATCCTCTGATGCACACGGCCCAAGCCCCTGCGCTCAAGCATCTCGTCGGCCTTGGTGGTGAACGCCTGATAGCCAAAGAAAAACGCCTCCATGGCCTGCTGCTGTGCTTCCTGGTTTTTTAGGTCAATCATGTTGACTTACTCTCGACGAGCGCTCTACTTTAGGTAAAGGAGTTTGACCTATATTGTTCGCGCTTGGCCAGAGGTGATCCATGGCATTTTCTGAACGTGTTTCGCGCCTTAAAAGCTCTTTGATTCGTGAAATTCTGGCCGCCGCGCAGCGCCCAGGGATGATGTCTTTTGCAGGGGGGCTGCCGGCAGAGGAGATGCTGCCCTCTGTGGACTGGGCTGGAATGCCCACCAGCATGGGCCAGTACGGGATGAGCGAGGGTGAGCCGATGTTGCGTGAGGCGCTGGCCAGGGAAGCCCGTGCGTTGGGAATCAAGTGCGAGGCTAGCCAAGTGCTCATTCTCAGCGGCTCGCAGCAAGCTCTGGACCTGACATCAAAACTGTATATCGACAAAGGGACGCCGGTGCTGCTGGAAGCCCCTACTTATCTGGCTGCGTTGCAAAGCTTCCAGTTCTTCGGTGCGCACTGCCTTTCGCTGCCGATGGAGCGCGATGGCCCGGATCTGGAGTCGTTGCGCGAACTGCTGAGCCAGAACCGCCCGGCGTTCATCTATCTGATTCCAACGTTTCAGAACCCGTCGGGGCTGCGCTACAGCGACAGAAAAAGGGACGAAGTCGCGGCGCTTCTCGATGAGTTCAACGTCACATTGATCGAAGATGAGCCATATCGAGAGCTGAGCTTCGACGGCGTCGCGGCCATGCCGGTTGTCAGCCGTCTGAACACCACCAGCTGGATTTATACCGGTACTGTGTCCAAGACCTTGCTGCCCGGCTTGCGGGTTGGGTACCTGATTGCCAGCCCCGACCTGTTCCCGCAATTGCTGCGGCTCAAGCAATCGGCGGACCTGCACACCAGTCGAGTTGGGCAATGGCAGGTCCTTCAATGGCTGGGGACAGAACGGCTTGAGCGTCATCTTGAAGAGTTACGCAGCTATTACCGGGGTCGTCGAGACGCTTTCCAGGCCGCATTGGAGACGCACTTCGACGACCTGGCCGAGTGGCAGATGCCAGAGGGAGGGTTGTTCTTCTGGTTGACGCTCAAGCACCCCATCGATACCCGGGCATTGCTCGAGCCGGCACTGGCCGCCAATGTGGCTTTCATGCCAGGAGAGCCCTTCTTCCCAGAGCCTGACAAACATCCAGGGCACCTGAGGCTGAACTTCAGCCATGTTGCTCCCGACAAGCTGGATGAAGGTCTGAAGCGTTTGTCGGATGTCCTGCGTCGGGCTCAGAGCGAGCAGGCGGCCTGACTATCTCTAATGGGTCGAAATCTGCGATTCACGACAGGCCGCTTTCGACCCAAAGCTGCCGTTCATTAGTGTGCAGCGGACCAGACGGATTGCGGCTCACCAAGATAGTGAGAAGCTCTGTCACTGACTTATTCGCATTGCCCCGCTTGGTAACGGGGCAGCGCAAGTTCCACCCTATTGCTTGATCAAATCACTGGGCTTCCAGCTCTGGTCGAAAAACGCCTGTTTCGGCCCGTACAGCCGCACGATCACCAGGAAGCCTTTGCCCGGTACGGTACGAATCCAGTTTTTCCCTGTACCGGGTGATTCAGGGCCGAAATGGATGTCGGTCGAGCCGTCGCTGTTCTGCGCGGGCTTGTCCATCTGGTTGAGCGACGGGAACGGCTGGCCGTTGTCCAGGCCCGAGGCTGTGAGGTTGTCATAGGCAGTCACCGACCAGAACAACGCCGCCGGCACATTTGCCGGCAGGTTGAGCTTGTAGGTGTGGGCACCGTCGAGGAACTTGCCGTCGGCATCGCGGGTAGTCGCCGGGTACTTGGCGCCGGCACCGACCATGTTCATTACCATGCCCGGGCTGTCCGAGTAGGCAGAGGTGAAGAACGCCACGCGCTGCTCAAGATTGGTGTACGTGCCGCTGGACTGGAACTCGGTGTTTTCCCCAGCGAAGGTGTTCACATACTGGCGATCCGTGTAGTACAGGCCTCCTGGCTCTTTCATCAAGAGATGACTGGTGACCACCTTGCGACACCTCGTTGCCGATCGATGGGCTGTCACTGAACGCCGACCTGTACATCCTGCGCTACGCGCGATCCTTCGGTATCGACGGGCGCAACTCTGCGATACAGGTAATCCAGCCCTATGCTGACGTGAGCGCGTCATTCGACGATGCGCGGTTTTTCGACGGTACCAAGCACAACGGCGGCATGGGTGATGTGCAGCTGGTTTTCGTGCACAACCTGTTCGGCGGGCCGGCGCTGACCCAGGAAGAATTCGCCACCTGGCAGCCCGAGACATTCCTGACCGGGGCCTTGTGGGTAACGGCGCCCACCGGCGATTACGACAAGAAGCGCATCATCTACATCGGCGCCAACTGCTGGGTGTTCAAACCGGAACTGGCGTTTGGTACACCTATCGGGCCGACCTGGCTCGAGGTCAACACCTACGTGTCCCTGTATGGCGACAATGATGATTACCTGGGCGACAACACGCTTGAGCAGAAGCCGTTGTATGCCGTCGAAGGCCACTACAGCTACAGCTTCAACCGTGCGCTTTGGGCTTCCCTCGATGCCACCTACAACAAAGGCGGAGAAACCAGGATCAACGGCGTCAACCAGGACAATCAGCAACAGAACACGTTGCTGGGTGCCAGCCTGGGCTTCATGCTATCGCCCCAGTTCGGGGGGCTGATTGCTTATTCCGATACTGTGTCCGAGCGCACAGGTTCGCCGGATGTGAACACCTGGACGTTGCGCTTGCAGTATGTGTGGTGAATGGACGGCTTGCAGTCAGTACCGGCCTCATCGCCGGCAAGCCGGCTCCCACACCGATCACGCAAGCTTGAGCAAGACAGTTGCTCCCACAGGGTATGCGGCGCGCTCGCGGGCTTTGTTCTCTGCGCGACAGCGTAGCCCGAAGGGCTGGGTAATCTCCCACAGAGGTACAACCAGTCTCCAGGCCTGCGCAGTACCCGTGGGAGCCGCGCTTGCCGGCGATGGGCCGCAAAGCGGCCCCGGCTTTCAGATGCCCGCCATCGGTCGAAATCGCTCCCTCATCAAACAAAGCTGCCACAACCAATGACTGCCACATTCCGACCGTGCACCAGCCCCAGCACCTCTGGGCATCACGCCAGCCAATAAAGTTATGGCCCACATCTGAATCTTGTATTTCATCTGCACGCGCGCAGCTGATTAGCATCGTCGATGTCTTCCTGTCGACGAGAACAACAACGTGAACCTTGGAACGATCATTACCCGAAGTGCCCGCTACTGGCCGGACCACATCGCCGTGGCGGACAGCCAGACACGCCTCACATACGCCCAGCTGGAACGCCGCAGCAACCGCCTGGCCTCAGCGCTGGGGACGCTGGGCGTGGGCGTCGGCGAGCATGTGGCGATTCTCGCCGCCAACCGCGTGGAGCTGGTCGAAGCAGAAGTGGCGCTGTACAAGGCGGCGATGGTCAAGGTGCCGATCAATGCGCGGCTGTCAGTGGATGAAGTGGTGCGGGTGCTGGAAGACTCCTGCAGCGTTGCACTGATCACCGACGCCAGTTTCGCCCAGGCGCTGGCAGCGCGGCGCACGGAGTTGCCGCTGCTGCGCCAGCTGATCGTGCTGGAAGGCGAGGGCGGTGACCTGGGTTATGCCGCGTTGCTCGAGCGCGGCAGTGAGGCCCCGCTGGGCCTGGACCCGGCCGACGATGCGCTGGCCGTGCTGCATTACACCTCCGGCAGCTCGGGCGTGCTCAAGGCTGCGATGTTGTCGTTCGGCAACCGCAAGGCGCTGGTGCGCAAGAGCATTGCCAGCCCCACACGGCGCTCCGGGCCGGGCGACGTCATGGCCCACGTGGGGCCCATCACCCATGCCAGCGGCATGCAGATCATGCCGCTGCTGGCGGTGGGCGCCTGCAACCTGCTGCTCGACCGTTATGACGACCGCCTGTTGCTGGAGACCATCCAGCGCGAACGGGTGACGCGGCTGTTCCTGGTGCCGGCGATGATCAACCGCCTGGTCAATTACCCCGGCGTCGAACGCTTCGACCTGTCCAGCCTGAAGCTGGTCATGTACGGCGCCGCGCCCATGGCACCGGCCCTGGTGAAAAAGGCCATCGAACTGTTCGGGCCGATTCTCGCGCAAGGTTACGGCGCCGGTGAAACCTGTTCGCTGGTCACCGTGCTGACCGAGCAGGACCACCTGGTGGAAGACGGCGATTATCAGCGCCTGGCCTCCTGCGGGCGGTGCTACTTCGAGACCGACCTACGGGTGGTCAACGAGGCGTTCGAGGATGTGGCCCCGGGTGAAGTCGGCGAGATCGTGGTCAAGGGCCCCGACGTGATGCAGGGCTACTGGCGCGCCCCGGCGCTCACCGCCGAAGTGATGCGCGACGGTTATTACCTTACCGGCGACCTGGCCACGGTCGATGCCCAGGGGTACGTGTTCATCGTCGATCGCAAGAAGGAAATGATCATCTCCGGCGGGTTCAACGTGTACCCCAGCGAAGTGGAGCAGGTGATCTACGGCTTCCCAGAAGTGTTCGAGGTGGCGGTGGTCGGCGTGCCCGACGCGCAGTGGGGCGAAGCGGTGCGCGCGGTGGTCGTGCTCAAGCCCGGGGCGCAACTGCAGGCCGCCGAGCTGATCGAGCGTTGCGGCCGTGCGCTGGCCGGTTTCAAGAAGCCGCGCGGCGTCGATTTTGTCAGCGAACTGCCGAAAAACCCCAATGGCAAGGTGGTGCGCCGCCTGGTCCGGGACACCTACTGGCAACACAGTGAACGTCGTATCTGACCAGGGAGCATCAGCATGTATCAACCCAGTGCAAAGGCTGCGCAGATTATCGAAGCGATCGAGGGTTTCGTCCGCGATCAGGTACGCCCGCTGGAACAGCAGGCACAGCTGGACTGGGCGCGCCCGCACCCCAAGCCGGTGCTGCGGCAGGTCTGGAAGCTTTCCAGCGAGCAGGGCCTGTACACCGTCATGCTGCCCGAAAGCATGGGCGGGGCCGGCCTGAACGTGGCCGACCTGTGCGCGGTGAAGGAGGCCACGGTGCTGACAGGCTCCATGCTCGCCTCACACGTGTTGGGCGAGCTGTCGGGGCCGCCGCGGGTCGGCCACCTGTTCAAGGTGGCCAGCCCCTACCAGGTCGAGACCTTTCTCAAGCCCGTGTGTCGCGCTGAAAAGGCCGTGTGCTTTGCCCTGACCGAAGCCGAGGCCGGCTCCGACGCTACCGCCATCACCACCCAGGCCCGCCGCGACGGCGACCACTATGTGCTCAGCGGCAGCAAGCGTTACATCTCTGGCGCCACCTACGCCGACCTGGCGGTGCTGCTGGCGGTGACCGGGCCGGGGAAGGGCGCCCAGGGCATTTCGGCGTTCTTCGTCGACCTCAACGCCCCGGGTGTGCGAATCGACAGCGATTACTCGGTGATGTCCGGTGGCGGTGCCCACGGCGACATCGTGCTTGACCAAGTGCGCGTGCCCGCGGCCAACCTGATCGGTGAAGAGGGGCAGGGGTTCAAACTGGCCATGGGGCGCATCACCCTCAACCGCCTGCTGCATTGCCCGACCCTGCTGGGGATGGCCGGCCTGGCGCTGAACCTGTCGATCGAGCATGCACGCAACCGCAAGCAGTTCGGCCAGCCGATCGCCATGTTCCAGGCGGTCAACCACATGATCGCCGACATGGCCACCGAGCTGCACGCTGCGCGCAGCATGGTCTACGCCACGGCCCAGGTGAACGACGCAGGGGGCGATATCCGCACCCAGGCGCCGATGTGCAAGCTGTTCGTCTCCGAGGCTGCCTTCCGCATCGCCGACAAGGCAGTGCAGGTGCACGGCGGCGCTGGCCTGATGCAGGGCCACCCGGTGGAGTGGATTTTCCGCGCCACGCGGATGATGCGTATCCTCACCGGTACCAGCGAGATCCAGCGCAACACCATCGCCAAAGGCGTGCTGATGCCTGCCTGAACGACGGGCCGCCCTTGCGGCGGCCTTTTTGCAACACCCCACAACAATAACAAGAGTACTCGCCATGACTGCGGATTCTTCCCTGCCCAACCCCCGTACCGCCTGGCTGGTGGCCGCGCTGCTGGCCCTGCTGATGCTGGTCAACTTTCTCGACAAGGTGGTGATCGGCCTGGTGGCGGTGCCGATGAGCGCCGAACTGGGCCTGACGGCCACCGAGTTCGGCCTGATCGGCGGCGCCTTGCATTGGTTTTTCGCGATCTCCGCCGTGGTCGGTGGCTTTATGGCCAACCGGCGCCCCACCCGCACCTTGCTGCTGGGCATGGGCCTGTTCTGGGCGCTGATCCAGCTGCCGATGCTGTTTGCCACCTCGCTGTGGGCCATCGTCGCCTGCCGGGTGCTCCTGGGCATTGGTGAGGGGCCGGCATCGCCGGTGGCCACCCATGCGCTGTACAAGTGGTTCCCCAACGACCGGCGCAACCTGCCGGTGGCCCTGCTGCATGCCGGCAGTGCCATGGGCCTGCTGGTGGCGGGGGCGATGATCCCCTGGGTCAGCCTGCATTACGGCTGGCGCACCAATTTCATCATCCTTGCGCTGATCGGCCTGGTCTGGTGCCTGCTGTGGTGGCGGCTGGGCCAGGAGGGCACCCTCGAGCGCCTGCGTGCCAGCCAGCTCAAGGCCGATGAGCCGGCTGTTCCCTATCGCAGGCTGCTGGGCGACCCCAGCGTGCTGGGCAACTACCTGTGCCACTTCGCCGCCAACTGGTCGCTGGCCCTGACCCTGACCTGGGTACCCAGTTACCTGCAGGTGGGCCTGGGTATCGACCCGCTGCAGACCGGGCGCATCTTCATCATGTTCGTGGTCGTGACCACGCCGCTGAGCCTGCTGCTGGCCTGGTTCTCCCAGCGCCTGATGCGTCGCGGCGTGACGTCACGGGTGGCACGCGGCGTGTTCGTTTCGGTGTGCCTGATACTGGGCGGGTTGTTGTCGGCGTCGCTGATGCTGCCTGGCCTGAGCACGGCCGCAAGGGTCGCCGCGCTGACGTTGAGTGGTGGCCTGGCGCTGGTGATGTATTCCGTGGGCCCGGCAATGCTTGCCGAGTTCACCCCGGCGGCCCAGCGCGGCGGCATCCTCGCCATGGGCAACGGCATCGCCTCGCTGGCCGGGCTGGCAGCGCCGGTGGTGACCGGCTTGCTGGTACAAGGTGCGGGTAGCGAACACCCGGCGGGGTATGCCCAGGGCTTCCTGGTGTGCGGCGCGGTGCTGGTGGTGGCCGGGCTGGTGGGCCTGGCCACCCTGAACCCGCAGCGCACCCAGCAGCGCCTGCGCGAGTCGGCTGCAGCTGGCGGGCAGGCGCGCGCTCAGACCGCCAGCTGAACGCCGAGCACCGACTCCAGTGGTTCGGCCTCCTTGCCGATCAGCTCGCCCCGCCAGCGGCCGCTGTTGACCAGGTCGATCAGCACGCTGCGCACCAGGTCGCGCAGGCAACCGGCAGCGAACGACAGGGGTTTGTGCTGGGAATGCGCCAAGGCGATGGTGCGGCTGATGCGCGGTTCGACGATGCGCCGCGCCGCCGTGGGTTCGAGCAGCACGCTCAGCGGCGGCCAGTTACTGATGGTCGCCGCCAGGCCGGCGCGCACCAGGCTGGCGATACCGGGTGCCGATTGCTGCTCATAGGCGGCGGCCAGGGGTACGGCGGCTTCCATGGCGGCTTGCTCGATGCGTCGGCGCAGGTGCAGCGTCCTGGGCGGCAGCACCAGCCGGGTGGCGGCGGCTTCGGCGAGGGTGATGGTGTCGGGGGTGCCAGGGGCTGATGCGCCAACCCAGTACAGCGCTTCGGTGAAGATCGGCTCGGCCTCCACATGGTCGAGTTCCTCGGCATTGGGCACCACACCGAAATCCACCTTGCCCAGCTCGATGGCCTGGCCGCCTTCACGGCTGAGGCCGTCCCATACGGTCAGCGTCACGCCGGGGAAGCGCTGTTCGGCGCGCCTGACGATTTCTGGCAGCAGCAAGTCGGCGGCCGTGGCCGGGATGGAAATGGCCACGTGGCCCTTGGGGTCGCCGCGGCTGGATTTGAGTTCATCCTTCACCGAGTCGAGTTTCTGCACCACCTGCCGGGCCACTTCGTAGAGCTGGCGCCCGGCATCGGTCAGGGCAATGCCATCGTGCTGACGGTCGAGCAGCTGCATCTCCAGCTCGCTTTCCAGCAGGCTGATCTGCCGGCTCAACGCCGGCTGGGCAATGTAGGCGCGACGTGAAGCCGAAGAGAAGCTGCCGGCTTCGACGATGGCGATCAGGTAGCGGAGCTGTTTCAGGGTCATCGGAGCGGTTCCAAGGGTATGCCGAACTGATATGGCACGTATCCGAACACGTTATTTGTGGGGTTCGAAGCGCGGCTCCTAGTATCACCCCGAAAGGGCGTGCCAAGGCAAGCCCGGCCCGGACACCACAACAACAAGAGGCCAAGCCCGATGAAACCATTCGCCTTGCTGCGCAGCTTCCTGTTCGTCAACGCCAGCCTGCTGAGCCTGTACCTGGGGGCCACGCCACTGCCGGCAGACCTGACGCCGGTGGGGGCCGAGCGCGGGCCCAGCAGCGACGGCCGCATACCGGCCTGGAACGGCGGCCTGCAGGCGGGGCAAGTGTCGCTGGCGGTCAACGGCACGCCGCTCGACCCGTACGCCGATGAGCAGCCGCTGTATGTGATCACCGCCAACAACTACACCCAGTACCGCGAGCAACTGACGGCGGGGCAGGTGGCCTTGATGCAGCGTTACCCGCAGTCGTTCCGCCTGCCGGTGTATCCCTCGCACCGCAGTGTGGCGGTGCCGCCACCCGTGGGCGAGTGGGCCCGGCACAATGCGGCCAGTGCCCGGCTGGTCAATGACGGCAACGGCGTGCAGGGCTTTGCCGGCGTAGTGGCATTCCCCAAGCCCGAGAATGGCCTGCAGGTGCTGTGGAACCACCTCACCCGCCCGCGCAACGGCAGTTACAGCCTGGCCTCGGACAGCATCACCCCGCGTGGCGATGGCCGCTTCGCGACGATGAGCCTGCAACAGAACTTCGCCCGCCCCGACGTACTGGAGGGCGGCCAAGCGGGCAACGTGCTGTATTACCTGAGTTACCGCATGACCGCGCCGTCGCGCCTGGCGGGCGATGCCGTGGTGTTGCACGAAACCCTCGACCAGGTGGCCCAGCCGCGCCTCTCGTGGCTGTACAGCAGCAGCCAGCGGCGGGTGCGGCGCGCCCCGGCGCTGGCCTATGACAGCATCACCCCGGGCACGGCCGGCCTGCGCACCGCCGACAGCCGCGACATGTTCAACGGTGCCCCGGACCTCTACCAGTGGACCCTGGTGGGCAAGAAGGCCCTGCACGTGCCGTACAACAGCTATCGCCTGGCTTCGCCGCTGCTCGGTTATGCCGCGCTGATCGGGCCGGGGCACGTCAACCCGCAACCTACCCGCTACGAGCTACACCGGGTGTGGGAAGTGGTGGGCACCCTCAAGCCTGGGGCGAAGCATTTGTACGCCAGCCGCCGGTATTACCTGGACGAGGACAGCTGGGCCATCCTCGAGGCGGACTTCTTCGACCACAAGGGCCAGCTGTGGCGCACTGCCCAGGCCCACAGCTACTACCACGTGACCGGGCAGGCGCTGGTCAACGCCATGGAGGCGATCTACGACCTGCGCAGTGGCCGCTACCAGCTGTCTGGCCTGACCAACGAGCAGCCAAGGCCGTACGCCTTCGACGTGCGCACCAGTGCTTCCTACTTCTCCCCCGGCGCATTGCGCAGCCAAGGGCTGCGTTGACACATGAATTCCGATCACCGTCATACCCCTTGGGAGCGCTGGTTGCTGGGGCAGGGCAAGGCGCCCGACCCGCGTTTTACCCTGGCCAATGAGCGCACTTTTCTTGCCTGGATCCGCACCGCCCTGGCTTTGCTCGGCGGCGCCATCGCCATCGAAACCTTCGCGGCCCATGCCTGGCCGCCGTCTGGGCGCGTGGCGATGGAGCTGGCGTTGCTGGCTACCAGCTTGCTGGTGAGCCTGGGCGCCGGCTGGCGCTGGTTGGCGGTGGAGCGCGCATTGCGCCGCGAGGCACCGCTGCCGCTGCCGCGCCTGGTGCCGCTGCTGAGCGTGGCGTGCGGGCTTGCCTGCGTGGCGCTGGTCGGCGTGCTATGGGCGCGTTGGCATGGCGGATAGCGCCAGCGACAGCGGCCTGCAGGCCGAACGCACGGTGCTGGCCTGGCGGCGCACGCAGGTGGCGTTGCTGCTGGTAGCGTGCCTCGCCTGGCGTGGCGAAATGTGGGAGGTGGCCGGCATGGCGGCGCTGCTGGCGCTGCTGGGGCGGGCCCGTGAGCGCGGGGTATACCGCCGTGGGCTGGGCATGCTGCACCGCGAGCAGGGCCACGCGGCCGTCTGCAGCGTGCTGCTCTGCGCCCTGGGGGTGGCGGGCCTGGTGCTGAGCGTGTGGTTGCGCCGCTCGCTTTAGGGCGGCGCTGTTGATCATTCAGGGTGTGACGATATTGAAGCGCCCATCCGGCTCGTCCAGCCCTGCCATGAAGCGCATGAATTTCACCCGCTCACCACTGATCTCGACATCACCCACGGTCGCCTCCTTGAGAAAGCCGGTCTGCTTCAGGGCGATGCGGTCCAGGGTAGCCTTGCTCATTTTCACCTCGACATCCGCCTGCCCGTGGCGGGTGTGGTCGCGGTGGGTGAGCACGCCGTTGCGCAGGGTCAGGGCGTAGTCTTCGTTCAGGTCGGTGAAGTGCCAGTTGATGGTCAGGTCCTGCTCGGCGGCCTTGGCAGCATCCACGCGTACGCCCAGGTAATCGAAGAACAGCGTCGGGGTCAGGGCGCGTACCAGGTCGTCCGCGCTGCCGCCTTTGCTGGCGGCCGGCGCCACACCGTTGCGCAGCTCTTGCGCACCGGTCAGGTAGGCGTTGCGCCAGGTGGCATTCTCGCTCTGGTAGCCCAGTTGCTCCAGGGCGTCGGCCTGCAGCTCGCGCGCTGCGCTGTTGTCGGGCTGGGCGAAAACCAGGTGCCGGGTGAGCTCGGCAACCCAGCGGTAATCACCGCTGCCGTAGGCCTCACGGGCCAGGGTCAGCACCCGCTCGGCGCCGCCCAGGGCCTTGACGTAATGCGTGCCGGCCTCGCTCGGCGGCAAGGGGTTGAGGGTTGCCGGGTTGCCGTCGTAAAAGCCCATGTAGCGCTGATACACCGCCCGCACGTTGTGGCTGAGCGAGCCGTAGTAGTCGCGGCTGTACCATTTGCTGGCCAGCCGTGGCGGCAAGCTGGTCAGCTCGGCGGCGATCTCGGTGGGGCCAAGGCCGCGGTTGATCAGGCGCAGGGTCTGGCTGTCGATGAAGGCGTACATGTCGCGCTGGTCAGCCAGGTAGTCGCGGATCGCCGCGCCGCCCCAGGTCGGCCAGTGGTGCTGGGCAAATACCACTTCGGCCTGCTCGCCATAGCGCAACAGCGATTGGTCGAGGTAGTGCGCCCACACCTTGGCGTCGCGCACCTGGGCGCCGCGCAGGGTCAGCACGTTGTGCTGCACGTGGGAGGCGTTCTCGGCCATGCACAGGGCCTTGAACTGGGGGAACCACAGGTTCATTTCTGCAGGCGCTTCGGTGCCAGGGGTGAGCTGGAACTCGATGTCGACACCGTCGATGCGCAGGGTTTCGAAAGGCTGTTCGATCAGCCGGGTCGGGGCAATCAGGCTAACCGTGGCATTGGCCGGCACACCCTTGCCCAGGCCGGCATCCACCTGGCCGCGTGGCCCGCGTGGCAGTGGTGCGCCGTACATGTACTGCGCCCGGCGCTTCATTGCCGGCCCGGCCAGCACGTTTTCGCTGACGGCATGTTCGAAGAAACCCTGCGGGGCGATGACCTGCACCTTGCCGGCCTTGACGTCGGCCTCGTCGATCACCCCACGCACCCCGCCGAAATGATCGACGTGCGGGTGGGTATAGATCACCGCCACCACCGGCCGCTGCGGGCGATGGCGAAAGTACATGGCCAAGCCGGCCCTGGCGGTTTCCACCGACAGCAGCGGGTCCATCACGATCAGGCCGTGCTCGCCTTCGATCAGGGTCATGTTGGCCAGGTCCAGGCCGCGCACCTGGTAGATGCCTTCGCTGACCTTGAACAACCCGGCGAGGGTGTTGAGCTGGGCAATGCGCCACAGGCTCGGGTTGACCGTGGCCGGTGCCTCGCCTTTCAGGAAGGCATAGCGCTGCAGGTCCCAGACGGTTTTGCCGTCGGCATTGACCACGGGCTGGTCGACGGCTTCGAGCAAGCCTCGGCGGGCATTGTCGAAGTCGCTGCGGTCGTCGAAGGGCAGGCGCTGCAACCATTGCTGATTGCTCTGGCGGGTGAGGTCGCTGGCGTCCTTGGCCGGCCCGTCGGCCAGCGCCGCGTAGGGCAGGGCCAGGGCCAGCAGGCAGGGCAGTGTGCGTAGGCGCATGGGGTGGTCCTTGTTGTTCTGAGGGCGAACACTCTAAGGACAGAGCTCGCTGGCGAACCAATACCACTCTTGCATGGCCACCCATGCCCAAATGCGATGGCTCAGCCGGCACCGATGTCCATGATGCGCGCCACCAGCCAGGCCAGTGCCGGGTCGTGCTGGCGATGGGCGAGGTACACCAGCTCCAGCTGGAAGGGCTCCAGAGCGAACGGCAGGTCGAATACCTGCAGCGGCAGCAGCCGAGCGAAATGGCGGGCCAGGGCGGTGGGCAGCACCACACACAGGTCGGAGCTTGCGGCCAGGTGCGCGGCCTGCAGGTAATTGGGCGTGGTGTAGACGATGCGCCGGGCCAGGCCCTGTTCCCCCAGCCATTGGTCGACCATGCCCCGGGTCTGGCCGCCGTGCACCCACAAGTGGCGCAGGGCGAGAAACGTTTGGAGGTCGAGCGTGCCATCCACGTCGGGATGGCCCTGGCGCACCGCCACGTGCAGGGTTTCGCTGCGCCAGTGGCGCCGCTCGTAGCGCGCGGGCACCTCATCGAAGCGCCCCAGCACCAGGTCGAGTTCACCGCGGTCGAGGGCTTCGGCGGGCAGATTGGGCGTCAGGTGCAGCACATCCACGCGCAAGTGCGGGGCCTGGGTTTGCAAGGTGGCCAGCAACTTTGGCATGCACAGCTGTTCGGCGAAGTCGGTGAGGGCGATACGCAGCTGGCGGTGGCTGAGCTGCGGGTCGAAGCTGTCGCCGGCGCCAAGGGTCTGTTCGATCTGTAGCAACGCCGCGCGAATCGGGCCTTCCAGGGCCAGGGCGCGCGGGGTGGGGCGCATGCGCCGGCCCACGCGCACCAGCAGCGGGTCGCCCAGCAGGTCGCGCAGGCGCGCCAGCGCATTGCTCACCGTCGGCTGGGTCAGCGCCAGGCGCTCGGCAGCGCGCGACACGTTCTGTTCACGCAGCAGCATGTCCAGGACGCGCAGCAGGTTGAGGTCGAAGTTGGCTATATTCATGCGAAAAATACATGGGATGGAAAATGAGAATTTCAAAAATAGTAGGCGCCTGACTAGGGTGAGGGCAATGCCTTCACACCTCGAATCAGGAGCGTCACCCGTGAGTACTCCCTACAACGTTCAGCAGGCGGCGGTGATCGGCGCCGGCACCATGGGCCGCGGCATCGTCATCAGCCTGGCCCGTGCAGGCCTTGCGGTGCTGTGGTTGGACAACGACCCCAGCGCCACCGAAGCGGGCCTTGCGATGATCGCGCAAACCTGGGCACAGCAGGTGGCCAAGGGCCGCATCGATCAGGCCGAGGCCGACGCTTGCCTGGCGCGGGTGCGCCAGGTAACGGCGTATGACGACCTCGCCGCAGCCGACCTAGTGATCGAAGCGGTGTACGAGAACCTGGCGCTCAAGCAGGCCATCTTCCGTACCCTGGACAGCACGCTCAAGGCCGACGCCATTCTGGCCAGCAACACCTCGGCACTGGACATCGACGCCATCGCGGCCGTCACCCGCCGGCCCGAACAGGTGCTGGGGCTGCATTTCTTCAGCCCGGCCCATGTGATGAAGCTGTTGGAAGTGGTGCGCAGCGAGCGCACTTCGCCTGCGGTGCTCGAGGCGGCTCAGGCCCTTGGGCAGCGCATGGGCAAGGAAGTCGTGGTGGCCGGCAACTGCCCGGGCTTTATCGGCAACCGCATGCTCGCCAGCTATGTGGCCGAGGCGCGCAAGCTGCTGCTCGAAGGCGCCACGCCGCGGCAGGTGGATGGGGCGCTGCAGGCGTTCGGCATGGCCATGGGGCCGTTTCGCATGTACGACGTGGTTGGCATCGACCTGGAGTGGCGTGCGCGCCAGCTGGCCGGCAAAGACATGGATGCGCCGTTGGTACAGGTCGACAATGCCCTGTGCGCGCTGGGGCGTTTCGGTCAGAAAAGCGGCCAGGGTTACTACCGGTATGCCCCTGGCAGCCGTGAAGCCGTGCACGACCCCGAGGTCGATGCGCTTGTGCTCAAAATCGCCCAGGGCCTGGGCGTGCACCGGCGCGCGATCGACGACGAGGAAATCCGCGAGCGCTGCCTGCTGGCGCTGGTCAACGAGGGCGCGAAAATTCTCGAGGAAACGGTGGCCAGCTGCAGCGCTGACATCGACCGGGTGTACCTGCATGGCTACGGCTTCCCGCACGAGGTCGGCGGGCCGATGCGCTGGGCCGACCAGCAGGGCCTGGGCTTGCTGCTGGCACGCCTGGAACGCTTGCAGGGCCTGTTCGGCGAGCACTGGCGCCCGGCCCGGTTGCTGATGCGCCTGGTGGCCGAGGGCAAACAGCTGGCCGACGTCCGCGAGGGCCGCGCATGAACTACCGAGCCCCCCAGCGTGACATGCACTTCGTGCTGCACGAACTGTTCGATGTGACGGCGCACTGTGCCCGCCTGGGCAATGAGCTGGACCGCGAAACCATCGATGGCATCCTTGAGCAGGGTGCACGCTTTGCCGGCGAAGTGGTTGCGCCGCTCAACCGCCAGGGCGATGAGCAGGGCTGCCGCCTGGAGCAGGGCAACGTGCGCACACCGGAAGGTTTTCGCCAGGCTTACCGGCAGTATGTGGAGCAGGGCTGGGGTGGCATGACCGGCCCGCTGGAACATGACGGCCAGGGCCTGCCGCAAATGGTTTCGGCCTGCTTTCACGAAATGCTGATGGGCGCGTCGCTGTCGTTTCGGATTTATTCCGGCCTGACCGAGGGCGCCGTGCTGGCCTTGCACCGGCATGGCAGCGCAGCGCTCAAGCGCGATTACCTGGGCAAGCTGGTCAGCGGCGAATGGGCCGGCACCATGTGCCTGACCGAGCCGCAGGCCGGTACCGACCTGGCGCTGCTGCGTACCCGTGCCGAGCCGCAGGGCGATGGCAGCTACCGCATCAGCGGTAGCAAGATCTTCATCAGCGGCGGCGACCAGGACCTCACCGACAACATCGTCCACCTGGTGCTGGCGCGCCTGCCGGATGCGCCGGCCGGTGTGCGCGGCATCAGCCTGTTCCTGGTACCCAAGTTCGAATGCACCGAAGGCGCAGGGCTGGGCCCGCGCAATGCGGTGGAATGCGGCGCGCTCGAGCACAAGATGGGCATCAAGGGCGCGGCGACCTGCGTGATGAATTTCGATGGCGCCCGTGGCTGGCTGGTGGGGGAGGCCAACCAGGGCCTGGCGTGCATGTTCACCATGATGAACGATGCGCGCTTCCAGGTCGGCCTGCAGGGGCTGGGCATCGCCGAGGCGGCCTTCCAGGGAGGCCTGGCCTATGCCCGCGAGCGCCTGCAGTCGCGCAGCCTGGCAGGGCCGGTGGCACCCGAGCGCAGTGCCGACCCGATCATCTGCCACCCTGACGTGCGGCGCATGCTGCTGACCCAGAAAACCCTCAGCGAAGGCTGCCGCATGCTGGCGGCCTTTGCCGCCCAAGCGCTGGACCTGGAGCACGGCGCCTTGCAGCCTGAGGTGCAGGCGGCCGCCGGGCGCCGGGCGGCGTTGCTGATCCCCATCGTCAAGGCCTTCCTCACCGATGTCGGCCAGGAGACTGCCAGCCTGGGTGTGCAGCTGTACGGCGGGCATGGCTACATCCGCGAATGGGGCATGGAGCAACTGATGCGCGACAGCCGCATCACCCAGCTGTACGAGGGCACCAACGGCATTCAGGCGTTGGACCTGATTCGCCGCAAGCTGCTTGGCGATGGCGGCGAGCAGTTGCGCCTGCTGATCGATGAGTTGCTTGAAGCGGCACGCAACTGCCGCGCAGACGCGCTGGCCGGCATGGCCCAGGCGGTTGCCCAGCGCCTGCAGGAATGGCGCAACCTGAGCGCCGAGGTGCTCGACGCCTGCCGCTGCGACCCGCAGGAAATCGGCGCGGTGTCGGTGGATTTTCTCGCCTATTCGGGCTACGTGCTGCTGGCCGCGCTGTGGCTGCGGGCGGCCGAAACCGCCAGCGCGGCCTTGGCCGCCGGCAGCCAGGACAGCGCCTTCTACCAGGCCAAGTTGCACGCTGCAGCCTTTTACTGGCGGCGGGTGTTGCCGCGCGCGAGTGCCCACTGCGAGGCCGTGCGCGGCGGCGCGCAGTGCCTGATGAGCCTGGATGAAGCGCACTTCGCCTTTTGACCTGGCCCGGCTGTTCACCCACAAGAACAAGAGGAACATGAGCATGCAGCCTTTCAGTTTTGCCACCACCCCCCATCTGCTGTGCGAACCCGGCGCCGCCGGGCGCCTGGCGCAGCTGTGCCAGCAACGCGGCGTGCGCCGCGTGCTGATCGTCACCGACCCGGGCATCGTCAACCTGGGCATGCTCGATGACTTGCTGCCAGGGTTCACCCAGGCCCGCCTGAGCGTGGCGATCTTCAGCGAGGTCAGCGCCGACCCCAGCCACGCCTGCGTGCTGTCGGCCGTCGCTCGGGCGCGGCATATCGGCGCCGAGCTGATCGTCGGCTTCGGTGGCGGCAGCTCCATGGATGTCGCCAAGCTGGTGGCGCTGCTGGCGCACCCGGCCTGTGACCAGACCCTGGAGGCGGTCTACGGCATCGACCAGGCCAAAGGCCAGCGCCTGGCGCTGATCCAGGTGCCGACCACCGCCGGGACGGGGTCGGAGGTTACACCCGTGGCCGTGATCACCACCGGCGAGGCGGCCAAGATGGCGGTGATTTCACCCCTGTTGCTGCCCGACCTGGCGTTGCTCGACGCCGAACGCACCCTCGGCCTGCCACCGGCGATCACCGCCGCCACGGGGATCGATGCCATGGTCCATGCCATCGAGGCCACCACCAGCCAGTTCAAGCGCAACCCGCTGTCCAGCCTGTTGGCCCGTGAGGCGCTGGCGCTGCTGGCCGGCAACCTCGACCAGGCGGTGCACAACGGCGGCAATCTGGCGGCGCGCCAGGCCATGCTGCTGGGCGCCTGCCTGGCCGGGCAGGCGTTTGCCAACGCGCCGGTGGCGGCGGTGCATGCGCTGGCCTACCCATTGGGGGCGCGTTACCACGTGCCGCATGGGCTGGCCAATGCGCTGGTGCTGCCCCACGTGATGCGCTTCAACCGTCGCGAAGCGTTCGCCGACTACGCCGCGTTGGCCCCGGCACTGCTTGGCGACCGGCTGGTGCCCGGCGACCCGCATGAGCTGTGCAGCCAGTTCATCGATGAGCTGGAGCAGCTGGCGCCACGCTGCGGCCTGCCCAGCCGGCTGCGAGATGTCGGGGTACCGCGGCACAGTCTGCCATTGCTGGCCGAGGATGCCCTGCAACAGCAACGGTTGCTGGTCAACAACCCGCGCAAGGTCACCCTCGACGACGCATTGGCCCTCTATCAGGCGGCGTTTTGAACATGGCCAGGGAACGCCCGCTGCGCGGCGCCTACCGCCACTTCCAGCCGATCACCACGCGCTGGCACGACAACGACCTGTATGGGCATGTGAACAACGTTGTGTATTACGGGTTTTTCGACAGTGCCGTGAATACCTGGTTGATCGAGCACGCCGGCCTCGATATCCACCACGACCCGGTGGTGGCCTACGTGGCCGGGTCCGCCTGCGACTATTTTGCCGCCGTCGCCTTCCCGCAACGCATCGAGGTGGGCATCGCCGTCGAACGGTTGGGCAACAGTTCGGTGCACTACGCCCTGGCCGTGTTCGTCGAGGGCGAGCCCGAGGCCTGCGCCGCTGGCCGTTTCACCCATGTGTTCGTCGATCGCCGCAACAACCGCCCGGTCACTATCCCCGCCAAATTGCGCAGCGCCTACGAAAGCCTGCTGCCGGTGTAATTGCCCAAGGAGAGCCGTTTCATGCAAGACGCCGTCATCGTATCCACCGCACGCACGCCCATCGCCAAGGCTTGGCGCGGCGCGTTCAACGACCTCACCACCCCCAGCATGAGCGCCATTGCCATCCGCGCCGCCGTCGAGCGCGCCGGCGTGGAGCCGGGCGAGGTCGAAGACCTGGTGCTGGGCACCGCCATGCAAAGCGGGACCGCCGCCATCAACCCGGCGCGCTTGTCGGCCCTGGCGGCCGGCTTGCCGCAGTCGGTGGCCGGGCAAACCATCGACCGCCAATGCGCTTCAGGGCTGATGGCCATTGCCATCGGCGCTCAGCAGATTCGCGGCGAGGGCATGCAGGTGGTGGTCGGCGCCGGGCAGGAGCAGATCAGCCTGGTGCAGCAGGCGCACATGCAGGCCGCCAATGCTGCCCAGGACGCCACGGTGCGGCGCCTGTGCCAGCACGCCTACATGCCCATGCTGCACACGGCCGAGCACGTCGCCAAACGCTATGGCATCAACCGCCACGCCCAGGATCGGTTCGCCTTGCTGTCGCAGCAACGCACAGCGGCAGCGCAGGAGGCCGGGCTGTTCGCTGACGAAATCGTGGCGGTCACGGCGCAACGCAAGGTCGTCGACAAGGCCACTGGCGTCCAATTCCACGAGCGCGTGCACCTGAGCCAGGACGAAGGTAACCGCCCGCACACCCGGCTGGCGGACCTTGAGGCACTGCAACCGGTGATCGAGGGCGGCTGCGTGACTGCGGGCAATGCCAGCCAGTTGTCCGACGGTGCCAGCGCCTGTGTGCTGATGAGCGGTGCCCGGGCGGCACGCGCAGGCTGCCAGCCGCTGGGGCTGTACCGGGGCATGGCGGTGGTCGGCCTGGCCCCGGAGGAAATGGGCATTGGCCCGGTGCTGGCGATACCACGCCTGTTGGCGCGCCACGCGTTGCGGGTCGAAGACATCGGCTTGTGGGAGATCAACGAGGCATTCGCCTGCCAGGTGCTCTACTGCGCCGAACACCTGGGCATCGACCCGTCGCGGCTTAACGTCAACGGTGGCGCCATCGCCATCGGCCACCCCTATGGCATGAGCGGTGCGCGCATGGTCGGGCATGCCTTGCTCGAAGGCCGCCGGCGCAAGGTTCGCTACGTGGTGGTGAGCATGTGCGTGGGCGGGGGCATGGGCGCCGCAGGCTTGTTCGAAGTGCTCTGAAGCACCGCCATCGAGCCATAACGAACCGGCATGGCATTGATCCGAAGACGCTATTTGTGAGCGTAATCAAACCTACCTGATACTGCTCGTCACCGACACCGCCGGCCTGGGCGGCCGGCGCGTCCGCGCTGAACCCATCATTTCCCTCTCTAATAAAACAACAAGAGGTTAAGAGTGAGCGCAACCCTCCTATTCTGTCGGCGCCAGGCGCCGCTGGCGGCCTTGTGCTGCCTGCTCGCCACCCCGGTTGCGGGCGTTCAATTCGACGTTGGCTCGCTGCAAGGGCGTTTCGACTCGGCGCTGTCGCTGAGTACCGCCGTCAGCACTGCCAACCCCGACAAACAGCAGTTGCAGGCAGCCAATGGCAACGACGCGCGGCGCAACTACCGCTCGGGCGATGTATTTTCGGCGATGTTCAAAGGCACCCACGACCTGGAGCTGCGCCGCGAGAACGTGGGTGTATTCCTGCGTGGCACCTATTGGTACGACACCGCGCAGCGCGACCACAGCCAGCGGGCCGTCGACATCGACGACCGCAACCGCCAGGTTTCGGCGAAAACCGCGGGGGCGGAGCTGCTCGATGCATTCGCCTATGGCCTTTACGACATTGGCGGTGAACCCGGGTCGCTGCGGGTGGGCAAACAGGTGGTCAACTGGGGGGAAAGCCTGTTCATCCAGGGCGGGCTGAACGTGATCAACCCCTTCAACCAGGCTGCGCTGCGCCGGCCAGGCTCGGAAGTGAAAGACGCCCTGGCGCCGGTCAACCTGCTGTATGTCACGCAGAACCTCAACCAGGCGCTGTCTTTCGATGCCTTCTACCAGCTGGACTGGGAGCAGACCCGGCTGGAGAACTGCGCAACGTTCTTTTCCGGCAACGACTTCATGCCCGAAGGCTGCCAGGGGCTGGATGTCGGCGGGCAGATGGTGACCAACCCGGCCGTGTCGCCGGCCCTGGCCCCGTTTGGTGTGACGCTGACGGAGGAGGGCGTGCGCGTGCCTCGGGGCGCCGACCAGGATGCACGCAACGGTGGCCAATGGGGTGTATCGCTGCACTGGTACGTGGAGCCACTGGATACCGAGTTCGGCCTGTTCGCCGCCAATTACCACAGCCGCTCGCCCTACCTGGGCACGGTCAGCAGCCGTTATTACGCCAATACGGGTTTTGCCCGTGAACTGTGCGGCAATGTCGGTGTGGCGCTGGCCAATTGCGGGGCTTTTCTGGCGTCCAGCAACGGGCAGACCCTGGCCGGGGCGCTGCGCATGGGCACCTCGCAGTACCGGGCGCAATACCCCGAAGACATCCGCCTGTACGGCCTGACCTTCGCCACCACCCTGCGCAACGGTGCCGCCGTGCAGGGCGAACTGAGCTACCGGCCGAACATGCCGGTGCAGCTCAACGGCAACGATGTGCTGCAGTCATTGCTCAATGCCCCCGGCCGCAGCCCGCTCAACGGCGCCGGCCTGCGTCCTGCTTCAGACAACACTCCCTTCGACGGTTACCGGCGCAAGGAGGTGACCCAGGCCCAGGTATCGGCCGTGCAGGCGTTCAGCCAGGTCATGGGCGCCAACCAGCTGCTGCTGATGGGGGAGGTGGGCGCCACCTATGTCGGCGGGCTGGAGGGGCGTTTCGGGCCGCGTTATGGCCGCTCCGGTGCCTATGGCAACGGCGAGCTGGCCGACAACAGCCTGTGCCTGGCGATCTCGAAAAGCCCAGGCGACTGCAACGACGAGGGCTTTGTCACACCCTTTTCCTGGGGCTACCGCCTGCGCGCGACCTGGAGCTATCCCAACCTGATCCAAGGCCTGGACATTCGCCCAGGCCTGGCCTGGGCCCATGACGTCAAGGGTTACTCACCGGCGGACAGCTCGGCCTTCAACGAAGGCTCGCGCTCGATCAGCCTGGGCGTGGACGTCAGCCTGGCCAGCCAGTACTGGGCAAGCCTTGCCTACACCGATTACCTCGACGGCGATTACGGCACCCGCGGCGACCGCGATTATGTGGCGTTCAGCGTGGGCGCCAACTTCTAGTGCAACCAAGGAGCAAGACCATGTCCAAGCGCAGCATGCAGCCTTCATCCGCCAACCTGACGAGTATCGCCCTGGTGCTGGCCGGTGCCTTGGCCCCAACGCTGGCGGTCGGTGCACCGACCGGGCAGGGTGTGATGCAGGGGTTCCCTCCGGCGCCGGAGCTGCGGGTCAACCAGGCCAATGCCTTTCAGCCACCGTACTTGCGCTGGTCAATGCGCCACGCCCGTGAGGTGTCGCCCACCCGGGGCATCGGCCGCGCAGCCACACCGCTGGCCTTGGCCGAAGGCCGCGCGGCGGCGCTCGACCAACTGGCTTTCAGCGCCGGCGACCAGCCGTTGACCGTGGCCGGCTACCTGCAGCAAACCAGCACCGACGGGCTGATCGTGCTGCACCGGGGCAAGGTGGTGTACGAGCGTTACATGGACGGCTTCCAACCCGGCCAGCCCCATATCTGGGCGTCGATGACCAAGTCGGTCACCGGCCTGATCGCCGCCCAGCTGATCGCTGAAGGTGCACTGGACCCGCAGCGTACGCTGGCGCATTACGTGCCGGAACTGCGCGGCACGCCGTTTGGCGAGGCGACGGTGCAGGCCAACCTGGACATGCAGGTGGCGGTGCAGTACCCCGCGCAGATGCCGCCGGACCTCGGCCTGTTTGCCGCCACCGGCCTGATACCGCGGAGCGAGGGCATGCCGGGGGATATCTACAGCTTCCTGCGGCAGGTGCAGCAGGCGCCGAACCCCGCTGGCCAAGCGCCGTTCTTCTACCAGAACGGCTCGCCGGAAGCGCTGGCCTGGGCGTTGCGGCGCATCACCGGGCTGAACTGGGCGCAGTTGGTCGAACAGCGGTTGTGGTCACGCTTCGCCGAG
Source organism: Pseudomonas sp. LFS044 (assembly GCF_047978245.1). Taxonomy (NCBI): domain Bacteria; kingdom Pseudomonadati; phylum Pseudomonadota; class Gammaproteobacteria; order Pseudomonadales; family Pseudomonadaceae; genus Pseudomonas; species Pseudomonas sp. LFS044. The sequence goes on from NZ_JBFPFX010000012.1 coordinate 48,902, forward strand.
GACGATGCCTATGTGCAAGTCGACCCGCTCGGTACCGAAATGGCCAGTGGCGGCATCAGCTGCAATTTGCGCGACACCGCCCGCTTCGCCGAACTGGTGCGCCGCGAACTGGCGCGTGATGCCAAGGGCGACAGCTTCAACCAGGCGGTGCACAGCACGTTCCAGCCTGCGGACCCGGCAGTGTTCGCCCAGGGCAGCCTCGGCCCCGGCCGCCCTGGGTACAGCTACCGCAATTACTGGTACCAGAAAAACGACGGTGACGGTTCGTTCGAGGCCAGCGGGCGCTTCGGGCAGAAAATCTTCATCAACCCCCGCCGCGAACTGGTGATCGTCAAGCTCTCAGCCACCGCCGACCAGGCCCGTCGCGCCACGCGTGCTGACGGCGAGGCAAACGCCCCCGCGCGCGTGGTGGACTCGCCGGCTACGTTCAATAGCATGGTCGGTGCGGTGCTGGCGGCGCTGCCACGCTCATGATCAGCTCGCAGCGCCAGCAAGCAGCTTCAACAACGCATCAGCGTCGACTTTTGCACTGACCTCGCCACCCTCGAGCAGGCCGTCGGCCAAGTCGCGCTTGCGGGCATGCAGGGCGACGATCTGTTCTTCGAGGGTGTTCTCGGCCACCAGCCGGTAAAGGGTCACCGGGCGCTGCTGGCCAATGCGATGGGCACGGTCACTGGCTTTAGCTGCGCGGTCTTGCCTTTGTAACGATGCGTATTAAACGGTGGGCACACCCGACCGAAAATCGCACAATCGTTCGGTAACCGCACATATTCCCGCATCCCCCCCTCTACTGTTGCCGCGTCTTGCGGCACGCTATAGCCATATCAGCAAAACAACGCCAATCGCTGAGAGGCCCAGTAATTCTCCCATGGCTTGGCGGCTGACCACTGACCAGATAAACCCTACTCCAGGAACCACCAGGAGCTCGCCTTGATCAACAAAACGTTTGAGTCCATCGCCAGCGCGGTAGAAGACATCATCGACGGTTCGACCATCATGGTCGGTGGCTTTGGTACGGCCGGTATGCCGTCCGAGCTCATCGACGGGCTGATCGCCACCGGTGCCCGCGACCTGACCATCATCAGCAACAATGCCGGCAACGGCGAGATCGGCCTGGCCGCGCTGCTCAAGGCGGGCTGCGTGCGCAAGGTAGTCTGCTCGTTCCCGCGGCAGTCCGACTCGTACGTGTTCGACGAACTGTACCGCGCCGGCAAGATCGAGCTGGAAGTGGTGCCGCAAGGCAACCTGGCCGAGCGCATCCGCGCCGCAGGCTCCGGCATCGGCGCGTTCTTCTCGCCGACCGGCTACGGTACCCTGCTGGCCGAAGGCAAGGAAACCCGTGAGATCGATGGCCGCATGTATGTGCTGGAAATGCCGCTGCACGCTGACTTCGCGCTGATCAAAGCGCACCAGGGCGACCGCTGGGGCAACCTGATCTACCGCAAGGGCGCGCGCAACTTCGGCCCGATCATGGCCATGGCCGCCAAGACTGCCATCGCTCAAGTCGACCAGGTTGTCGAGCTCGGCGTGCTTGACCCGGAGCACATCGTCACCCCGGGTATCTTCGTCCAGCGCGTGGTTGCCGTCCCCGGCGCTACCGCTTCCTTGATCGCCAACGCTGTCTGAGGCCTGCCATGACCATCACCAAAAAGCTCTCCCGTACCGAGATGGCCCAACGCGTGGCCGCAGACATCCAGGAAGGCGCCTACGTTAACCTGGGTATCGGCGCCCCGACGTTGGTGGCCAACTTCCTGGGTGACAAGGAAGTCTTCCTGCACAGCGAGAACGGCCTGCTGGGCATGGGCCCGAGCCCGGCGCCGGGCGAGGAAGACGATGATCTGATCAACGCCGGTAAGCAGCATGTGACCATGCTTCCTGGCGGCGCGTTCTTCCACCACGCCGACTCGTTCTCGATGATGCGCGGCGGCCATCTGGACATTGCCGTGTTAGGCGCTTTCCAGGTGTCGGTCAAAGGCGACCTGGCCAACTGGCACACCGGTGCCGAAGGTTCGATCCCCGCCGTAGGCGGCGCGATGGACCTTGCTACTGGCGCCCGCCAGGTGTTCGTGATGATGGACCACCTGACCAAGTCCGGCGAAAGCAAGCTGGTGCCTGAGTGCACCTACCCGCTGACCGGCTTCGGTTGCGTCAGCCGCATCTACACCGACCTGGCCGTCCTGGATGTGACCTCTGATGGGCTGCGGGTGGTCGAGATCTATGCGGATATCGACTTCGAGCAGTTGCAGGCGCTGAGTGGCGTACCACTGATCCAGTGATCGGCGCAGCACGCATCGCCACTGCGTTCCACGAGGGGCTGCTATCGACTCATGGCGGACACCATCCCACCGCCCTGAAGTCAGTACCGGCCTCATCGCCGGCAAGCCGGCTCCCACAGATCAAACGCCAACTTACTGATTTGGCGGGGATCCTGTAGGAGCGTAACCAGTCTCCGGGCTTGCGCAGTATCCGTGGGAGCCGCGCTTGCCGGCGATGGGCCGCGAAGCGGCCCCGGCCTTTTACTGGGCTACACCCCTGGCCAGTATGGATTGCGCCAACTCCATATCACTGATCTCCATTTCAGGGTGGGATGTTCGAAATTTTTCCATCGCAGCTTCCAGATAGACGCCCTTGATGCCGCCATTACTTGCAACGAAGGTGCTTGCATCATCTTGTGTGCCGACGATCAGTTTTTTATCTCGGGATGTTAAATAGGTGGTGGCCGTGCTCGTGCTGGAGATCAGGGTTTCAGCCCAGAAATCATTAATCGCCATTGCAGGGCTGGAAAGAACCATCAGGCAGTAAGCTGATGGGATACATAGGTAGCGCATGGAGAAAACCTGAAGGTAGACCACTGGCAGTGGTTTATGATAATGCCCGAGAAGTAAAACCTTTATTTGCAGTGCTCAACTCACTTTCTCGCTTTAATCCGCTCGGCAGCATCATTGGCGCGCTTCAAGCGCGCAGTCCGCTGGGATTTATTGTAATCATCACGCCCCTGCATCACGCCGCCCGCGATCTCAATCCAATCATTCGCGGTGCAGCCAGAAACAAGCGCACAAAATAAAAACGGGGCCATAGACATCAACGGCTTCATTGCACACCTCTATCAACCAGGCTCAAACTTAAGCTATAACTAACTTTCTTGCGCTGAAATACGGCGCAACCTTTCGCGCGCTTGTTCCAGTTTTTGCTTGTACCTTTCTACCATTCTGGGTGAGCCGGACGCTATTGCAGCATCCAACTGATCCTCCCTCCGTTGGACATCCTGCAGCGCCCGAGACAACCGGTCCTCCCGTTGGCTTGGCACATCGTCGCGGCAGTACCGCTCAACCCGATATAACGCCGACTCCAAGCCTCGCTGCTTGTATATATTGCCCGATCGTATCGCCTGATCCCTTTCGTAAATAATTTCATCTTTCTGCTGTTGGCAGGGCTTTCCGCTGTCGGCGTACGACTGATCACACCCTATGATAAAAGCAACCATGCCCATTAAACATGCCCTTGGCACTGACACCTCACCTTTTGCTGCTGCTTCAACCTTGAATGTTCCACAGCGCACAGCAACGCGAACTTCGCGTTCGTTTCAGGCCTGTGGCTACGTTGTGCGAGCAGGTCATCGAAGAACCCTGCTCAACTCGAGCTCCACAGTACCTGGCGAGAATACGACGGGCTTTACTTCGGCCCTACGTGGCCTTACTTATCTTTCCATGGGGCGGGATGGCTCTTACTTTTTCTTACCCAACGTGGCGCACGGGCGGCCCTGCGCCGGAGTCACCGGCGATTGCGGGTTCCAGGCGTGTGACATTGACTAACGCGGCACATGGCACACACCCACAACCAGGTTGTTCACATTGAAGTAGTATTCGAAATCGGAAAACGCATTGAAGGTCATCACACCCCCTTGAAACCCACGTGCCATGAAGGGGATGTTGCCTCCCGCCGTATCGCCATCGAAGATTGAAACGCTGCGGGTTTTGAAAAGGTACCGCGAGGTATCCAGGTGCGTCATCGATAACTCGAACCGTCGGTCGTACAGGTATTTCACGCCGTGCGGTGTTACCACTTGGTAGTAGACATAAATGGCCCCTTCATTGGGGTCGATCGTCATATCCCCCACGCCGCGCCAAAGCCCCTCTCCATCCTCCACGTGGACGAAGTCAATGGAGGCGCTGCACGGTGCCCGGGGGATATCTTTGTACACGGATATTGCGTACTTGCCTATCAAAGTTCCAAAGGTCACTATTGAAACCAGGGAGGTAAGGCCAATCACTTTTTTCCAACGCGTAGATAGTTTACGCACAACGCCTCCCCGTGGCTTTCTGGTTTGACACAGCTGATCAGTAGTTGGCTGAGAGGCTTGCGTATATAAAAGTTGCTGTCTTTCAAAGCCAGCGGTGGCTCGAATCCCGTCATCGCCGTCAACACGTCATCCTTTGACATGCGTTCACTGGCTTCCGCATATAGCGTTGCATCTTCACTGGCCCATACACGCTTCCACGCTTCCAGGTCAGGGGGCTTGTGAAACATAAGGTAGGCATAAACAGCCGGCAACAAAGCGCCAAGAATGACGAGGCTTGGCAAGAACAAGTGGCTATTTCTGCGTATCCACCCGTCACGCAACGGCAGGGGCGCCGTAACTGAGTTTGTCTTTTTGTCGGCACAGTCGTTGTGCGGACTGCCATTGCCAGGGGTATCTTCACTGTCGACAACTGACGCACCAGCGCTATCTGGGGCAGTGTGCAATGGCATATTGCGTTCAACTGCAGGGTCCGCAGAGATCAGGGTGATTTCGCAAAGCAGTATCAAACCTCGTTTAGGCAACGTCTTCAAACTGTCACGAGGTACGCCAATATCAACCAGCTTTGAACGAAGCGCATGCACGGTTTTATAATAACTGCTGTCCGAGACAATCAACCCCCGCCCACCCCAAACCCGGGCGATGATCGCTTCTTTATCGGTAATGCCTGCTATTAGCGCGAGCAACATGTCACTTTCATTGCTGCCGAGCGTGGTTGTTAACTGATCGCAACTCAGCGTCATCCGCTCAGCGTCGTAACAGACCTCCATCCATACTCCTTTCTGTGGTGCAAATGCGTTTCATCCAGCGCCTAGGCACACCGTCAACTTTGCGGGTGCCCAGCCTGCACTCAAGACAGTCGCGCTGGGTTCTGCATACTATCATGCCCACATGGCGATCCAGATCAGGGCCGTCCGAGTGACCGGTGTGCCAGGCCCACTCGGGTGCACACTATGAGCGGGCGGTGGCCTGGGGATTTGGCCGCATGACGTGAACCCTAGCTGTCGCTGTCCTGCACAGTGACCCTCACGCCCGTCGCTACGATCTCGTATTCGCGTTCGGAAATCTTGTTTACGGCACCCCCAAACTGCATTTCAAAATGCTTTAAGCCGGGATGTCGAATCATGCCATTGGGCGAGCGCTCCACTGTCTCATCCTGATAGATGTTAATGACGTAATTCACATTATCCGTGCCAACTCCGACTATTTTTCCAACATATTTATCGGCCATGTCCGCACTCCTTGAGTGAAACTTCAAGGTAGCCGCAACGGATGGATCAAGCCACAGCAATCAGCGATTTACCGTGACCGGCCATCCTGCGGGCTGGGGTGTGCACGCTTGTTGCGGATTTTATTCGGTTACGAATGCTGCCGAACCCAGCACTTGAAGCCGTGCGAATTGAGACTTGGCTGTTGTGAGGGTGAACAGCATTTTTGTTCGCTCACCAGGAAGTGACCACGTGTAGGCAAGGGTGTGAGTTTCTCCGGCAGGGGTTTGCCCACGCTCGTCCTGTACCTGGACTGAAATCAACGGAGGAGGCGCCGTTGCAACCAGCTTGGTGAACAGCTTGACTGTCGCCTCCGTGTCGGCCCTGCGGCCAGATATGAAACAGGTGTTCTTTTCTCGGGAAATTGCCAGCAAGAACGTTCCGTGTTTGTCTGGAACAGGCCAGATGTCGGCAGTGCGGCCGCTCACAAAAGGCTCGGCTTGTTCGGGAGGGAGGGTTGGCAGCGGCCGTAGCAATATTCGAAGTGCTTCCAGATTTGTGACGTGCCTCATGCAAAGCCTAAGGTAAAGATTGGCAAATGAGTTGGCTTGATCTTCACCAACGCTGGCGAGGCAGGCGTTGGTACTCAGCACCATCATGAGTAAAGCGGCGAATAGTCTGAGCACGCATACTTCCCTGGAGACATTGCGATAGAGCCGGGCAGGAATGCCTCGAGCCGATCGCTGATTCAAGTGATCGGCCGAGCCTAGAACGCTCACATCGCGCCCGCAACGGAAAATGGCCGGCACGCTTGTGTTTGGGAAATGGACTACACGCAAGAGTGGAAGCCTGATTGCCTTCCACCCCAGTCTCACTGCCGCCCCGTGCGAGTCGCCCCTGATGTCGTAGCGGGCCATTTGGATGGTGGCTGCGAAGCTGCTCAGGCTTCCAGAAAAATGCTGACCCCGTGGCTCATCAATTCCTATCGGCAAAACGCGGCGCCAGCTGCACAGCAGCTGCTTCGAACGCGCGCGTCATCTGCTCCACGATTGCATCGCTGTGCTCGAACGACAGGTAGATCCGCCCGTACTGCGACGGCATCACCAGCAGCCCCTGCGCACGCAGCGCCAGGTGCAGGGCCTGGCTGAAGCCTGCATCGCCGAACGCAGCCGCTTCTGCATAGGTGGACGGCGCACGCGCGGATGGCCAGATGGCGAACACGTTGCCGTAGCCGCTGGTGCTGATGGTGATGCCCTGGGCCTTGAAGATCGCTTGTACGGCCTGGCGCAGCTGCTCGCCGCGTGCGATCAGCTGTGGGTAGTCGGCAGCGTCCAGTTGCTCCAGCGTGGCGAGCACCGCCGCGCAGGCCAGGGGGTTGCCGCTGAAGGTGCCGCCGCGCAGTACCTTGCCTTGCTCGAAGCCCGCGAGGATATGCGGCTTGCCGACGATGGCCGACACCGGCACGCCGTTGCCGATGGCCTTGCCGACGCTGGCGATGTCCGGGTCCAGGCCGGCGTGCAGGCTGGCAAGCCCGGGATGCAGGCGAAACCCCATCAGCACTTCGTCACTGATCACCAGCGCACCGTGGCGGTGAGCCACCGCCTGCACGTGCTGCAGGTAGCCTGGCGCGGGCATGATGCAGCCGGCATTGGCGAGCATGGGTTCGAGGATCACCGCAGCGATGTCCTGGTCTTCGTCGAACAACCGCTCGACGTCGTCGAAGTCGTTGAAGCGCAGCAGCGTGGTGCGCGCCGTGGCGGGGCGCTCGCCATCGGCGAACGCGGCTTCGGGTGAGCCGACGTTACCGAAGCTGACATCGTCGAACCAGCCGTCGAAGCCGGCCGCCATCTTGGCGATGCGGCCGCGCCCGGTATAGGCGCGCGCCGCACGGCAGGCAAGGTGCACCGCTTCGCTGCCGGAATTGGTGAAGATCACCCGGCTGAGGGCGCCAGTATGGGCCGCCAACGCGGTGGCGGCGGCGTGCTCGCGCACGTGGGCCCAGGAAGGCGAAGCGGAGTCGGCCAGGGCCTCGGCCACCTGCGCGTTGACGCTGGCGTTGGCATGGCCGAGCAGCACGGCGCCGAAGCCCAGTGCGGTGTCGATGTACTGGCGGCCCTGGTCGTCCCACAGGTGCGGGCCTTTGCCGTTACGGATGAACAGGGCCTGGCCGTCGAGTGCCGGGAGGATGCGAGCGGCGCTGGAAACATCGCCTACGAGATTGCGCATGTGTACCTCTGTGTTGTTGTGCGGTACAGGGCTGGCGGTGCGCCTGGCCCTGTTCTGTGCCTCAGCGGGTGTTCCATGGGCTGCTCGCGAGCTTCTGTTCGAGAAAGTCGCGGAACACCCGGATGCGTGGGCTGAGGTGTTTGCGGTTGGTGTAGATCATGTAGATCGGTTCGACGCTGTCCTGGGCATACCGTTGCAGCAGCGGCACCAGGCGGCCTTCCTGGATGTCCTGGCCGATGTGAAATTCGGCCAGGCGCACGATGCCGGCGCCGCTGAGTGCCAAGTCGCGCAGCAAGTCGCCCTGGGCGAAGGTGGCCTTGGGCACCACGGGAACGGTGACGGCCTGGCCATCGACCACGAACCCCCAGGTGTTCCACACGCTGCTGAAGCCGAAGGAAAAACAGCTGTGCTGCAGCAGCTGCCCCGGGTGTTCAGGCGTGCCGTGCGCGGCCAGGTAACTGGGCGATGCACAGATGACCCAGCGGCTTTGGCCGATCTTGCGGGCGATGCGCGACGAGTCGGGCAGCACGCCGCTGTGGATGGCCACGTCCAGCCCCTGGTCGAACTGGTCGCTGAACTGCGCACCCACCTGGATATCCACGGTCAGCCCCGGGTAGGCAGCGAGGAATTCCGGCAGCCAAGGGATGATCTGGTGCTTGGCGAAGGTGGTCATGGTGTGCACCCGCAACGTGCCGCTGACGCGGGTGGGGAAGGCCTCGGCCAGCGAATCGGCTTCGGCCATGGCATTGCTCACCGCGCGGGCGCTGACCAGGTAGGCGGCGCCTTCCTCGGTCAGGGTCAGGCTGCGGGTGCCGCGCTGGAACAGGCGCACGTGCAGGCGGTCCTCCAGGCGCGAAATCAGCTTGCTGATGGCCGACGGGGTCATGCCACAAGCACGCGCCGCAGCAGAAAAGTTGCCGTGCTCGGCGGCGCCGAGGAAGGCCAGCAGTTGTGAGTAGTTGTCCATGTTCTGCCTCCATCAATCAGCAGGATGCTGGCAGCGCCGCGTCGGGGTGGCAACCGGCGTAGCGGTGGCTACGCCAGTGGGGTGAGGCAGCTCAGCGAATGAACTGCTCGATGTAGTCGTCGGGCAACCCCAGCGTCTTGTAGTGAGCGCGGGCGGTTTCCAGCTTGGTGAACACGTCCTCGTAGCCCACGGCGACGCCCTGCGGGTCCACATAGGTATAGCCGCCTTGCACGTGGAACCAGGTGATCATCTCTTCGACGTCTTCCGGCACGAACAGGGTGTGGGTTTCACCTGGCGGCTCGAAGGCGAACGAGCCTTCTTCGGCGATCCAGTCATGCTCCAGGTAGTACCAGCGGCCTTTGAGCACCAGCGCATGCACCCCGCCAGTGTGGCGGTGGCGCGACAGCACACCGCTCTGACGCACCCGCAGCAGGTTGATGTAGTAGCCGCCAGAGACGCTCAGCAGCAGCGGCTTGAATGACACCGAAGCGGTGACCGGCACCCACAGCTGGTCGTCTTCGAGCCACTTGCCGAGTACCCCGGGGTGCACCATGTCGGGGGACATGAACGGCACTTGCGGCAGTTGATAAGGGATGGCCAGTTCGTCGGGTTTTGGCGCAATGCTCATGAAGGGCTTCCACAGTTTGATTTGTTGGATTGCCCGGCCCGCTGTGGGCCGGGGTACAGCCAGGTTAGGGCTGCGTTACAGAAGGCAAAAGAGCGTGCGCGGCACAGCCGCTGTGACGGCGCGTCACGGCGTGCTGGCTTCGAACTGCAACGCGCTGCGCTGCGCCGACAGCGCCGGCTGGCGCTTTTGCAGGTAGGTGCCGATGGCGACCAGCACGGCGGTCAGCCCCAGGGTGCTGAGCAGCTCGGCCCGTTGCCCGGGGAACGCCGCCATGATCGCGAACACGCTGACGATCAGCACGATGGTGAACAGCGTCAGCCACGGGAACAGCCACATGCGCACCTCCAGCTGCTTGCCCAGCGCCACCAGTTTGCGGCGCATGCACAGCTGGGTAATGGCGATCACCAGGTACATCAGCAGGGCCAACGCGCCGCTGGTGGCCAGCAGAAACTGGAACACCTGGGCCGGCAGCAGGTAGTTGGCTGCCAGTGCCGCCAGCGCAGCGGCTGAGGTGAGGGCAACGGCCAGCAGTGGCACACCCTTGGCAGTGGTGCGTGAAACCGCCTCGGGTGCATCGCCGCGGCGTGCCAGCGAGTAGGCCATGCGCGAGGCCGTGTAGATGGCCGAGTTCAGGCAACTGGTGACCGCCACCAGCACCACGATGCTCATGATGCCCGGCGCCCAGGGGATGTTCATCGCGGTCAGTACCGCCTGGTACGAGCCCTGCGCCAACCCCGGTGCGTTCCACGGCACCAGGCACACCACCACGAACATCGAGCCGAGGTAGAACAGGCCCAGGCGCCATACCACAGCGCGGATGGCCTTCTTGATATTGGCTTTCGGGTCACGCGACTCAGCGGCGGCGATGGTCACCACCTCGCTGCCCTGAAAGCTGAACATGGCCGTCAGCAGTGCGGCGACGATGGCCACGTTGCCGTTGGGGGCGAACCCGCCGTTGGCGTACAGGTTGCTGATGCCGCTGGTGGCCGAGCCCGGCAGCAGGCCGAAGATCGCCAGCACGCCGAGGCCGATGAAGCTGACGATCGACACCACCTTGAACAGCGACAGCCAGTATTCCAGCGTGCCGAACGACCCGACGCTGAGGCTGTTGCAGAAGATCAGCACCAGGGTCATGGCAAAGGCCGTGAACCAGTGCGGCAAGCCTAACCAGTCACCGAGGATGTTGCCCGCGACGATGGCTTCGATGGCGATTACCAGCACGTAGAACCACCAGTACAGCCAGCCGATGGAAAACCCCGCCCAGCGCCCGATGGCCTGGTCGGCGTAAGAGGAAAACGAGCCCGTGTCCGGCCGCGCCGTGGCCATTTCGCCAAGCATCTGCATGACCAGCACCACGATTGCCGCGGCGATCACGTACGCCACCAGCACCGCTGGCCCGGCGGCGGCGATGGCATTGCTGGAGCCTACGAACAGCCCGGCGCCAATCACACCGCCGATCGAGATCATCGTGACCTGCCTGCCTTTCAAGCCAGTCCCCAGCTTGTTGTTAGTCTTTTCTTGATCGCCACGCATCGGCTTGCACCTCGGTTGCACGCTTGTTGTTGTCATGGGCCGCCAGCTGCACGGCCTTGCAGGGCTACCTTAAGCGGCAAAGGCACACGGGATTAGCTGGCACAGCGTCATACCGGGTGTGACGGCAGTTCACAGGTGGGTGAAGCAGGTGCAGGCAGTGGGCTGTTGGTCCGATATAAACCCTTTGCCAAGCGCGAAGGCGCACACTCAAGAAAGCTCAGGACTTCTGAGCATCGAGAGGTGTGTATGACCATTGGCAAGAGCTTCACCGATATCGACGCCCCAGGTGGCAACCCCGATGAGGAAGCAGACTGGCCAACCGGCGAAGACGAAGAGGGCAGTGAAGAAGGCGAGGGCTCGAATGCGCAAGATCATGATGATCACGGGGATGAGCAGGCGCGCAAGGAAAGCGTGAAGGGCTCTGGCCGCCCAGACCCTTCGCGAGCCTCGGAGGCGGAGCGGTACAGCTACCAGCCGTGGCAGAAAATGAAGCCGTGAGTAACTGAGGCTGCGCGCTCCCACTTCAACGGCATCGGCCCCAAGCCCTATGCAGGACCTGTGGGAGATTACCCAGCCCTTCGGGCTGCGCTGCCGCGCTGAGAACAAAGCCCGCGAGCGCGCCGCAGAACCTGTGGGAGCTGGCTTGCCAGCGATGAGGCCCGCCCAGGCAACTCAAGGAAGTTGCTGCCACGGGCGTTCGCCGTCAGTGCTTGTCGAGGTAGTGGTGTGGATACAGCGCCTTGTCTTTCTCCAGCTTTTCAGCATCCCCCACGCGCTTGCGAACTTCCGCATAGAACTGCTGGCTCTGGTTCTGAAACCTGACGTAATCCCGGGTGCAGACCTTGAGCGCACAACTGAGCTGCTCACCGCTCAGGCCTTCTGCCCGCTTTTGCGATGCGAGGTACGCCTGCCAGCTGTTCTCCACCTGCAACAGCCCCTGCGCGAACGCAGTTGTCTCGATTGTCGCCATTGCTGCACCCTCGTTGAGCCGCCCGAGCGACGAATGAGCCTTCGAAGTACCGAGCGTAGCCTGTTTTGCCTGGCACGCCTGCGCGGGCTGCTAAACGGGCGGCAGGTAGGGCAGCAGCCGGTCGGTCTCTTTCTTCACCACCGCGTAGCATTCGCAGCTGAGCTGCTCCAGGCGTGCCCTGTCGAGCACCCGGATATGGCCGCGGTTGTACTCGATCACCCCCAACCGCTGCAGTTTGCCGGCGGCATCGGTCACACCCTCGCGGCGCACACCGAGCATGTTGGCAATCAACTCCTGGGTCATGCGCAGCTGGTCACCCGGCAGGCGGTCCAGCGACAGCAGCAGCCAGCGGCACAGTTGCTGGTCGATGGCATGGTGCCGGTTGCACACCGCCGTCTGTGCCATCTGGGTGATCAGTGCCTGGGTGTAGCGCAGCATCAGCATCATCAGTTCGCCATGGCGATTGAACTCCTCCTTGAGCTGTTCGCCCGGCAGGCGGTAGCCATGCCCTGCGCTTTGCACGATGGCGCGGCTGGGCGTGCTTTCACCGCCCATGAACACTGCAATGCCCACCAGCCCTTCATTGCCCACCACCGAAATTTCCGCCGACGCGCCGTTTTCCATGACGTACAGCAGCGAGACGATCGCATCGGCGGGGAAATACACATGGCGCAGGGTATCGCCCGATTCGTACAGTGATTTGCCCAACGGCAGGCTGACGCGCTCCAGGTGCGGCTCAAGCCTGCTGAACGTCTGCGCCGACAAGGCCGCGAGCAGGTAATTCTGTTTGGGGTTGAACACCGATTGCATGCGTGGGACCGTCGCGGGCAGCTGTTGTGGCAACAAGCCTAGTCCAGGGGAGGCTCAGGCTGTGGGCAAGGGCGACGGTTGGCACTGGGCGATCACGTGGTGCTGGCCGCCATCATCCTGCAAGGGCAGCGTGGCCTGGTCGAGCAACTGGCCATCCAGGCTCAGGGTCAATTCGGCGCCGGCACCGTTGCGCACTTCGATGCGGTAGAGGGTGCTGCCAAACCGATAGTGCAGGGTGAAGCCGGGCCAATGGGCCGGCAGCAGCGGCTGGATGCGCAAGCTGTCACCGCGGCGTTGCAGGCCCAGCAGGTGCTCGACGATAAACCGGTACATCCAGCCTGCGGAACCGGTGTACCAGCTCCAGCCGCCACGCCCGATGTGCGGTGCCAGGGCGTAGACATCGGCGGCCATCACATAGGGTTCGACCTTGTAGGTGTCGATCAGCTCATCACTGCCCTGGCGCACCGGGTTGATCAGGCGCAGCAGCTCCCAGGCCTTGGCGGCATTGCCCAACTGCGCATAGGCCATGCCGGCCCAGATCGCCGCGTGCGTGTACTGCCCGCCGTTTTCGCGCACGCCCGGCAGGTAACCCTTGATGTAGCCAGGGTCCAGGCTGCCACGGTCGAAGGGCGGGTCGAGCAGTTTGACCACACCCAGGTCGCGGCGTACCAGGTGGTGCTCGAGCGCGGTCATGGCGGCGCGTGCGCGCTCGGGCGAAGCAACCCCGGAAAGTACCGCCCAGCTCTGGGTCAGCGAGTCGATCCGGCATTCCTGGTTGCTCGCCGACCCCAGCACCTGGCCATCGTCGAACCAGGCCCGGCAATACCAGTTGCCGTCCCAGGCATGCCGTTCGAGGTTTTCCGCCAGGGCGGCGGCCTGCGTCGTGCAGTGCAGGGCAAAGCTGCTGTCGCCGTGGTGCAGGGCCACGCTGCCGAACGCGCGCAGCACTTCATGGCCGAAAAAGCCCAGCCACACGCTTTCACCACGGCCTTGCTCGCCGACGCGGTTCATGCCGTCATTCCAGTCGCCGCTGCCCATCAGCGGCAGGCCGTGAACGCCGCACTGCAGCCCGTGCTGGAGGGCGCGCTGGCAGTGCTGATACAGGCTTTCGACCAGGCTCGCGTGGGCGGGCAGGTCGTAATACGACTCTTCACCGGCATTCAGCGCACGCCCGGCCAGGTAGCCGACCGGTTCATCCAGTACCGTGTAATCGCCGGTGATCGCCACATAGCGGCTGGTCGCCAATGGCAGCCAGAGCATGTCGTCCGAACAGCGGGTACGCACGCCACGTTGCATCGGAGGGTGCCACCAATGCTGCACATCACCTTCGACATATTGGTGCGCCGCGCAGCTCAGCAGGTGCTGGCGCGCTACGGCCGGCGCTGCGTGGAGCATGGCCATGCTGTCCTGCAACTGGTCGCGGAAACCGAAGGCGCCACCCGACTGGTAAAAGCCGCTGCGTGCCCAGAAGCGGCAGGCAATCACCTGGTACATCAACCAGCCGTTGGCCAATACATCCAGTGCAGGTTCTGGTGTTTCGATCTGTACGCTATCGAGGGTTTCGCGCCAGTAGCGCTGCACCTTGTCCAATTCGTCCATGGCTGTGCGAAGCCCGCGATACTGTTGCACGCAACGGCTGGCGGCCGTGGCATCGCGCTCGGCGCCGAGGCGGAACACCACTTCCAGGCTGTCGCCAGGCGCCAACAGCAGGCCGACCTGCAACGCCGCGCAAGGGTCGAGCCCGCCGCCCATGCGCCCAGACAGCCGCGCCTGGCGCAGGCCGGCGGGCGACGGGTAATCACCGTTGCGCCCAAGGAATTCGCTGCGATCACAGGTAATGCCTTGCGACGGCAGGTCGCAATCAAGAAACGCCACATGCCCGGAAAACTCGATGTTGAACGCGTTACGGGCGAACAGCGCGCCACTGACCGGGTCGGCCTCGCTGACCACATGCAGCGCCGATTTGCTGCGCAGGTCACCCAGCACCCATTCCACGAAGCAGGTCACCGACAAGCGCCGCGCCCGCGCGGCGCGGTTGTGCAACTTGAGCCGGCTGAACTTGACCGGTGCATCCAGCGCCACGTGCACCCAGAGTTCGCTGTCCAGCTCATCATCGGCATACTCGAACACGCTGTAGCCAAAGCCATGCCGGGTGCGATAGCGGCCAGGGCCGGGGCAGGGCTGCGGGGTAGGCGACCAACAGCGGCCGCTGTCCTCGTCGCGCAGGTAGAACGCTTCGCCGCCAGGGTCGGCAACCGGGTCGTTGTGCCAGGGCGTCAGGCGGTATTCGTGGGCGTTTTCGTACCAGCTGTAGGCACTGCCGGCTTCCGACACCACGCTGCCAAACCGCGGGTTGGCCAGTACGTTGACCCACGGCGCCGGTGGTGGCGCGCCGGGGCTATGGGCAATGACGTACTCGCGGCCATCAGCGTTGAAGCCGCCATACCGGTTGGCGAGCTGCAATGCAGGGGCAGCCGGCAGCGAGCGGCTGGCGGGCATGGGCCGGGCGTTGGCCAGCGTGGGCGCGAAGGCGGCAGGCGCCGCTGGAGGGCGGCGGTGATGCAGTTGCTCGGCCAGCGTGCCCTGGCTGTCGCTGAGCACCATCCGCGCCACCGACAGCGTCAGTACGCGGTCTTCTTCGGACAACTGCTGCGCCGGGCGCACGAAGATGCCACCGGGGCGGTCGAGCAGCGCCGCTTCGCTGCCAGAGGTGACGATGCCGACGATCATTTCCTGCAGTTGCTGGCGGTAGCCGGCCTGGTCCTCGTTCCAGATCACCAGGTCCAGTGCCAGGCCTTTCTGCCGCCAATAGGCATGGGCAAGCACCATCTGCTTGACCAGCTCGATATTGGCGAGGTCGCCGATCTGCACCAGCACGATCGGCAGGTCCCCCGACAGCCCCTGGCCCCACAGGCCAGACTGGCTGCGCCGGTTGCTGGCCAGCAGCGCTGTACTGGCGCGCATCAGCGCATTGGGGTAAATGATCGATGCCGCCATCTGTTCGAACAAGCGGGCATCGTTCAGCGACCCGTTGAGCTGGCGCAACAGCACCTGGCTGTGCGGCCAGGCCAGGTCGAAGACCCGGTCGGCCAGGTGCCGGTCGCGGTATCGGGCGACCTGTTGCAGGCACGCATCGCGGCTGTCGGCCACGCCGGTGGCCAGGTCGACCGTGGCGGCTTGGCCAGGCGCCAGGGTGATGCGGCAGCGGATCGCGACGATAGGGTCGAGCACCGGCCCGGCGCTGCCGGACAGCGCCTCGGTGTGCCGGTCCAGGGCTGCCGGGGCGCGCAGGGTGCGGCCGCGGCCGATGAAACGGGCGCGGTCGGTTTCATAGGAAATGGCGTCGATATCCACACCATGCACCGCCAGCACATGGCACATCCAGGGCGTTGCATCGAGCAGCGAGCGCGGCCGCCGGGTACAGAGGATGGCCTGCAGCGGGCGGATCAGCTCGGTCTGCACGAACAGCTTGCTGAAGGCTGGGTGCAGCGCGTCGCTCAGCGCCGGCGCCAGCACCACTTCGGCGTAGCTGGTCAGCTCCAGCGTGCGGCGCTGGTCGCCGTGGTTGGTCAGGTGCAGGCGCCGCAGCTCGATGTCGTCTTCGGGCGAGACGGCAATCTCGGTATGGCAGTCGCAGTCCCGTTCGCGCACGCGAAACTCCGCCCGGCCATCGCTGAAGATCGCTTCCTGGTTGTGGCCGCGGTGCTGCGTCGGCTGGTAGGTGGTGGACCAATACGCACCGCTGGCGACGTCGCGCAGGTAGCAGAAGCTGCCCAGCTCGTCGCGCGTGGCGTCCTCGCGCCAACGGGTGACGGCCAGGTTGTTGTGGTGGCTGTAGCCACTGCCGACGTGGTTGACCATGACGTGGTAGTGGCCGTTGGAGAGTAACTGCACGGCGGGGTGGCGCCGGTTGGGCTCGGTAAATACGCGCAGCCGCGCTTCACCGTTGTCCCTTGCGCCGTCGACGGCCGGTGACTGCAGGGTATGCAGGTACGGGGCCGCGGTTTTCGGTACGCGTTCCTGAAGCAGCAGCATGCTGGCCTGGAACTGTGGGTCGCAGGCGAAGCGCCGTTGCATGGGCTGGTCCAGCAGCACTGCGGTGAGGGCCAGAAAACTCATGCCCTGGTGATGCGCCATGAACGAACGGATCACCACCGCCTCTTGCCTGGGCGGCAGCCGTGCTTCGCTGTAGTCCACGGCTTCGTACAGCCCGAAGCGGCCCGCCATACCGAGTGCGCTCAGGCGCTGCAGGTTGTGGCAGGCGGCGCTGGGCGCCACCATCAACGCCAGTGTGCTGGCGTAGGGCGCGACCACCCGCTCTTCGCCCAGGCCGCGCTTGAGGCCCAGCCCCGGCACGCCGAACGCCCGGTACTGGTAATTGAAGTGGGTGTCCAGCGCGTTGTAGGCCGACTCCGAAACGCCCCACGGGATACCCAACAGGTGGCCATGCTCGATCTGCCGGCTGACGGCGGCCTGGCAGGTCTGGTCGAGCAGGGTGCCCTCGTAGTTGGGCATCACCAGCAGCGGCATCAGGTACTCGAACATCGAACCGGACCACGACAGCAGCACCGGCACGCCGGCATTGCTGGTCAGCAGCCGGCCCAACGCGAACCAGCTGGCCTGGGGGGCCTGGCCCTGGGCGATGAGGACGAAATTGGTCAGGCGCATTTCCGATGCCAGCAGGTCATAGAAAGACGCGTCCAGGCGATGCTCGTCAGCGTTGTAGCCGATGGCGAACAGGTCGCGGTCGTTGTCGTAGAGGAAGCTGAAGTCCATGTCGGCCAGCGCAGGGATGCGCGCCGCCAGCCGCTGCGCCTGGGCGATGCGCTGCAGGGCGAAGGTACGCACTTGCCTCACTGCGGCCTGATCGGCGCTTGGCCACTGGCCTGGGTCCAGGTTTGCCAGTTGTTGCCAGCTCAGGGTGCCAGGCAACCCCGGATCATGACTGCCCGGTAGCTGCACAGCTTGCAGCTCGCTGGCCAGGTCCAGGCACTGCTCCAGCATCATCTGCAGCCAGAACCCGCACTCATCGCCCTGCGTGTCATCGGCTGCGAGCAGGGCGTACTTGCTCAACAGGCCTTGCAATTGGCCGGCAAGCAGCGCCATCAGTGCGGCTGGCGGCGGCTGCGCAAGCGCATGGGCTTGCGCGACCTCGCGGCGCAACGCCTGCAATTCTGCGACCTCGCGGCCTGCCTGGGCGAACGCCTCGAGCAGTATGTCGAGGGTATCCAGCAGCCCTTGGGTCACGCGCGGGTGCGGTACCGGGGTGTCGGCCATCGCCAGCAGCCCGGGCCTCAACGTCAGCAGCAGCGCGGCCAGGTTGCCGCTGTCTACCGAGGACACATACAGCGGCGGCAGCGGCTTGAGGGTGTGGGTGTCGTACCAGTTGTAGAAGTGCCCTTTGTAGCGCTCCAGGCCGTCCAGGGTGTCGAATAGGTGGCCCAGGCGTTCGAACAGGCGACCGGCAGACAAATAGCCAAAATCATGGGCCGCCAGGTGCGACAGCACGGCCATGCCGATGTTGGTGGGTGAAGTGCGATGGGCGATGCTGGGGAAGGGCGGCTCCTGCAGGTTGTCAGGCGGCAGCCAGTGGTCAGCGGGGCCGACATGGCAGTCGAAGAACGCCCAGTTGCGCCGCGCCAGCCGATGCAGAAAGCGCAGGTCGCCGGCCGAGGGGGCAAACGCGGTGCGCACCCGCGCGCGGCTAAGCCACCAGGCCAGTGCCGGGCCGAGTAGCCAAAGGGTGAGGATTGGCGAGGCCAGCAACAGGGTGCCTGGCTGCAGCGCCAATGCGCCGGTCAAGGCCAGCGCCAGGGCCGGTTGCAGCCACTGCTCGCGGTACACCGCCTGCAAGGTATCGGCGCTGCTGCGTTCCTCTGTTTGCGAGGGGTTCCATTGCAGCAGGCGGCGTTTGCTCACGGCCAGCCGCCACAGGGTGCGGGCGATGGCCCCCAGGCTGTAGCTGGCTTCGAAAGGTAGCCAGGCCAGGAACAGCCCGGCTCGCACAAAGTAGATGCCCGAGGTTCGCAGGGCTGCCAGGAGGTGCTCGGCCAGCAGCACGTCAGTGGTCTTGTGCAGCACCTCCAACAGCGCATCCAGCAACGGGCGCACCAGTAGCAATCCCAGCAACGCCATGGTCCAGAACAGGGGCGAGGCGCTGGCCAGCCAGCCCCACAGCAACACCGTCAGCAGGGCTGCGGGCTCCAGGCTGCGGCGCAGGTTGTCGAAGATCTTCCAGCGCGACAGCGCACTCAGCGGGCTCCGGTCGCCACTGCGCTGGCCTAGCAACAGCCACGGCAGCAATTGCCAGTCACCGCGGATCCAGCGGTGACGCCGTTTGGCATCGGCGCTGTAGCGCGCCGGGTAACCTTCGAACAACTGCACGTCGCTGAGCAGGCCGGAGTGCGCATAGCAGCCCTCGATCAGGTCATGGCTGAGTATTCGGTTGTCGGCAAAGCGCCCCTCCAGGGCCTGCTCGAAGGCATCCACCGCGTAGATGCCCTTGCCGATGAACGAGCCGCTGAGGAACAGGTCCTGATACACGTCCGAAACCGCCTGGGTGTAGGGGTCGACCCCCGCATCGGCAGCGAACAGGCGCGCATAGGCCGAGCGCGAAACACTGGGCAGGCTGATGCCCACCCGCGGTTGCAATATCGCGTATCCCGAGCGCATGCGGCCGGTCTGGGGGTCGAAACGCGGGCGGTTGAGCGGGTGTTGCATGGCGCCGACGAACTTCTGCGCCGTGTCGCGCGGCAGCAGGGTGTCGGTGTCCAGGGTGATGACATAGCGCACATCGCCCAGCGTGTGTACATCGCCAACGGTAAGCATGAAGCAATCGGCACCGTGCCCGCGCAGCAGGGCGTTGAGCTCGGCGAGCTTGCCGCGCTTGCGTTCACGGCCCATCCAGCAGCGTTCGGTGGCGTTCCACACCCTGGGCCGATGCATCAGAAAAAACCGCGCGCAGCCCGGGTTCGGGTACTTGCCATTGAGGGCCTGGATGCCGTCGCTGGCGAGGTCGAGCAGGGCCTGGTCGCCTGGGCAGGTCTGTTGCTGGGCGTCGACGAAATCACTCAACAGCGCAAAATGCAGGTGCGCGTCACGGTTGGCCAGAAAGCGCACTTCAAGGCCTTCGACAAGCGCCTCGACATCACCGGCACTGCCCAGCATGCAGGGCACGGCCACCAGCGTGCGCGCGTCGGCCGGGATGCCCAGGGTGTAATCCAGGCGTGGCAGGAACGACGGCTTGACGGTCAGGGTGACCAGCCAGTTCACCAGGCCAACGGCCAGGCGGCTGGTGGCAAGCAGCAGGGGGATGGCCATGAGCGCCGCAACCCAGGCCGGCCAGCCCTCGCCGACAATCGTGCCGAGAAAGCCCCAGGCCAGCAGGCCTGACAGCAGCACCACCGGCACCAGGTAGAACGCCAGCGGCGCCCGGTGCAACAGGCGTTGCCAACGGTCGGCGAGCGCAAGCCGTGCACCAAGCTGGCGTTCCAGCGCAGGCAGGCCCTCGCCGGCCAGGAAGTAGCCGACATGCCTGGCCAGGTCATCTGCCCCGGCGCCTGCGGCCTGGGCAAGCGCGATGGCCGCGTGTGCGACCTGTACTTCGGCAAATGCGCTATGCCGCGCCAGGCGTTCGACAATGTGCCGGTAGTGGTCGCGGCTGGCAAAGTCCATGGCCGGGTAGACGGCGGCCGGGTCCTGGCTGAGCACCTGTTCCACATGACTCAGGTGCTCGACGAACAGCCGCCAGTCGATGGTCGACAGCAGGCGCAGGCTGCCGATGCTGTTGCTGATGGACAACTGGTCGACGGCCTGCTGTTGCGCATCGAGTTGCACACTGCGCTCGATGCTCAGCGCCGACTCGCCAAGCATCTGCTCGATCCACGCCAGCGGTTGGGTCAGGGTGCTGCCGTGGCCTTGTAGGCGCCTGGCCAGTTCGGCGACGAAGGCCGGGGTCATCGGCGGGGCCGAGCGGGCCATGTCGGCCACCACCAGCACCACGCTTTTGGCATCGCGTTCGGCGGTTTCGCTGAGCTTGTCGGCCCAGCCATTGGCCAGGTCGCGGTCTGCCCAGTTCGCCATTACCCGGGCCGCCACCCGCCGCAGGTTTTCGATCAGCGCCAGGCGCAGCATGATCGGGATCGCCCACAGCTCGCCCAGGGTCAGCGGGGCGGTGTGCTGATAGGCTTCGACAAAGCGGCTGAGGCTGTCGCCATCGACCCGGCCATCACCGTGGGAGATGGTTTCCAGCGCGATGTCATAGACCCGCGGCAGGCCGCTGGAGGGGCCGTTGTCCAGGCGCGGCAGCTGCAGGCTGTAATCGGACGGCAGATGGCGCTTGGCGATGCGGATATGGGTTTCGACCAGGTAAAAGTTGTCGAGCAACCATTGCGCGGCCGGCAATGCCGGGCGGGCCCCGGGCAGGCTGGCGGCCAGGGCAGAACAGCTGGTATAGAGCATGCGCTCGTTATCGGCCAGGCGATCGAGCAGCGAGTCGTCGGCAGGCAGCTGGCTCAAGCGATGCTGGCTGGCCAGCCAGATGCCGTGGTCGGCCAACTGCTTGGCGCTGTAGAGCTCCGAGCGCAGCAGGCTCTCGTAGGTGAACCTGTGCCGCGGCGTGCGCCAGCCCCGGGCACGGCTGGCCAGGCGTTGGAGGTAGGCGAGGGGGCGAAGCCAAGGGGCGTCCATGGTGTCGGGGTTACCGCGAGCTGGCCGGTCAGACCCTCAGTCTGCACGGCCGGCGCGAGGCCGGTCTGTTCGGTAGCGAACAGACAGCAGCGGGTGTCAGCCGGTGCGCAGGTTTGCCGCCTCCGGCTTGAATGGCCGTGCCGGCAGCATGGCGGCTTGCAGCTGCTTGCCTACTTCATGATCGAAGCTCAGGTTACCGTCCACCGGGCGGTCCTCGACGATACGACCAGCGTCCAGCAGCAGCACCCGCTGGCAGAAGTAACGCACCAGGCTCAGGTCATGGGTGATCAGCACGAACGCGGTACCGCTTTCGCGGCGCAGGGCTTCCAGCCGTTGCAGCAGCTGCAACTGCAGCACCCGGTCGAGGTTCGACAGGGCCTCGTCGAGCACCACCAGCTGGGGCGAAAGCGCCAGCGCCCGGGCGATATTGGCGCGTTGCAGCTGCCCGCCACTGAGCTGGTGGGGCAGGCGCTGGGCATGTTCCTCACCTAAGCCCATTTGCTGCAGCAGGGTCAGCACACGCTGTTCACGCCCTGCTCTGTCGAGGTCACTGAGGTGGCGCAGTGGCTCGGCGATGCTCCAGCCGATGCTGCGCTGCGGGTTGAACGCGCCGGGGGCATCCTGAAACACCAGTTGCACGGCGCTTTGGAAGGCGTGCGCCTGGCGCCCGCGCAAGCGGCTGACATCCTGGCCGGCGAAAGTCACCTGGCCATGGGCGGGTGTTTCCAGCCCCAGCAGCAACCTTGCAAGGGTGCTCTTGCCACTGCCGCTGCTGCCAAGCAGCCCGACCGACTCGCCAGCCTTGAACTCAAGCTGGATGCCGTCGAGCACCTGCAGCCAGCCCCGCCTGCCCAGCAGCCCTCCAGTGCGGAAGCCGTGGCTGATGTCATCGACGTGCAGCAGGGTCATGGCGTGCCCCCGGCAAGGGTCTGGTGGGCGTCGAGCAGGGTGCGGGAGGCCACACTGGCCGGGCGCTCGAACAGGCCATGGACCGTTTGCCGCTCGACAATGCGGCCGGCGTCCATCACCGCAACGTGATCAGCGCAGCGGGCGACCACGCCCATGTCGTGAGTGACCAGCAGCACCCCAAGCCCATGCTGCTGCACCAGCTCCATCAACAGGTCGAGAAAGCGCGCCTGGCTCAAGGCGTCAAGGTCACTGGTGGGCTCGTCTGCCAGCAAGAACGGGGTTTGCGCCATCAGCGCCAAGGCGATCATCATGCGCTGGAGCATGCCGCCGCTCAGCTGAAAGGCGAAGGCCTGCAGCACCCGCTCGCGGTCCTCAAGGCCCACGGCTTCCAGGCACTGCGCCATGCGCGCGCGGGCAGCGGCGCCGCCGATACCGCGCAGCTTCAAGGTTTCCTGGGCATGGCTGGCCATGTTGCGCACCGGGTTGAATGCGCTGCGCGGGTTTTGCAGGACCAGGCTGGCGACCCGGCCGCGAACCTGTGCTGCCGGCAACGCTTGGCCATCCAGCAGCAACTGGCCGTGGGTGCGGGCCAGGCCTGCTGGCAGCAGGTCGAGCGCGCCCAGGCAGGTGAGGGATTTGCCTGAGCCGCTGCTGCCGACCAACGCGCAGACTTGGCCGCGGCGCAGTTGCAGATCGACGTCCTCGACCAGCACGCCCGCCCGCCCTTCGATACGCAAGCCCTGCAGCTCAAGTGTCGAATGCTCCATTCAGTGCACCTCCCGGGTAGGGTCCAGGCGGTCGCGCAGCGCATCGCCCAGCAGGTTGAAGGCCATCACCGAGAAAAAGATCATCAACCCGGGCAACAGCAACAGTTGCGGGTGGGTCCAGATGAATTCCTTGGCATCGTTGATCATCACCCCCCACTCGGCGGCAGGCGGGGTAACGCCTAGGCCGAGGAAGGACAGGCCTGAGACGTGCAGCATCATGTGCCCGATATCCATGGTCGCCAGCACCAGCAAAGGGCCGGCGATGTTCGGCAGCACGTGCTGGCGCAACCGCGCCCAGCGTGAAGCACCGGCCAGGCGCGATGCCAGCACGTATTCGCGGCCGCGTTGGGCGATGACCAAGCCGCGTACCATGCGCGCATACCAGGCCCAGTGCGACAGGGCGATGGCGATGACTACATTGCTCAGGCCGGTGCCCAGCAGGGTGACGAAGAAAAACGCCAGCACCAGGGTGGGGAAGGTCATGAACATGTCGCACAGGCGCATCAGCAGCAGGTCGACCTTGCCGCCAAGAAAGCCGGACACGCCGCCCACCAGCAGGCCGAGCAACAGCACCAGGGCCAGGGTCAGCATCACACTGCCCAGCGACAGCTGGGTACCGACGATCAACCGCGAAAGCAGGTCGCGGCCCAGGTGATCGGTGCCCAGCCAGTGGCTGCTGTCAGGGGGTAGCAAACGCTGGCCGAGGTCGACCAGGTCGGGGTCATGCGGGGCGAGCCATTGGCCGAAAACGGCCAGCAGGGCCAGCAGGCTGACCAGCACCAGCCCGATCATCAGGCTGTTTTGACCGGCCAACGCCGGGCGGCGGAGCAGGGCCACGACACTCATGCGCTGACCCCTTCCAGGCGGCTGCGTGGGTCGAGCCAGGCATAGCACACGTCCACCACCAGGTTGCAGACCATCAGCAAGCCGGTGAGCAGCAGGGTGAAACACTGCATCACCGGGAAATCCCGGTTGAGCACCGCCGACACGGCAAAGCGCCCCACGCCGGGCCAGGCGAAGATGGTTTCGATCACCAGTGCGCCACCGATCAATTCGCCGATGTGCATGCCCGTGGCGGTGACCAGGGGCAGCCAGGCGTTGCGCAGTACATGGCTGCCCCAGACCTGGCGCGCCGGCAGGCCGCGTGCGCGGGCATAGGTGACATGGCGCTGGCCGCTGGCCTCCAGCAGGCTGGCGCGCAGCAGGCGGGCATTGATCGACATCGACATCAGCGCGATCGCCAGCACCGGCATCACCAGGTGCCCGGCGCCGCCACGCCCCAGTGGCGGCAGCCAGCCCAGCCACAGCGAGAACAGCGCAATCAGCAGAAACGCCAGCCAGAAGTTGGGCATCGACACGCCGAGGAACGTTACCGCCCGGACCGCGTGATCGGGCCAGCGCCCTTGCCAACGCGCCGCCACAAGCCCCAACGGGATTGACAGCAGCAGCGTGCAGGCCAGGGCCAGCCCGCCCAGCTGCAAGGTAGCGGGCAGGTAGTAGAGCAGGTCATCGAACACCGGCCGGCCGGTCAGGTAGGAGGTGCCAAAGTCCAGCTGCAGGGCCTTCCACAGCCAGCTCAGGTATTGCGCATACAGTGGCCGATCCAGGCCCAGGGCATGGCGCACTTCGGCGATGGCGGCGTCGGTGGGTGGGATGTGCGACAGGCGCAGGTAGTCCAACGCCGGGTCTGTGCTGCCCAGGTGCAGCAGCACGAACACCAGCAACGACACGCCGAGCATCACCGGCACCAGCAGCACCAGCCGCAAGAGGATATAGCGCAGCATGTCAGGGCTCCTGTTGCGGCGTCATGGTTTCGAACGGCACGTCGAACAGCGTGCTGCCGAACTGCACGTGGGCCACCGAAGCACGCCGCACGCTGATGGCAGTGAGGTAGGAAATGGGCAAGTACACCGCCTGCTGGTGCAGGGTGGTGAGGATGAACCGGTAGTGCTCAGCGCGTTGCTGCTCATCGGTGCTGGCCAGCACCTGGCCGATGCGCTGGTCGAGTTGGTCCTTGATCGGCAGGCCACGTTGCGCCATGTAGTCGGCATGCCCGGCATAGCGCATGGAGCTGACGAAGGAGTGCGGGTCGTAGGGCGCGCCCCAGGTGTCGGCGAAGATCATGCCGAAGTCGCCGTCACGCTGGCGGCGCACCAGCGCACCTTCTTCCACGGCGCGCAGCTCGATGTGCATGCCGGCCTTGGCCAGCTCGCCTTGCAGCACCTCGGCCAGGCTCTTCTGCAGGGCGCTGGTGCCGAGGAACACCAGCTCGATCGACAGCGGCTCGCCACCCTTGCTGCGCACCGTATTGCCCGGCGCCAGGCGCCAGCCGGCGGCGTCGAGTTGGCGGGCGGCGAGGGCCGGGTCGTAGGCGTAGGGCTCAAGGCCCAGGTCGGCATAGGGCATGTTGGGGGCGAACAGCGTATCGGCGCGGGGCTCCAGGCCATAGAGGATCTTGTCGATGATCGCCTGCTTGTTCACCGCCTGGTTGATCGCCTGGCGCACCGCAAGGTCGCGGGTGGCGCCACGGCCGGTGTTCATGGCCACACTGCGGGTAGCCAGCGGCGCCGAGAGCGCGGTGGCGAAACCTTGGTCGCGCAGGCGCACGAAGGTGCTGGCGGTGATCTCGCCTGCTGCGCCCTGAATCAGCTGCAGTTCCCCGGTTTGCAGGGCCAGGGCGCGGCTGTTGGGGTCGGGGATGACCTTGACCAGCACCTCGCCGTAGGCCGGTGTCGGGCCCCAGTACAGAGGGTTGCGGGCAAAGCGGTCGTATTCGCCCAGGCGTGAGTCGATACGCATCCACGGCCCGGTACCGGCAGGTTCACCCGGCTTGGCCTGCGGCGACCCGAACCGCAGCGGGCGCACCTGCGCAAGCTCCATCAGGGTCGGGTAGTAGGGGTGTTTGAGCACCAGGCGCAAGGTGAGCCGGTCGGGGGCCTCGACGTGGTCGAGGGTGGTGACCAGTTCCATCCAGCGGTGGCGCTGGCTGTTGGCCAGGACGGCGTCCAGGTTGGCTTTGGCGGCCGCTGCATCGAACGCTGTGCCGTCACTGAAACGCACCCCGTCGCGCAGGGTGAAGGTGTAGACCTTGCCATCGTCGGACACCTGCCAGGCCGTCGCCAGCCAGGGCTCGATGGTGCCGGATGCGCTGTAGCGTACAAGCGGCTCATACACCATCGCCTGGGCGTACATCTGGTTGGGCGCGTAGCCACGCGGGTCCAGCGGGCCTGCATTGACCGGCCAGGAGTACACCAGCGTCGGTGCGTTCTGGGGGGCATCGTCAGCGTTGGCAAAGGTGCTTGCGGCAAGCAGGAGGAGGCCCCACAGGGCACGCTTTCGATTACCTGGTTGCTGCATCACACGGGGTCCCCCATTTCAACGGAGGCGGTAGGCTAAAGAGGCTCGTGGGTGATGTCCATGTAAAATCATCCGGCTGGAAGTTACAAAATGCGACAGATGCCCTGGCGCTTCACACGTGCTCGACGCTGACCTCGATAGCCGCCACTTGCGCCTTGGTCGGCCGGCAGGAACCTCTTCAATCGTCCACGGTTCACAGGGGAATCACTCACTTTCAGGGGGCTGATCATGCCTGGCGACGACGCGACCGACCTTTCAAAAACACTTGCGCAACGCCTGCGCTTTGATGACGACGGGGCAACGCCGAACAGCCGACTGCCGGTGTTGCTGTACCGGCTGACGTTCGACCCTGCAGCCGACAAGGCCGCGCTGTTCGAAGCGATGTTCGCTGAACATCGCTGGACGCCACTGTGGCGCGACGGGATTTTCGACTATCACCACTTCCACCCCAACGCCCATGAAGCCCTTGGCATCGCCCGCGGGCAGGCCAGGGTGACCTTGGGCGGCGAAGCGGGCCAGACGCTGACGGTCAAGGCCGGCGACGTGCTGGTACTGCCGGCAGGCACTGGCCACCGTTGCGTGGAGCACAGCAGTGATTTTCTGGTTGTCGGCGCCTACCCGCACGGGCAGGAACATTACGCCATCCAGCGGCCCGACTCACGCCTGCACAGCCAGGCGCTGGCACGAATCGCCGAGGTGGCGGTGCCTGAACACGACCCGGTGACGGGGCTGCAGCTGCCTGGCTGGCACTGATTGATAGCCCCTTGCCAGTTGTCTGATTCAGTTCGCTTTTTCGACCTGCAGGGTTGCAGCCCTACCGCCGTCGGCTAGCTTTTTAACCTACGGTATAAGACTAAAGTCGTAGGAGGGCGGCATGCGGATTCGCGGTGATCTGTTCTGGGCCTGGGCTGACCCGATGCTTCATCATCGGACTCACGACGAAACATTGAGCGACGGCACGTTCATCGACGTTCAGGTGAGGCTGTCGCGCACGGGTAACACGCAAATGTTCATTGGCGTCTATGCGGCGGGCGGCATGGCGTTGCACGAAGAGGTGTTCGACTCCAGGCCCGGCGAGTCGATGACGCGCGCCATGGCCTGGGGCGTCGGCCGGGCCCGGCGGATTGCGCTGGATGGGCCTGGCGCAGTGGGCGCCAGGCCCGCTGCGAGGCCGTCCGCGCAGGTGGCTGACGCGCAAGCCCGCCCTCCCACGGGTGGGTAAACCGCAGTTGCCTCGGCGCCGTCCGGCCCGTACCGCCCGCTGATCCCGCGTTAGATGGCCACCTTGTTCTGCTGAGGGCTCGCTGCTTCATCAGCCCGGTGGCCGGCGATGTGCCGGCCGGCCACGTAGCCGAAGGTCAGCGCCGGGCCCAGGTTGATCCCCCCGGAGGGGTACCAGCCGCCGAACACGCTGGCCATGTCGGTGCCTGCTGCATACAGGCCGGCGATGGGCTGGCCGTGGCTGTCCAGCACGCGCGCATCGCCGTCGGTGCGCAGGCCGGCGAAGGTGCCGAAGCAGCCGGGCTGTACCTTCACCGCGTAGAACGGCCCGTGCTCGATGGGCGCGACGCAGGGGTTGGGGCCCTTGTGCTGTGGGTCGCCCTGCTTGCGGTTGAACGGCGTCGAGCCGCGGCCGAATGCAGGGTCCTGGCCGAGGCGTGCATGGTGGTTGTAGTCAGCGACCGTGGCGCTCAGGCCGGCAGGGTCGATGCCGCAGGCCTTGGCCAGCTGTTCCAGGCTGCCGCCACGCTTCAGGTAACCGCTGCGCAGGTGTGGCCAGGCCGGCAGCGGGGCAGGGCGGGCGTGGCCGAGGCCGTAGCGGCGCAGAAAACGGTGGTCGCAGATTAGCCACGAGCAGGCCTCTTTGCCCTCCGGTACTGCCTTGAGCATGGCCGAAACATAATCGTAGTAGCCGTGCGCTTCGTTGACGAAGCGCTTGCCGCTGGCCAGCACGCCGATGATGCCGGGCTTGCCGCGCTCGATGATGTGCGGGAAGTGGCCGACGCTGCCGTCGCGGTGCGGCACCTTGGACACCGGTGCCCAGGCCACGGGCGATTTCAGGTCGGTGGCGACGACACCGCCGGCCGCTTCGCCCAGGCGCAGGCCGTCGCCCGAACACGACAGTGGCGGCAGGGCCAGGTTGTCATGGCCGCTGGGGTCACGGGGGAACAGCTGGCGACGGCGGGCGGGGTCGTTGGGGAAACCACCGGCAGCCAGCACCACGGCCTTGGCCCTGACGCTCACATCGCCTTGCGCCGTGCCGATGACGGCGCCGCGCACCTGGCCGCCTTCCATCAGCAGGCGCTTGGCTGGCGCCGATTCGACCAGCTTCACGCCGAGGTCTTCGGCGGACTTGGCCAGGCGTGCCACCAGCGCCACGCCGTTGACCAGGTGCATGGCCCGGCCATGGCGGGCGAGGTGGTACAGGTGGCGGCCAAAGCGCTTGCACACATGCAGCAAAGCGCGCGGCGAGCGGGTCATGTTGAGGAAGGCGGCCAGGTCGGCGCCGGCCATGATCGGCATGCCCATGAACGAGGTTTCGCGCAGGGTCTTGCGCAGGCGTGGCAACAGCGCGCCGAGTTCTCGCGCATCGTATGGGGCAGCGATGACCTGATGGCCGCCCGTTGCAGCGCCGGGCGTATCGCCATGCATGTCGGGGATGGCGTTGCCATCGACGAACTGCAGCGCAGTGTGCTGTTCGAAAAACGCGACCATGTGCGGGCAGGCTTGCAGGAACGCCTTGACCCGTTTTTCGTCGAAATGTGTGCCCAGTTCATTGCGCAGGTAGGTGAGCGGTTGCTCGATGTCTTCGACGATGCCGGCCCGCTGCGCCAACGGGTTGCGCGGCACCCAGGCCCAGCCACCGGACCAGGCGGTGGCACCGCCGAACACCGGGTCTTTCTCCACCAGGGTAACCCGCAGCCCATGCCAGGCGGCCGTCACTGCGGCGGCCAGCCCGGCGGCGCCGGAGCCTATGACCAGTACGTCGCATTCGGCTTGCAAGCTGTCGGTGGGCATCGTGGCGTCTCCAGTATTATTATTGGAACAAGGTTCCACATTCTTCGTGGTTGCCCGGTCGCGATGCAAGCCGCGCCGCCAAGTACTGGTCGATAACCGGACACTTCCACGCGGCCCGGCTGCGATCACCCACAACGATATGGAATCATCTTCCACAATCCGCCACATTTCAGGGTCCTAACCATGGCCGGTAGTCAGATCGAACGCGCCTTCAGTCTTGTAGACAGCCTTGCCGCCGAGCCCCAAGGGCTTGGGCTGCAAACACTGGCCGAGCGCCTGGAGATACCCAAGAGCGCGGCCCATCGCATGCTCACCGAGCTGGTCCGGCTGGGTTACGTGCGCCAGAACCGCGACACCAGCCGTTATCAGTTGTCCGCCAAACTGGTGGCGCTGGGCTTTCGCTACCTGTCCAGCAGCGGTGCCGACATCATCCAGCCGATCCTCGACCGGCTGGCCCAGGACAGTGGCGAGCTGGTGCGCCTTGGCGTGATCGACGGTGGCCGGCAAACCTGGATCGCCAAATCGCAGGGCGCCCGTTCCGGCCTGCGTTACGACCCCGACATGGGCCGCGATGCACCGCTGTTCTACACCGCCTCCGGCCATGCCTGGCTGGCCAGCCTTAGTGATGACGAGGCGCTGCAGAGGGTCTTGCGCCAGGGCATCGCCGACCCGGAACAGTTTGGCCCGAACGCCCCGCGCTCCCCTGAAGACCTCCTGGCCTACCTATCCAGCGCCCGTGAGCGCGGTTATGCCTGGGTCGAGCAAACCTCGGCAGTCGGTACCTCGGCCTTGGCCGCCGTGGTGCGCAGGCCGCAAGGTAGTGACGTGATCGGCGTGCTGAGCATCGCCGGCCCCAGCGCACGCCTTTCGCCGGCGCGCCTGCCAGACCTGGCGCCGCTGTTGTTGGCCGCAGCGCAAGAGCTGTCGGCTGCCAGCCAGGCAAGCGAACTGTTCGCCTGAAATTAGCGGTCGATAACCGCACACTCTGTGCTCAATGTCCTAGTGCAAAGCGGACCGCAGTTCTAAATTGTCGATGGCTGAATGTGGAACACAGTTCCGAAATAGCTAAAAACAACAAAGACAAGAGGACTGCCCGTTGAACGCACCCCTTCGTATTGCCCTGGTTGGCGCCGGCATCATGGGCCGCCAGCATTATCAGCACCTCTGCCTGGTCCCGGAGGCGCAGTTGTGCGCGGTTGCCGACCCTGGCCCGCAAGCCGAAGCCTTTGCCAGTGAATGCGGCGTGCCGTATTACGCCGACCACCGGCAGATGCTGGCGCAGGTTCGCCCCGAGGCGGTAATCGTCGCCAACCCGAACAACCTGCATGTGGCCACGGCGCTGGACTGCGTCGAGGCCGGTGTGCCGGTGCTGGTGGAAAAGCCGGTCGGGGTGCAGCTGGATGAAGTCCGCGCGCTGGTCGAGGCATCGCGGCGCCGTGGCGTGCCGGTGCTGGTCGGCCATCACCGTCGGCACAACCCGCTGATCGCCAGCGCGCGCGGGATGATCGCCGATGGTGCCCTGGGCCGGCTGATCAACGTCACTGCGCTGTGGCAGCTGCAAAAACCCGACAGCTATTTCGATACCCCCTGGCGCCGCGAGCCGGGCGCGGGGTTTTTGCTGACCAACCTGATCCACGACCTGGACTTGCTGCGCTACCTGTGTGGCGAGGTAGTGCGGGTGCAAGCGTTCACCCGCAACGACGTGCGCGGTTTCGCCAACGAGGACAGTGCGGCTGTGCTGCTGGAATTCGCCAACGGCGCACTGGGCAGCCTGACCGGCTCCGATGCGGTGGCGGCGCCGTGGAGCTGGGAGCTGAGCTCGGGTGAAAGCCCGATCTATCCGCGCCAGGCAGACCAGCCCTGCTACCTGCTGGCCGGCACCCGGGGCGCGCTGAGCATTCCGCAGCTCAAGCACTGGCAATACGCCGAGGCCAACTCGGGGTGGCACACGCCGCTGCTGCAGGGTGAGGCAGGCATCCCTGCCGGCGCGGCGTTGACCCTGCAGTTGCAGCACTTCGTGCGTGTCGCCCGAGGTGAAGAGGCGCCACTCACCGATGCCGCCGACGCTGGCCGCACCCTGGCGCTGATCGAAGCGATCCGCCAGGCCGCCGCCAGCGGCCGTGCTTGCGCCCCCGAACCCATTGCCTGACGCGTAAACCCGACCCTTCCTCAGGAAACAACCATGACCGACCGAATCTTTTCCCTGGCCGCCTTGACGGTACTCGAGCTGTCCCCACCCGCAATGATCGAAGCGGCCGCCCGCGCCGGCTATAGCCACGTGGGCCTGCGCCTGGTCCCGGCCACCCTCGAAGAACAGCACTTCCCACTGGCGAGCGACCCCGAGCTGCGCCGGCAGACCCAGGCGCGGCTGCGTGACACCGGCATCAAGGTGCTCGACCTGGAAATCCTGCGCCTGAAGCCCGACACCCGCGTTGCCGATTTCGAACCGATCCTGGCAGTGGGCGCTGAACTGGGTGGCACCGAACTACTGGTGGCGGGCAACGACCCCAGCGAAGCACGCCTCACCGAGCGCTTCGCCGAACTGTGCGACCTGGCGGCTGACTACGGCATTCACCCGCATCTGGAGTTCATGCCCTGGACGGATGTGCCTGACTTGCACCAGGCCATGCGCGTCGTGGGCAACGCAGGCCGCCCGAATGGATGTGTGCTGGTGGACGCCTTCCATTTCAACCGCTCGCAATCGTCGCTGGACGACTTGGCGCGGCTGGCGCCGCAGCGCATGCGCTACGCGCAGCTGTGTGACGTTGCCGGCCCGGTGCCTGCCGATATGGATGAAATCCTGCGCCAGGCCCGCAACGAGCGGCGTTTCCCGGGGGAGGGGGATGCCGACCTGATTGGGCTGTTGCGCCAGTTGCCGGCGACCGTGCCCTTGAGCCTGGAGATACCCACCCGACAGCTGCTGGAGCAGGGGGTAAGTGGCGAACAGCGGGCGCGGATGGCGCTGGAGAAGGCCAGAGCTGTACTGGCGCTGGTTTGAATAACTTGCGGCCCATCGCCCTCAAGACGTGCGCCGTGTAGGAGCTGGCTTGCCGGCGATGGGCTGCGCAGCAGCCCCCTATCACCCCTGCAAAGCGCCCAACCCAGCGCATAGCAGCAGTTAAAGGGCAGCTTGCAGCCCATCGCCGGCAAGCCCGCGCCTACATCCCACGGTAATTACCTGCGTCGCCACCACCGGGAACGATCCTTGCTGATTGCTAGCAATATCCCTGAAGGAGCTAGCAATGAACAACCCTCTGACTGCCCATTCCCGCGGCGGCGTGCTGTGCACCCCACACCCCTTGGCAAGCGCGGCAGGCCTTGAAGTGTTGGACGGCGGCGGTACCGCCATCGACGCGATGCTCGCTGCCAGTGCGGTGCTGGCGGCGGTCTACCCGCACATGACCGGCCTTGGCGGCGATGCACTGTGGTTGGTCCACGACGACCAGGTACGCACCATCATCGGGATCGGCCAGGCGGGCAGGCGCCTGCCGGAAGCGGGTGCGATCAGCCTGCGCGGCCCCGCCTCGGTGGCGACCACGGCCGGGGCCATGGCCAGTTGGGGGAGGGCCAAGGTGCTCAGTGAGCAGTGGGGCTCGCGGTTGAGCTGGGCCGACCTGCTCAGCGGTGCCGCGGTATTGGCCCGTGATGGCGTGGAGGTGTCGCCTTCGCAGCTGTTCTGGCAGGCACACCGCGCCAGCCTCATCGAAACCCTGCCCAGCCTGCAGCCCTTGTGCACGCGCGCGGGTGGCCGCTTGCGCCAACCCGCCCTGGCCAACAGCCTGGAGCAACTGGCACGGCGCGGGCCGGGGGACTTCTACCACGGCGAACTGGCTGAGGCCTTTGGCGTGGCGTTCGATGCCCTGGGCTGCGGCCTGACCGTCGATGACCTGCGCGCCACAAACGCCCACCTGGCAGCGCCGATCTCGGTGCGTTACCGCAATGGCCGGCTGTACAACGTCGCGCCGCCCACCCAGGGGCTTTACACATTGCGCGCCATGGCGGCCCTGCAAGCCCTGGACCTGGGTGCAAACGGCTCACCGCGCTATTACCACCTGCTGGTCGAGGCCATCAAGCAGGGCCTGCTGCAACGCAACCAGCAACTGCACGACCCGCTCGCCAGTGGTTGGGCCTTCGAAAACGCCCTTGCCCAGCCTGCCGCCATGCTCGATCAGCAGCAGGCGACCCCCTGGGCCGAACCCGGACAACCCGCCGACACCGTGTGGATGGCCGCCACTGACCGCGCAGGGCGCAGCGCCTGCCTGATCCAGAGCCTGTTCCACGACTTTGGCTCCGGCTGCATCCTCGGCGACACCGGCATCCTCTGGCACAACCGCGCGGCAGGTTTCAATCCGCAGCCGGGGCACTGCAATGCCTGGGCACCTGGCAAGCGGCCGGCGCATACGCTCAACCCTTCGGCGTACCTGGCCGACGATGGGCGGCGCTGGTTCTTCGGCACCCAGGGTGGCGATGGCCAGCCGCAGACGCAGATGGTGCTTGCCACCCAACTGATCGACTACCAGCAGTGCGCCGAAGCGGCATTGCGGGCACCGCGCTTTTTGCTGGGCCGAAGCTTCTTCGACAGCACCGACAACCTCAAGCTGGAAGCCGATGTCGGCGCATCGGTGCTGGAAGGGTTGGCAGAACGTGGCCATGCCCTTGAAACCACGCCCGCGCTCAGCCCGTTGATGGGCCTGGCCGGGGTGATCGCCATCGATGCTGACGGCAACCGCAGCGCCGCCTACGACCCTCGCAGCCAGGGCTGTGCCCTCGGCCAGCAGGCCTGAAGCGCACGATTGCCGCGGCGCATGGGCCGGCGGATAATGCCGGCCGAATGCGTTTGCAGGTTTTGAGGTCTGGATGAAAGGCAAGGTGGTCAGCAGCAAGCAACAGGAAGTCCAGCGCATCGCCGAGATGCTCGCCAATGCCATCGCCCAGCACCGGCTGCGCCCTGGCGTGCGGCTGGTCGAGGCGCAGATCGTCGAGACCTTGCAGGCCAACCGCAACCATGTGCAGGCTGCGCTGCAGCGCCTGGCCATGCAGCGTATCGTCGACATCGAGCCCAACCGTGGTGCGACGGTGGCCCAACCCAGCGCCCGCGAAGCGCGGGAAATCTTCGCCGCCCGCCGCGCGGTGGAGCGGGCCATCGTCGAGGCCATCACCCCGGCGCATATCGCCGAGCAGCAGGCGCGCATCGAGCAGCACATGCACAACGAACGCACCGCGACCGCCAGCACTGACCGGCGCGCCATCGTCCGTGAGTTGAGCGCATTCCACCTGTTGCTGGGGGACGTGTGCGGCAACCAGGTGCTGGCCCAGATCCTCGGCAACCTGATGGTGCGCAGCTCGCTGATCGTCGCCCTCTACCAGCGTGGCGACAGCCCGCCCTGCGCCTCGGATGAGCACCAGGCGATCATCGAGGCGCTGCGCGCCGGTGACACGCAGGCCGCCGTGGCCGAAATGATCGAGCACCTGGACGAGCTCGAGGGCCAGTTGGCCCTCGAAGAAGTGGACGCGCCTGAGGTCAACCTGCGTCAGGCACTGTCTGGGCTGTGAGCTGCTTGGGGAACAGCTCTGCCGGTGGCCGGCTGAAAGTCTGCCGACCCTGTTTGAAGCCCATCAGCGGCGCGGCGATGCGCCCGATCACTTCG
Organism: Pseudomonas sp. LFS044; assembly: GCF_047978245.1. Classification (NCBI taxonomy): domain Bacteria; kingdom Pseudomonadati; phylum Pseudomonadota; class Gammaproteobacteria; order Pseudomonadales; family Pseudomonadaceae; genus Pseudomonas; species Pseudomonas sp. LFS044. The sequence goes on from NZ_JBFPFX010000012.1 coordinate 83,928, forward strand.
GCAGGCGAGGGGGCGTCGAACACCACGAAGTCGGCCCTGCAGCCAGGCTCAAGGCCATAGTCGGCAAGGCGTAGCAGGCGCGCCGACTGCCGCGAAATCCAGCCCAGGCACAGCAGCAGCTCCTGCGGTGTGCCCAGTTGGGCGACGTTGGCGTACAGGTTGGCCTGACGCACAAGCGATGCATCCCCATAGGGCGTGAAAGGGTTGCCGATATTGTTGCTCGACAACGAGCAGGTCACCCCGCAGGCATGCAACTGTGCCAGTGGCGCCACGCCCCTGGGCTTGTTGTGGAAGCGGTCACGGCCAGTGAGGAACAGGTCGGTCGCGGGCAGGCAGGTCACTTGTACGCCGGCTTCAGCCAGGGCGCGGGCCATGCTGATCAATTCGGGCTGCGGTAGCGCCGAGAGCTTGGTCACATGCCCCACGGTGACCCGGCCTTGCCAGCCATGCTGGTGGGTGCAGCGGATCACCTCACCGAGGGTCATGCCAGCGACCTGAAGGTCAAAGTCCAGGTGCAGGTCCAGGTCGCGGTCGTAGGCCACCGCCAATTCGAACAGGCGGCGGATCTGGGCGTGCGGGTCGGCGTCGGTGTAGGGGCAGCCGCCGAGTACCTCGGCACCCTCGTCCAGGGCCTGGCACAGCAGGGCCTCGGTGCCAGGGTTGTCGAGCATGCCTTCTTGCGGGAATACGCAGATCTGCAGGGTTACGGCCCAGGCATAGTCGGCTTGCAGGCGGCGGATTGCACGCAGGCCGGTCAAGCCGATGCCGGGGTCGATCTCGACATGCGTGCGCATGTGCGTGGTGCCCTGGACGATGGCCTGCTCCAGCACCGCAGCGCCGCGTGCATAGACGTCGGCCTCGGTGAAGTCCGCCTTGGCCAGGCGGGTTTGGGCGATGGCTTCGGCCAGGGTGCCTTCACGTAGCTGGCAGCGCGAGAGGATGCAGGCCTTGTCGAGGTGGATGTGGGTCTCGATCAGGCCCGGCAGCACCAGCCGGCCACCCAGGTCGAGCTTTGGGGCTGGCCGGCTCAGGTGCGAGACGAAACGGCCATCTTCGATCAGCAGCTGGCTTAGCGCCGGGCCAGCACCCAGGCGGACGTTGATCAATTCCAGTCGGCTCATGCGGCAGCTCCTGCGCCCAGGTAGGCGGCTTCCAGTTGCGGGTCGCCGCGCAATTGCTCGGCGCTGCCCTGTTTGACGATACGGCCGGTTTCCAGCACGTAGGCGCGGTCGGCCACCTGCAGCGCCAGATTGGCCATCTGGTCGACCAGCAGCAGGGTGACGCCTTCGTCGCGCAGGGCGGCGAGGGCGTCGTACAGTTCGCCGATCATTGCCGGGGACAGGCCCAGGGACGGTTCGTCCAGTAGCAGGATGCGCGGCTTGGCCATCAGCCCGCGGCCAATCGCGACCATCTGCTGTTCACCGCCCGACAGCAGCCCAGCGGGGCTGTCGATGCGCTCGCGCAGGCGCGGGAAGCGGGTGAGGATGGCGGCAATTTCGGCATCGGCATCGACGCTGTCCTGGCGCACATTGGCCCCCAGCAGCAGGTTTTCACGCACGCTCAGCTGACCGAACAATTGCCGGCCTTCGGGCACCAGGGCCAGGCCAAGGCGGGCAATTTGACTGGCATCGAGGCTTTCGATGCTGTGGTTGTCCAGCACGATGCTGCCGCCGCGTGGCCGGTGCAGGCCGGCGAGGGCCTGCAGGATGCTTGACTTGCCGGCACCGTTGGCACCCAGGATGGCGATCAGCTCACCGGGGTTGACCACCAGGTCGACCCCTTCGACCACGGGCGCGGCGCCATAGTCGATGCACAGGTCGCGCACGTGCAGCACGGCATCGCGCGAACCGGCCCAGGCCTGCGCGCGCGGCTGCGCCTGGTACTCGGTGCCGCCCAGGTAGGCCGCGATCACCCGTGGGTTGCAGCGCACCTGCTCAGGCGTGCCCCAGGCAATCGGCTTGCCAGCGTCGAGTACCAGCAGCCGTTGCGACACGGCCATCACCAGCGGCATGTCGTGCTCGACCAGGATGATCGCCAGGTTGAATGCAGCCAGGCGTTGCAGCAGGGTGGCCAGGTGGTCGGTGTCCTGGCGGCCGAGGCCGGCGGCAGGCTCGTCCAGCAGCAGCACCTGCGGCCGGCTGGCCAGCGCCCGGGCGATCTCGACCAGGCGGCGGTCGACGTGGGGCAGGTCATCGGCCGCGACGTGCAGGTTGCCACGGTAGCCGACCAGCGCCAGCAACTGGGTCGCCAAGGCCTTGCGGCTGGCCTGCTGACGCGGCCACGGCCGTTCGATGGCGCCTTGCTGGAAGGCCACCAGCAGGTTTTCCAGCACGCTCAGTTCGCCGAACAGTTGGGTGGTCTGGTAGGTGCGGGCGATGCCGGCGCGGGCAATGCGCCAGGCGGGTTGCCCGGCCAGTTCGCGGCCCAGCTGGATGGAGCCGCTGTCGGTGCGGTAGAAACCACTGATCAGGTTGAGCACGGTGGATTTGCCCGCACCGTTGGGCCCGATCAGGCTGGTGATGCTGCCAGGCAAGGCCTGCAGGCTGACCTGCTGCGCGGCTTGCACGCCGCCAAAGCGGATGCCGATGCCCTCGACGCTCAGCCCGTTCTGCGCGCCACCGGCAAAGAACCCCTGCAGCACGCTGTTATCGGGCTGCTCCATGACCGGCTCGTGCCGCGGCCGCCAGAAGCGCCGCCCAAGGCTGCCCAGCACACCGCGCGGCGCCGCCCACAGCACCGCCAGCAGCAACACCGAAAACGCCAGCAGCCGATACTCGGCAAAATCCGCCAGCAACTCCGGCAGCAGCACGATCACCAGCGCGCCGAGCACTGGCCCGAACAGCATGCCGGCGCCGCCGACGATCACCGCCAGGACGAACAGGATCGACTGCGAGAATGGAAACGCCGCCGGGTTGATGAACATCAGGACCGGGGCCACCAGCGCACCCGCCGCGCCCGCCAGGCCTGCCGAAAGTGCAAAGGCCAAGGTGCGTGTCTGCACCGGGTTGACGCCAAGCGAGCGCGCAGCAATTTCCGAAGCCTTCACCGCCCGCATTGCCAGGCCCCAGCCGCTGCCCTGCAGGCTCCAGTAGAACAGCAGCGCCGCGAGCATCAGCAGCACGGCGCCCAGCGCCAGCGGCAACGCTGGGTCCAGCGTACCCACCTGCGGCAGCGGGATGCCCATCAGGCCATTGGCCCCACCGGTCACGCTGCGCCACTCGATCAAGCCGTTGTGCACGACCAGGGCAAAGGCAATGGTGATCATCGCCAGGTACGGCCCGCTGACCCGCAGCGCCGGGATCGCCAACAAACCGCCGAGCAGCGCACAGCCAAGGCCGGCCAAGGGCAATGCAGCTGCCAGGGGCAGGCCGGCAAGCGTCAGCAGCGCCGACAGGTAGGCGCCGATGGCATAGAAGGCGATGTGGCCGAAGGACATCTGCCCGGACAAGCCGATCAGGATATTCAGGCCCACGCCGACGGTGACCGCCAGTGCGTACAAGGTCAGGATCAACAGCCAGTAGCTGTCCAGGCCCAATGCCAGGCCAAGGCTGGCGACCCCGAACAGGGCCAGGCCAAGGGGGGCGAGTCGTTCGCGCATGGTCATACCTTCACCCAGAGTTTGCGGCCGAACAGGCCGTCAGGACGTGCCGCGAGCACCACGATCACCAGTGCAAAGCACAGCAACTGGGTGAACGCAGAGCCGAAATACAGCGTGACCAGCGCTTCGAGCAGGCCAAACAGCAAGCCGGCGGCAAACACCCCGCCGGCACTGGCGATACCGCCGAGGATGGCCACGGCGAATGCCTTCAGGCCGAACAACGTGCCCATGTCGGCATGCACGCTGTAGAGCGGCGCGATCAGCAAGCCGGCCAACGCGGCGAACACCGTGGACAGGGCGAACGCCGCTGCCACCACCCGGTTTACTTCGATGCCCATCAACCGTGCCGCCCTCGGGTTCTGCACGCAGGCTTCAAGGCGCAGGCCCAGTTGCGTGCGCCGGCGCACCCAGAACAGCGTTGCCGCCACCCCGGCACCGGCCAGCGGGATTGCCAGCTGCACGGCATTCAGGCTGCTGTCGCCCAGGTCCAGGCGCAGGCTGGCCAGGGCGCTGCCGAACTGCCGTGGTTCCTTGCCGAAAGTGAACATCGCCAGGTTGTCCAGCAATAACCCGCCCGCCACTGTCGCCATCAACCAGGCGTCCGAACCGCGAGCGTGGAAGGGCCGGACCAGGAAGCGCTCGATCGCCAGCCCCAGCACCGCGCACAGCACCAGGGTGGTCGGCAGTGCCAGCCACAGCGGCCAGCCCCAGGTCACCGCCAAGCTGTAGCCGAGTACGGCGCCAACCATCATCGCGCTGCCCTGGGCAAAGTTGACCGTGCGCGACACGGCGTAGGTGAGGTGAAAGCCCAGGGCCAGCAGCGCGTACATGCTGCCCAGGCCCAGGCCGCTGACCAGTGCGGTAGTAATCATCTCGAAGGCCTCTGCTCAGGGCGTCACGGGCACGATGGTGTCGCCATCGAAGCGGCTGAAAACATAGTCGTCAGGGCCCAGCGCATCGTGGCGGTCAGCGGTGAAGGGCTGCTGGTAGTGCTTGATCAGCCCGGGGTATTCGCTGATGGCGTAGAAGCCGTCGCGCACCTTCACGCCCTGGGTGTCCTGGGCCTTGTCGATCGCCAGGCCCACCAGGTGCATGGCGTCGTAGGCGTTGGCGATGCCCACGGCTGGGGTCACGTCGGCCAATGTCTTGACCTGCGGGTAACGCTGTTTGAGGGCAGCCAGCAAGGCATCGCCGCGGGCGCTGTTGTGCGCGCTGAACACGAAGGTCTGGACGAAGTGCACGCGGCCGGCACCAGGCCCCGCCAGCTCGCCAAAGCGCCCACCGGCCGGGCCCCAGTGCGACACCACCGGTACGTTCCAGCCCATCTGCTCCAGGGACTTGACCACCTGCGCCGAAGGCCCGACGTTGCCGACCAGCAGCAGCGTGTCGACGCCCGCGTTTTTCAGGCGGGTGAGCTGCGGCACCATGTCCAGGTCGCTGTCTTCAAAGCGCTCGGCCGGCGCTTGGGCCATGTTGCGGCGGGCCAGGGCGGCGTGAAGCCCTGCCAGGTTCGATTCACCCCAAGGGTTGTTGGCCAGGATCAGCCCCGGCTGCTTCATGCCTTGGCGCAGGCCATAGGCAACCAGCGCCTCGTCGACCTGTTCATCCACTGCCGAGACGCGGAACACGTAGTTATCTTTCGCGCCGTTCTCGGTGATCTTGGTGCCGGCCGCCCAAATGCCCATGAACGGCGTTTTCAGCTGGTTGGCCAGCGGCACGATGGCCAGCGAGACCGGGGTATCGAGGCCGCCGAACAGCACGCTGACTTTCTCCCGCTGGATCAGCTCGCGCGCCGCGAGCATGCCTTTGGCCGGGTTGCTTTCGTCGTCGCGGCGCACCAGCTCCACGGGCCGGCCAAGCAGCCCGCCCTTGGCGTTGATCTCATCGATGGCCAGGGTCAGGCCGCGGGTGAGGGCCTCGCCAGACTTGGCGGACTGCCCCGAGAGCGCGGCGACCAGGCCCACTTTGATCGGCTCGGCGGCTTGTACGAAGCCTGTGCAGCAGGCCAGGGAAAGGGCTGCACAGGGCAACCAGCGACGCAGCAAGGAACGGGTGAACATGGCGTGAACTCCTGATTGCTAGCAATTTATAAAAATGTGCTAGCAAAACAGGTGCCATCTGGAAAATACTCTGGACACCCCGTGGTTTGGGGCTTGCGCCACTCGGTTCAGCGCCCCCTGTGTGCACTGGATCAAGGCATCGCTGGGGGCAGACGCCCCATTCTGGACAACCTCGGAGACTTGAAATGACCGACAGCAACAGCGCCGTACAGCTCGTCCGCGACTTCCTCGCCGCTTCCATGGCACCCGACCCGGTGCGCGCCGCCACGTTCATGAGCGACGACGTGCGCATTACCTTCACCGGCGGCCGGGCGATGCCCACGCCGACCGACATCACCGCCTTCAACGGCGCGCGTTATACCTGGGTGAAAAAGCAGCTCGGGCAATTCGATTGGTGCGAACGCGATGACCATACGGTGGTGTATTCCAACGGTACGCTCTATGGCCAATGGCCGGATGGCCGTAGTTTTTCAGGCAACCGGTACCTTGATCGGTTCGAAGTGAAGGCGGGCAAGATCGTGCGCATGGATGTGTGGAACGACAGCGCGGAGTGGATGCTGGTGCCCGAGATCGGCAAGGCGTAAGCCAAAGTCGGCAGGCGCATGTGCCGACCTTGCAGCCAGGCAGGTCAATGCAGCCCACACAACCTCAAGCCCGCCAGATACCCGAACGTCATGCCCGGCCCAAGCGTGATCCCGCCACTGGGATAATGCCCGCCCATGATGCTGTGCATGTCGTTGCCCACCGCAAACAACCCGGGTATCGGCTGGCCCGTTTCACCCAGCACCTGCGCCGACGCATCGGTGGCCAGCCCGGCAAACGTCCCGAGGCTGCCCGGCAGCAGCTGCACTGCATGGAACGGCCCGCGCAGCAGTGGCCGCAACGCAGGGTTGGGCGCGTGCTTCGGCTCACCTTGCGCCTGGTTGTAGGCCGAGGCGCCTCGCTGAAAAGCCGGGTCCTCGCCCAGCGCCGCATGCTGGTTGAAAGCCGCCACGGTGCGCTCGAGCTGCTGGGCATCGATGCCACAACGCGCTGCCAGTTGCCCCAGGTCTTTACCGCTGAACAGGTAGCCACGGCGTTGGTAAAACCAGGTAGGGAAGGGGAAGGGCTTGGCCCAGCCGATGCCGTAACGCCGTTGCGCAGCGTGATCGCAGATCAGCCAGGCCTGCGCTGGCTCACCCTCGGGTGTGGCGGCGAACAGCGCATTCATGAAGTCGTGGTAGCAGTCGGCTTCGTTGACGAAGCGCCGACCGTCACGGCGCACGGCGATGAAACCGGGTTTGGCGCGGTCGATCAGGTGTGGGAAATGCCCCACGCTGCCATCGCCACGCAGCACCCGTGAAACCGGTGCCCAGGCGCCCGCATGTGCCAGTACCGTGCCGACCTGCGCGCCTGCCTGCTCACCCAGGCGCAGGCCGTCGCCGGTGTTTTCCGGTGGGGCCGCAGAGTAATGGCCGGCACCCTGCGGCGCGTGCGGCATCCATTGGGCGATACGCTGACGATCATGGGCGAAGCCACCGCAGGCCAGCACCACGCCACGCCGCGCATGGACCTGCTGGCCATCGCCAAACTGCGCACCCTTGATGCGCCCCTCGCCCAGCAAGCGCACGGCGGGTTTGTCGGTGAGCAGCGTCACGCCCAGGTCCAGCGCGCTGCGTAGCAGGCGCGCCACCAGCGCATTGCCATTGACCAGCTGCAACCCGCGCCGATGCAGCAGCAGGTCGCGGCCGTGGCGCAGCAGGCGCTTGCCCACATGCCAGGCCGCGCTTGGCGAGCGGCTGGCGTTGAAGAAAGCGGCCATGTCCGCACCCCCGGCGATGCCCATGCCGCCCAGGCTGACGATGTCCAGCGGTGGCCGCAGCTTGTGTATCCAGGGCCCTAGCCGGCGCCCGTCGAACGGCAGCGCACACAGCGCTCGCCCACCCCGTGCGCTGCCATCGCCCTCGCGCATGTCGGGCAGTTTGCTGCCCGCCTGAAACTGCACGGCGGTGTGCTGCTGAAAGAACGCCACCATTTCCGGGCCATGGCGCAGAAACGCGCGCTGGCGTGGGCACAGCTCGGCGACGTGGGTTTGCGCGCGCAGGTAGCGCTCTGGTGCGTCGCCGTGCTCCAGCATGCCTTCGGCGACCGCCAGCGGGTTGCGCGGCACCCACAACCAGCCACCCGACCACGCGCTGGTGCCGCCCAACTGGCCGGCCTTTTCCGCGACGATCACCTTCAGGCCGTGGTGCGCGGCGGTGACCGCCGCGGCCAGGCCAGAGGCGCCGGAGCCGATGACCAATACGTCACACTCAAGAGGTTGCATGAGGCGCTCCGGTCCAGGTTTCACTGCAGCGGCGAGAAGCCGGTGGGGCGTAGCAGGCGTGATTGCAGCCGCAGCACGGCGCCCAGCTCACGGTTGCGCCGCGAGAATTCCGCCCAGCGTGGGTCTGCCGCCATCGCCGCGCGGCGCTCGGCGCGCTGGTCAAGGCTGGTGTAGCCCCACAGGTGGACCACCTGGTTGACCTCTCCGAATTCACTGGTGAAGAAGCCCACCAGGTTGCCCAGGTGCTCTGTCTGCACGGCCAGTGCATGGCTTTGATACAGGGCCAGCCAGTCGGCCATTTTCAGCGGGTCGAGGGTGTAGGTTCTCAGTTCGTAGTACATGCGGTGGTCTCCATGTGTGGGGTGGGGGCTTGCAGCCGTTCTGCGATATGGCTGGCGGCGATCCAGCCGAAAGTCAGGGCGGGGCCGAGGGTGATGCCGGGGCCTGGGTACGTGCCGTTCATGAGCGAGTTCATGTCATTGCCGGTGGCATACAACCCGGCGATCGGCGTGCCGGCATGGTTGAGCACATTGGCGTTGGCATCGGTCACCAGGCCGCGCGCCGAACCGAGGTCGCCGGTGTGCAGGCGAATGGCATAGAACGGCGCCTTGGTCAGCGGCGCCAGGCAAGGGTTGGGCGTGTGTTGCGGGTCGCCCATGTAGCGGTTGTAGCTGTTGCCGCCCTTGTCGAACTGCCGGTCGATGCCATTGCGGGCGTCAGTGTTGAAGCGCTCCAGCGTCTGCTGCAGTGCCTGCGGGTCGACACCGATGGCGTTGGCCAGGGCCTGCGCAGAGTCGGCGCGGTACAGGTAACCCGACTGGATCAGAGCCGTGTTGTCGACAGGCTTCGGCCGCGCCAACCCCAGGCCGTAGCGGTTCATGGCCTCGGCGTCGCAAAGCAGCCAACACGTGCTCAGGCCATTGGCGAACATGGTCTGCACGAAGTGGTGATACGAGTTGGACTCGTTGACGAAGCGGCGCCCGCCAGGGTCGATCGCGATCACCCCGGGTTTGGCGCGGTCGGTGACCAGGTGCGGAAAGCGCTCGCGTTCGCCGTCGGCATGGCGCCGCTCGGACACCGGCGCCCAGAAGAAATTGGCGGCCAGGCCTTCGCCGTTGGCGGCATCCACGGCCTGGCCGAGGCGCAATGCAGCACCGTCGTTACCACTGGGTGACATGGTCAGGTGGGGCGCGGCAGGGGCCGGGCGGTAGGCCGCCGCCAGGGCGCCCGCCGCGAAGCCGCCCATGGCGCAGACCACGCCACCGCGGGCGACCACACGCTCGCGGCGGCCCTCGCGCAGCACCATTACCCCGGTAACCACACCGTGCTCGACGATCAGCTCCTGTGCTTCGCTGCGCAGCCACAGCTGGGTGCCCTTGGCAAACGCGCTGCTGGCCAGCCGGGCGATCAGCGCGTTGCCGGTGGTCAGGCGTGTGCCCCGGTGATGGCGCAGGCGGTCCAGCCCATAGCGCGTCATCAGTTTCAGGCAATGCCACAGCGACCCAGGTGAGCGGCGCAGGCTGAGGAAGTGCTGGATATCCACGCGGTTGACCATCATCCCGCCGAACAGCAGCATGCCCGGTGGCGGCATTTTCAAGTCCTTGAACCGCGCGCCGAGGCGACGCCCGTCGTACTCGACCATTTCCAGCGCACGGCCGAACTGCGTGGCGCCGGGCTCGTCGGGGTAATAATCCGGCGAGTGCGGGCGCAGGGCGTAGCGCAGTTCGGTGTTGTGCTCCAGCCAGCGCAGCGCCTGGTGCCCGCGGGCGATGAAGGCGTCCACCAGTTGGGCGTTGTAGCCGGCACCGATGATGGTTTTCAGGTAGGTGCGCATGGCCTGCGGTGAATCCTGCGCACCTGCGGCACGGGCTTGGTCGGTGCCATACACCCACGCCGCACCGCCCGAGATCGCCGAGGTGCCGCCAAAGCGGTCGGCCTTTTCCACCACCAGTACGTTCAGGCCAAGGCAGGAGGCCGTGGCTGCGGCAGCCAAACCACCGGCGCCGCTGCCGAGGACCACCAAGTCGTACTCATGCTGTGTGTGCTCGATTGAAGGCATGCGGTCAGATCTCCAGCGGCGTGACGCCCATGAAGGCGCCGAGGTGGCCGAGTTGCGCAAAGGCCATTTCCGGCCCGGTCTGGATCGAGCAGCCATGCTGGCGCGCACGCTGCAGAAGCGGCGTGATCTCCGGCGAGGTGACGACATCGGCCACATGCGTGGACGGCTGCAGCGTGGCCAGCATGGCTGCTGGCAGTGGCAGCTCGCCGGTCCCGCCCATGCCGACGGGCGAGGCGTTTACCAGCAGGTCGAAGCCTTCCAGTGCAGCGAACTCGATCGCGATGGCAAGGGCAGGGAAGGCCTTGCCGAGCAGTTCGCCAAGCGCCCCGGCACGCGCTGCGTCAGGGTCGCTGAGGGTGACCTGAGCGGCACCCGCTTCACCCAGCGCATAGGCAATCGCGCTGCCCACACCACCACAGCCGATCACCAGCGCACGCTTGCCTGCCGGGTCAAAGCCATGCTTGCGCGCGGCCCCCAGAAAACCTGCACCGTCGACGTTGTCGCCGACCAGGCGACCGTCGCTTTCGCGGCGCACCACGTTGACTGAGGCCAACGCCGAAGCACGTTCGCTCAGGCCATCCAGGCGCGTGGCGAACGCCTGTTTGTACGGCACGGTGACCACGCAACCGCGCAGGTTGCGCCAGCCGCGCAGGCTGCCAAGAAAGGCATCCAGCGCGGTGGGGTACAGGTCGATGGGCAGCATCGCCAGGTTGCGGCCGTTGTTGCTGAACCAGGTGTTGAAGTTTTCCGGCGATTTCACTTGGGCGATGGGCGAGCCGACGATGGCGACCAGCTCTGTCGAACCTTTGATCATGATGACCTCTGTTTTTTGCTGTTGTTGTGGAGGAGAGGGTGACTCGGCTGTGGGGGCGCAACAATGCGCTTATCGATGGTTTACTGCGATAATCGCAGTGCTGTAGCGGTAATCGCGAGAATGGGGCTTTTCTGTCAGGCATAATCCCGTAGCAGCGGGCTTGCCCCGCGAAGACGCCAGCCGGAGCAACCGAGGTGTATGGCCAGGGCGTTGCCCTGGTTCGCGGGGCGAGCCCGCCCCCACACGCTTTGGCCAGGCTTGAGTGACCTGGATTTGAATGGGAAGCCTGGACTGAAAGCATGGACAAACACGAGATACACCCCCGTGACCTGATCGCGGGCTTGCAGAAAGGCCTGGCGCTGATGCAGCTGTTCAGCGCCGATCAACCGCGCCTGAGCGTTCCCCAGGCGGCCAGGCAGTCCGGCCTCACGCCCAGCGCCGCACGGCGTTTTCTACTGACCCTGGTGCACGAAGGCTTCGCCGAAACCGACAACCGCCACTACTGGCTCACCCCCAAGGCCCTGCGCATCGGCCAGGCGTACGTGGATTCCGCGCAGTTGCCGCGCATGCTGCGCCCCATCGTCGAGCAGGTGGCCCGGCAGACCCAGGAGCATGTGTCGGTGGGCACCCGCGACGATGACGAAATCATCCACCTGGTGCGCAGCCGCTACAGCCACATCGCGTCGCTGTCGATCCGCCCCGGTTCGCGGGTGCCGATGTACTGCACCGCCGGCGGGCGGGTGTGGCTGGCAGCGCTCGGCCAGGCCCAGCGCGATGACTATTTTGCGCGCAACCCGTTACGCGCGCTGACACCCTACACGGTGACCGACCGGCCGGCGCTGGAGGAAGAGCTCGAACGGGTGAGCGAGCAGGGCTACTGCATCGTTGACCAGGAATATGAAATTGGCATGCGCGTGGTTGGCGTGCCGTTGCTGGACCGGGCAGGCCGGTTGCAGGCAACGCTGACGATCACGACGCATGCGTCGAGGTTGAGCGTTGATGAGATACGGCTGCGCTACCTGGCACCGCTTTATGAGGCGCAGGCGCTCTTGAGACCGGTGTTTGATTGAGCATGGGCAGGAGGAAGGGGATAGCTGATATCGACCTGATACAGATAGTCATGGCGTTGGGGTCGGGGACGTTTAGGGCGCTTGATCTGACAGACGCTTAAAAAAGATAACAACTTTATGCTCTACAGCTACTGTCGGGTTTGGTTCGAAAGTGCCTGGTCACCACTGACCGCTTTTGACCCATGGCGGACATCGAAGGCCGGGGCCGCTTCGCGGCCCATCGCCGGCAAGCCCGGCTCCCACAAGTACTGCACAGGCCCGGAGACTGGTTACATCTCTGTGGGAGCCGGCTTGCCGGCGATGAGGCCGGTACTGACTACAGGGCGTTGGCACGGTGTCCGCCATGGGGCGTTTGCGGTCATTTACGACCGGCAGCTGTCGACCCGAAGCGGTCCCTGTATGCCCTGGGGTTAGTGCGGTGTTCGGATGTGTTCGCCTTGAAATCTTCAGCGCCTGTGAGATCGAGCGCCGCCCGCGCGGGGCATCGCGGATAAATCCGCTCCTACGTTTGCTTCAGGCCAGTAACGTCAGTGACAGACGCGCGCGAACCCTTGTTTGTACGACTCGATATTGCGTCATGCACCAAGGCGGTCGCGCGCACCCCTCCGACATAATTGGCCAAAAACAAACGTAGGAGCGGATTTATCCGCGATGCCCCGCGCGGGCGGCGCTCGATCTCATAGGCGCAGACGATGTCATGGCGAAAGTCCGCAATGGGTCGAAAGCGGCCGCTCGTGAGGGACAGCTTCGACCCTTAACAGCCATTACGCATCGGCAGTAATCGGCCAGCCGCCAGGGGGAGGGGCCACGTTAAACGGTTAAGCCGGGTACTATTGCGTTGCGGCATGCCCATTTACAGCAAGGTGAGGAATGGTCTGTCCGAGGGCTACGGCACTGGCTTCAAGCTTCACACGCTCTGCTTCCAGAAAAACATACGTGGCTTGCAAGGTGGTGATCTTCGTCTTGATTTCGGCCATCTTGCTGGCGACCAAGGCCGCGCCTTGCGCGCAATTGATCATATTACCCCGCCTGGCTGCAAGAATGTCGCCAATCTCGGCGAGTGAAAAGCCCACGCCCTGAGCACTCTGAATGAAGGCCAGATCAACAACGGTCTGATCGCTGTAGCTACGATAGTTGTTGGCCTGTCGATGGGCCACGATAAGCCCGAGTTGTTCGTAGTAGCGCAATGCATGGCGTCCAATTCCACTGCGGCGCTCCAGCTCTCCAATGTTCACATTAAAAATTCCTTGACCGTAGAGCAGGCTCTACACCTTAGCCTGCGCCCATCACCCAAACAAGGATTCAGGCATGAGCGTGGAATGCTTCGTCACAGGCGGCAGTGGGTTTGTAGGTCAACATTTGCTGGCCCATCTTACCCTGACAGGGCACAAGACCTGGGTGCTTATGCGCACCCCAGCAAACATCGAGCACCTTAGGGAGCAGGTAGGCCAATTGGGCGGTAACCCTGCCTGTATCCATGCCGTTGAGGGCGATATCAGCAAAGAGGGGCTTGGGCTCAGCGAGACAGACAAGCAGCGCGTGTCTTCCACCGCTGTGGCCTTTCACCTCGCGGCGGAATTTTCCTGGGGGCTGACAATGGAGCGCGCCCGCGAAGTCAATGTGCAAGGGGCGCTGAGAGTCGCCAGGCTTGCGGCGAGCCAGCGCATCCGCTTGCTGATGGTGGGCGGCTACATGCTGCAAAACCTTAGCCACCTGGCCAGTATCGGGGTTGACCATGAGTGCCCTGAAAACACGAACTGGCCCGCCGTCTACCGCCGTGCAGGTGGCTACGAAGGCAGCAAGCTCGAGTCCCATTTTGCGGTCATCCGTTACATGCAGGAAGCGGGCGCGGAGTACACGATCGTTCATCCTGCTACGGTGTGTGGCCACAGCGAGAGTGGGCACATTCTGGAAGGACAACCTCTGGCTGAAGTCATTCGAAATCTGGCACAAGGCCGGTTCAAAGCTGTCCCCGGCTCCACCAGGCACTGGTTGCCATTAGTCAGCGTCGATTACCTCGTGACAATGATTATTTGCGCGGCGTTCGACCCCGTGATGGCCAACCAGCAGGTTCTGGCACTCGATGAGCACACACCCAATTTGCAGGGACTGCTAGAGCAGATAGCGAAAACGCTGAATATCAATGCACCCCGCCGCCATGTAGCGATAGGGTTTCTGAGATGGATTTTGACAATTCCCGGACTGGCGGCCCGATTCGCGATCAGCGCCGAGTCGTTGAACTTTATCCAGACGCAACGCTTCGACATGAGTCATAGCCGGCAACTGGAACTGAAGTATCATTTGTCACATCCCGATATGGCGCGAACTTTGGAAAGAACAGCGCGCTACGTCAAAGGTTACTTGACCCACTGAAGCAACCACATTCGGCAATAGGCTGGGCCACGCCATGCCATAACGCTTGGCTTGACATACTCTTGTTCGAGGGTGCCAATTGCGGCCGATGGCTGCTTTTCACGAAGGGCAGCAGTGGCTCGAAAGCGGCCGTGTGCTATGTTTACAACTCCATTCATTATTCCCCGTCCCCAAGCGTCTTGGTCTCACAACTCATGCAGTTCATAAAATATCACGCGGCTGGCAACGACTATCTCGTCTACCACGACAAAACGCCATTCGGTTGCTCTCCGCTGGCCATCTCGGTGATATGCGACCGGCATAGAGGGCTAGGCAGTGACGGCATCTTGGTTCCTGTCATCGAGCCAGACAAGATGCTCTCAGTGCAGATTCTCAATACCGATGGCTCCGAGGCAGAAAAGAGTGGCAATGGATTGCGAATCCTATGTCGCTACCTTTGGGATCAGGGCATCGTATCGCACGAACCCTTCGAGTTGTTAACTAAAGGCGGTAAGGTTCGTTGCCAGGTACTTGACGACGGCCGACGCATTTCCATTGCCATGGGTATGGCTATATTCCCCGAGAACGAACGACACTCAATGGAAGTCGATGGCATGCGCCTGCACCTGAACCTTGTGTCGATGGGCAACCCGCATTGCGTGGTGTTTGTCGATCAGACAACTGAGGCACTTGCACGCCAGCTTGGGCCAACCATCGAGCAATTGCCGCTCTTCCCAAACAGAACCAACGTGCAATTCGTGAACGTTGTCGATCGCCGAAACCTGATGGTGCAGATCTGGGAGCGTGGCGTCGGCTATACCCTATCTTCAGGCACCAGCAGCTGTGCCGCTGCGGCAGTCTCACGACGACTCGGGTTTGTTGACGATCATGTGACAGTGCACATGCCTGGCGGTCAGATCACCATCGAACTCGATGAGGATAACCACGTACTCATGAAGGGCCCGGTGTGCAAAATTGGGAGGTACTGGTTGGACCCGGAGTGTCTGGCACAGATCGGCTGAATACGTGGCACCTCTGTATTCGCCGTTATCGCGTGAACTGATCAAGCGTAGGTAAGTGGAATTAAGATCGAGAGTGCTGGATGAAGAGTAGGTAACATACGAGATTCATTGATCAGGGAGATAAAAGACCATGAGGCGTTCAACCTTGGATCATCTGGTCATTGTTTCACCGACCCTTCCGTTGGGGGCGCAATTTATTGAGCGTCAGCTTGGAGTACGGTTGCAGCCAGGGGGTGAGCATCCGCGCATGAGCACTCACAACCTGCTGCTGCGGTTAGGGGAGTCTTTCTATCTTGAAGTGATAGCTCCGGACAGTAAGGCGCCCTTACCCACCAGGCCTAGGTGGTTTGGTCTGGATGGACTGAGCGCGCAAGCGTCGCCATATCTAGCCCACTGGGTCGTGCGTACAGAGCATCTGGATACCGCAGACGGAGTATTCCGGGATGTTTTTGGCGAGATTGAACCGATGAGCAGGGGAGCGCTTTCGTGGAAAATCACCATTCAGCCTGATGGGCATCTACCTCTGAATGGGGCAGTCCCGAGCTTGATCGATTGGGGCGAATCGGAGCATCCGGCTCAGAGGCTCGGTGATCAAGGCTGCGAATTGGAACGCTTGGAAATTGCTGTACCGGATCCCCGTTTGGTGGAACGCCAACTGGAGTCTATCGGTTTTACTGGCCCGGTGAGTGTGTTACGCAGCGAGCGATATGCATTGAAAGCTTATATCAATACACCGAATGGCCTGGTCATCCTGTGACCTGCAACCTGTCTTTATGGTGGAGGAGACCGATGATGGCGAGTCACGAGCTTGCGGCATGCGACAGGCAGCTTTTGCCCAGTGTCCTCAAATCATCGACAACCGGTCTGGGGCGGTTCGCGCCTCTGGATCGGGCTGACCATCCTTGTCGTCCTCGCATCAGATCGGGCTACCGCCCACTCAAGGGTGCTCGATCACCATCACCGCCGTTGTGTCTGTCGCGAAGGCTTCGAACACGTGGGGCAGGTGCGCCGAATAACTGATGTAGTCGCCCGCATGCAGCAAAACGGGAGCGCTAGCCGGGCCCACGTTTGCGCTGCCAGTGCACAGCACCACGTGCTCGACCGTGCCAGGGGGGTGGGGTTGCGAAAAACGCGCCTCGCCGGGCTGCACCTTCAATCGGTATATATCGCGTTGCACGCCGGCTGGGCAGTCGGCCAGCAGGGTCGCAGCGTAGTTGGAGGCTTCGGCGTAGGCCGTTATGCCCTCGTTGGCTCGGATCACGCGCAGATGCTGCTGGGGCTGTTCGAAAAACTTCGTCACCTGCAAGCCCATGGCTATGGCCAGCGACCATAGGGTCTCGATGCTGGGGTTGCCGATACCCGATTCGAGCTGTGACAAGGTCGACTTGGCAACGCTGGCGCGCTTGGCCAGTTCGGTCGATTGGCTTGCCTTCAGCCATCCCCTCGGCGTGCTGCAAATGGCCGGTGCTGCCGCCATCCTGCTCGCTGCGGCAGGCATGAACTTCGGCTGGACGCTGACGCGTGCGAAGGGTCAGGAAGCGGCTTGACACCTGATGCAGCGCGCTGGGCCTGTTGATCACTGCGAGTAGCATGATCAGCCATGGGCATGGTCGCTTGTTTCGATGAACAATTAGGGGCAAAAGAAAGCGGGCTGCTAGGCCGGCAAGGGGCCATTACCGGCCAGTGCGTGGCGCGGCATGGGGTGTCGACGAGGGTGCGCGGTCGCGCAGCGCCCAGCGGCTGATCAGCGCTGCGCTCAATGTCAGCGCGGCCAGCCCGTAGCACAGGGCCTTGAAAGCTTGGGAGTACAGGCTCATCAGGCCTGCGGGGCTGAGGGGCTGGGCACTCGACTGGGCTGCGGCAAAGTTACCGGTGGCCAACTCGGCTGCGACCCTGGCGGCGTTTTCCCCAGGCAGCGCACCCGCCAGCTGGCCTTGCATCAGGCTGTTGAGCACAGACAGCGCTGCGGCAACGCAGATCGCCTCACCGCAGGCGCGCATGGTAGTGAAGATGCCGGTAGCCATGCCCGCTCGCTCGACCGATACGACCTTGATCGACAGGTCGTCCATCAGTCCCCAGGGGATTGCCGAACCGACGCCAATGAGTAACATCGGCCAGCAGAACGCGAGCCAGTCACTGCCCACCTCTACAGACGCGAGCCAGATCAGCCCCAGACCGGCCAGCAACAAACCGGTACAGCAGAGATTGGCGGCGGCGAGATGGCGGGCGAGCATCGCCGAGAGGAAGGGCACCATGAGCATTGGCAGGGACAGCGACATCATCAGCAAACCGGCCTGGCCGGTGCCTAGGGTCTCGACCCCGACGAAACGCAGCGGCAGCAGGATCAGCAATACGATGAAGCTCAACGCAGTGGCGATGGGCAGCAACTGAACGCCGATGAAGCGTCGGTCGCCGAACAGCGAGAGATCGAGCATGGGGCGTTGCTGGTGCTGCTCGATGCGGATGAACAGCGCAAACAGCAAGACGCTGGCGCCGAGCAGGGCAAGGACGCTGACGCTGCGCCAGCCATGGGCGGGAATCTGCATGATGGCGAAGGTTAGCAGCACCAGCATGGCACTGAAGGCCAGCACGCCGGCCCAGTCCAGTTGACGGGCGCCGGGATCGCGGGTTTCGTGCATCCGCGCCGCTGCCAGCAGCCAGGCCAGCGCCCCGAACAGAGCACCCAGCAGGAAAATCGCACGCCAGTTGAGGAATTCGACCAGGGCCCCCGAGATAACCGGCCCGAATGCCAGGCCGAGGCCGAACGCGGTGCCCAGCAGGCCGAATGCCTTGGTCCTGGCATGGCCCTCGAACTCTTGCGCCAGGGTTGCCGCCCCCCCGGCCATGGTCAGTGCCGCTGCGATGCCTTGAAGGCCTCGCATCACGTCGAGGAAAATCACATCCAGGGCGCAACTGACGATGACCGAAAGGATCGTGAAACTGCCGATGCCCCAGCAGAACATGCGTTTGCGCCCGTAGAGGTCGGCCAGCGTGCCGGCCGCCATGATCGAGCTGCCGAAGCTTAGGGCGAACGCATTGACTACCCAGGCCAGGGCGATCGCGCTGCCGCCCAGGTCGCTGCCGATCGCTGAAAGGGCCATTGCCGGGCCCGTGTACTCGAGGGGCAATATCAAACCGGCCATACACACTGCCAGTAACACCGGTGCACGCCGCTTGGATTCGTTCCGGGCCGCCATTCCTTGGTTCCTTACCTTGTCTGATTCCTGGACTTGACGATGCTATTCGAGGGATAAATGCACTTGAAGAGGACAATATCCAAAAGAGAATTGCGGTTCGTGCATGAATGATGACATTTCGCTATGGCGCTTGTTTTTCCGCATTGTCGAACGCGGCAGCCTGACCAAGGCTGCTGATGACCTGGGCTTGGAACCCTCGTCGGTGAGCCGACGGATCGCTTCACTGGAAAAGCGCCTGAATGTTCGGCTGCTCAACCGCACCACAAGGCAGGTCACGCTTTCAGAGGCGGGGGCCAGGGCGTATGAGCAGATGAGGCCCCTGATTGAGGAGATGGAACGGGTAATCGCCGACCTCGACGGCACAGCGCCGCAGATCGCCGGGGCTATCCGCATGACGGCGCCGGTCAACTTCGGTGAACGGCACCTGGTTCCGTGGCTGACCGCGTTCCAGCAACTGCATCCCCAGGTGGTCGTAGACCTGGTGCTGTCCGATTACAGGCTGGACCTGAGTGGCGAGGCCATCGACTTGGCGCTGCGGGTGGGCGACTTGCCCGTCTCCGACATGGTCGCCCGCAAGATAGGCCACATGCCCAACGTGCTGTGTGCCAGTCGCAGCTATGTGCAGGCGCACGGGCTGCCTACCAGGCCACAGGACCTGGTTGGCCACCGGGCGATCCTCTATTCCCTGGGCCAAGAGCGGCACCGAACCCGCTTGCGCTTGTGTCGCAACGGCAAGGAAATGTCAGTCGAGCTGCGTGGGGTGTTCTACCTCAACAATGCCGGGGCAATCCTCCAGGCGGTGCGGCAGGGCGCCGGCATTCATCCTGGGCCGCGCTGGCTGTTCGAGGAAGGCATTCGTGCCGGTGAGTTGGTCGAGCTGCTGCCGGACTGGGGGCTGGTGGGGCTGCCTGTGCACCTGCTGCGCTTGAACAATCGCTACGAAGCCCCTCGTGTCAGGGCATTGGGTGACTGGATTGAAAAGTGCTGGGCTGAGCAGATGCACTGAGCCTCTCATATCGGATCGAGTCACCCATGAGCCAAACCGCATCATCAAGACGCGTCTGCACAAAGACTTGACTCGTCATGAACATCGTCGCAAACCATAGCCGTGAGCCTGGGAACAAAGGGAAATCGGTGGGCAGAAAGCCCCGCCACGACTGAGAAAAAAGAGCAGCTAACGGCCATGGCGGACATCCAGGCCGGGGCCGCTTCGCGGCCCATCGCCGGCAAGCGCGGCTCCCACAAGTACTGCACAGGCCCGGTGTGGGAGATTACCCAGCCCTTCGGGCTGCGCTGTCGCGCAGAGAAACGCCCGCGAGCGCGCCGCATACCCTGTATGAGCGGCTTCAACCGCGAAGCAGGCGCCGCGGTGGATGGCACCGGCTTCGCCGGTTTTCGTGGCTGAAGCCGCGCCCACAGGATCCCCGCCAAATCAGTACGCCAAGTGCGCCCGCCGAGGGAGCTTTCGCTGTTCTGCACGCTACTGAGAAGGGCGAACCGTTATGAGCAAAGCGGTTGGGCTGGAACGACGAAAATGGCAAAATCCAATACTTTGCAGTGACTATTGTCGACCCTTTGCGCAGGTACACTCATGAGCGACATTGAAGTACTGTCCCTGTCTCCTGGTTAAGCCCGACCCGGGTCGAACTCAAGCTGCGCAAATACCCCGGCCATCTCGCACCTCGGGGGCTCAATGTGATTATTGAGTGTGCGCTGCGTATCGCTGAGTGTGGCGATGGTACGCACATTGAACTGGCTCGCCTGGAAAGCACCCTTGAGGGGATGCTCGATCTGCTCGACTGAGCTTGTTTGTCAGCAAGGACCTGAATTGATGAATTGGAAAGCTCTGGAGCAAGCGCTGTTCGAGGCTGCTAGAAAGCCGCTGCAAACGCTGCTCGATGAGGGCGGTAGCCCTTTATATGCCGCAGCGTTTCATGCCAGCTACCGGGAAGAAGAGGCGGTTTTATCGCTGCCCAACTTTGCCGCCAACAGCCTTGAAGCACTCAGCGAAGACTTCCCCGACGAGGAAGACGAAAGCTTCAGTTCGGTCAAGTGGAACCCGGTGGACTGGCGCTGGGATTGGGAAATCTGCTCTGGTGAGCCGCTCACGCGGCTCGATGATGAGCTGCAAGCGCACGCCAACCGGCTTGGCCCGCGCCAATGGCACGCGGCTGAGCAACGCTTGCTGGTCACCGTAAGCCGTGCCGCCAGGTCGCTGGGCCGGCATTTCAGTCAGCATCCTGGTGTGACGCCTGGTTTCGTTGTGATTTTTCATGACTTTGCAGGCTACATGCCCTTGGCCAAGCGCAGCATGACCCGCCAGCAGTTCGAGAATAATTTCCCTGTCGAGCTGGCCATTGAAAACACCCTGCGCGATGTCGCTGCTCTGCCGCTCACCGAGCAGGTCGCGTTCTACGTCAGCAGCTTGCATTGTTCGGAAGGCATTTCGAGGGAGGACGCAGAGCGCTGGCTGATTGCCAACGGCCGTTGCGCACAGGCAGCGCTTATCGATCAGCTCAACGGGGATAGAGAGCCTACCGCTGCCGCGCGTATCCTCGGGCTGGCCGGCTTGGCTGATGGGCCCGTCATCCAGGCCCTGCGCCGGCAGGCGATTGAGGCCTGTGAGCAGCCGACCCGCAACTGGTGCACAAAAGCCCTGGGTTACCTTAAGGATTTCGACTGGCTGATGCAGCAAGCGCCCGATGTCGCTGTCGCGGGTATTTGCGCCAACTTCGACGGTTTCCGCTGGCGGGGCGTGGAGCCACCGGTACTGGACTACACGCCCGTTGAGCGTTTGCTTGATCAGCGCCCTGAGCTTCAGACTGCTGTTGAAGCAGCCCTGGAAGAACTCAACGGCCAGATCGATACCACCACTGCCGATGTCAGCGAAGCGTTACGCGGGATTGTTTCACCTCAGGCAGCCATTCGTCGTCATGCTGTGAGTGGATTGAACAACCGTGGCCTGCTGCCCGGTGACGCGCTTCGAGCCATCGATGGGCTACACCTGGCAACAGAGGATACCGATGAGCAGGTGAGACACCTAGCGGGTCTAGGCCTGAAAGCTATGAGTCCCAGCTTTGGTCATCGTCCCTGCTGAGTGCACCTGAGCCTGGATTGAGGTTAACTGACTTCCTCAGGGCGTGAAGCGGACTTTCCAGCCCAGGCGATATTCCAACAGGCTCACCAACTTCCTGGCACATCCCAGGCAATCCGGCCGTTCGAGCATCTTCCCCAAAGGTGTTTACCTGACAGGCTCCATTGCAGTTGCGCAAGACCACTGCATTTGGCGTCGTCGGTTTTCAGTGCCAGCGATCGCCCACTTTGCCGGTTTCATGCAGATTGCCTCCTTGGCAGTGTGGCGGTGCGGGCTCGCTCCTTGTCGAGACTGCTCAACCGAAGATATGAACGGGTTAGAAGAATGGAATTAATGTGGCAACTGCCGCACCGGATTGAACCAAGAGCATTACCGAGAGCCATTTGGGCTCCCGCCGGATAAACCAGTAAACCCCGTTGAATATCATTGAAATCAGGTTGGTGAGCCCTAGGATGACAAATGCAATGGCGCCCGAGATATTGACGGGTGAAGTGGTTGGCGATTGCAGCACGTAGAGCGCCAGGATCGGGCCCAGGATGACTGTTGTGATCGAAAGGCCAGCGACCGTACGGGTAAGGAGTAAAGCCTCGTCGGGCGTCATGCTGGGGATTTCCTTCTCTGATCGGGATTGGGGCATCACTGCCAATGGGTCTATTCTGCGGCGTTCACATAAGGGTTAACAAGGACGTCCATGATTCCCGTCGATATGCCGGTCATGTTGCTCGGCTACATGATCTACATTTTTTCCGAGGTTTTTCTCTGGCTTTTCATCGTCGGCCTGATCGCCTTGCTGGTGCCGCGAAGCCGTCGTTTCATGGTAGCTCGGCGCTGGAGGTTCGGCTTGTTGCTGATGTTGCTGGCAGTCGGGAGCGTGCCTTACATCGAGTCCAGCTACAGGCTCTGGCAGGATTGGCGTGCGCACAATCCTCGCCTCGAACACGAGGAGGTGCTCGGTGACCTGGTGCTTCCGGCTGGTACGCGGGTCCATCTGCAAGACCTGGAGCCTTTTAACGACCTGTCCGGCGATCCCGTGCCCTATGGCATGCAGAGCCTGGATCATGCTGATTTCGACCGCACGCCAGGTCACATCATGGGCATGCCTGTGCGTCGTCTGAAACTGGCGCAGGGCCATGGTTTCGCTACGGTCGAGACCCTGTCGGCCCATGACCTGGCAGGATGGAAATGTGAGCCTGGGGAGATCGAGTTCGATTTTCCGTTCGGTGCTCATTTCAAGTTTTCCGAATGGAAGATGAGTCGATGCACCCTGGCGCCCGGTACCGAGCTGGGCGGCATCATTTGGCCTGGGCCGGTAAGGGTATCCTCCAACACTACTGGTTGGCTGGCCGAATCAGAAGAGAGCCCGGTCAAAGTACTGGGGATCGAAATGCGCTCGCTGATCATGTTCCTGGATCGCCCATATGGGGAGGGGCGCTGGTGGCAAGGCCACGCGAACCAGCCCTTCGACTTCGGCCCTATTCACTATCCGGCCGACATCCAGGTCAGCCTTGATCAAGGTCAGATGCTGTTCAGTCTGCCACCGGACGCACAAGCCCAGGATCGACGTACCGGAGCGCCCATAGAGGGCGGTCAGACAGTGGTCCAGAGCATGGCCGGTCAGGTGTTACGAATACGCACCAACCGCTCCATGGGTGTTTATTTTCCTGACGACATCATAGTGCGCTGATGCTCGATGAGCTGAGGCGGGCAGCAGTGTCGGCAATGGGTCGACATCTGCCGGTCGTAAACGACCGCAAACGACCCACTGCGGACACCGCCGCAACGCTTTGAGTCAGTACTGTCCTCATCGCCGGCAAGCCGGCTCCCACAGAGATATAACCAGTCTCCGGGCCTGTGCAGTACTTGTAGGAGCCGCGCTTGCCGGCGATGGGCCGCGAAGCGGCCCCGGCCTTCGGATGTCCGCCATGGGCGAAATAGGTCAATGGTGACCGGCTGCTCTCGACCCATAGCTGTCATTGGCGAATGAAAGCAACCGACTCAATGCAGAATTCTGCAAGCCTATTTTTCACCAGTATTTTGTAATGCGGCGAGTAACTCTTGATTGCTTCCCCCGAGCAGACTTGTCGCCTGGGCTGCGCGCTTTAGCAGCATCAGGCGAGCCGCTTGCAGCTGATCCTTGTTGAAACGCTCGGAAGGGCCTGACAGCGTGAGAGCACCTTTAAACTCGTGGGCGACGCCAAACACAGGGGCCGAGATCGATGATGTATCCGGGTCACGCTCCCCGAACGAAGTTGCCCAGAACTGTTCCCGCACCTCAGCTAAAGCGCGATCAGCCGGCGGGCCAAATGCTCTGAGGATCTTCCCGGAGGCTCCAGCATGCAGCGGGAATCGGTCCCCCTCGTGAATGCTGAAGCGCACCGCGCGCTTGGGTTCGACCCTGAAGAGTACTACTCGGATATCGTTCTCGATCACGTAGAACGAAGAGGTCTCCCCACTCTCTTCAGTCAGTGCCTCAAGCACTGGATAGATCGCATCGCGTAGGCGGAATGAGGATTGGTAAATCTGAGCCAATCGCAGGGGCTCATGACCCACAGCGTACTGCCCGTCAGTCAGTCGCCTGATAAACCCAGCCCTCTCCAGAGAGCTCATGAGCCGAAGGATGGTGCTCTTGTACAAACCAGTGCGACGAGCGATCTCAGCTAGCGGGAGAGTGCTTCGATCAGGTTCGAAAGCCCCGAGAATTGCGAAGGCTCGATCAACAGCTGCCACCCCTCCGTCAGCATTGTTCTTGGAAGCTTCGGCTACCGCAGGCTCATTTTTTGGCGACATCGGACTTGTTCTCGGCGCAATCGTGAGAAAGCGGCCCCTTGAAGGGGCCGTTCAGATGGCTGATACCTTACCTGTGAGTAGGGTTAGCAGCCAGTCCATTGTCCAGACAACGTTCTGCATTACCGACACCAGATGTCAGGCATCACGCATAAACAGTCGCAGGGACAATGCCATCACGGCGGCGAAGAACAGGATGCATCCCATGACCATCAGGCCCGTTGTGAAAGATTGGGTGTAGTCCTTCAGGAAGCCCATCAGGTAAGGCCCGACGAACCCGCCAAATGCACCGATGGAGTTGATCAGAGCAATACCCCCAGCAGCAGCTTGACCACTCAGGAACTTCGCCGGCAACGTATAGAAGATGGTTTTCGCCGAGATTGTTCCCACCAGGGCAAGGGTGATCCCTGCCAGCGCTGGAATCAGGGCGTTCATGTTCACCGCAAAGATCAAAGCAAGACCGGCCAGTACCAGCGCAATGATCAGGTTCAAGATCCCACGTCCGCTCCGGTCGACATGCTTGGCCCAGAACAACAGGCCGATGGTTGAGAAGAAGTACGGAACTGCAGCGATCCATCCAATCAAGCTTATTTCAACACCCTGCGCCTTCAGCATTTGCGGCAGCCAGATACCGATACCGTAGGTGCCGATGGTGAAGCTGAAGGTGATTGAGCTCAGGATCCATACTCGCGGATCCTTCAATGCTGCTGTGAAACCGTGGCTTTTCTGGGTATTCGCCTTTTCCTTCTCCAGCATGCCAGTGAGAGCGTCCTTCTCTTCTTGGGACAACCACTTGGCCTCACTAGGCCGGTTGGCAAGCACCTTCAAAGTGATGAGACCCAGGACGCAAGCTGGCAAACCCTCAATGATGAACATCCACTGCCAACCCGCGAGCCCCCAAGCACCGTGCATTTGAAGCAGGTAGATGGAAAGCGGCCCACCTACAAGGAAAGAGATCGGCGTTGCCACCGTGAACCAAGCCAGTACCCGGGTACGGTATTGAGCTGGGAACCAGAGGGTGAGGAAGAAGATTACACCAGGAAAGAAGCCGGCCTCGGCAACCCCCAAAAGAAAGCGAATAACATAGAAACTATAAGGGCCGATAACGAATGCCGTAGCTGCTGCCGCAAGCCCCCAGGTGATCATGATTCGAGCCATCCACAGGCGTGCGCCGAACCGGTACATAGCCAGGTTACTGGGGACTTCACAGAGGCAATAGCCCACGAACATGATCCCTGCACCCAGGCCAAACTGAGCGGCAGTCAGCCCTAGCTGGTCAGTCATCTGCAGGGCTGCATAACCGACACTGGTGCGATCCAGGTAGTTGAAGAAATAAGCCAGTGCCAGCAATGGGATTAGGCGCCAAGCGGCCTTTTTCATTGCTCTTTGCTGCAACGCAGATGTGACTTCAGGCTGCGGCATGGACAAATGGGTATCCGGGGTCGTGACATTAGCCATGACTGTATCCTCGGTTTTGTTGTTATGAATACCGTGGCTGGATGGGCCATCGGAGAGCGCAGACCGGCGGTACGTCCCGTACCTTTAGTGCTGCTGATTTCGCCCGAGAGTCATTTCGAGCTCGACGTAAAATTTCACCTGGAGCGGGCAGTCAAAGGAGGCCCGCCCCAATCTGGATCAAACGGTCTTAATCGCGCCGGTAGACTCGAGCTGAGCGATCTCGTCGTCTCCGTAACCCAGCTGTACAAGCAGCTCTCTAGAGTGGCTGCCTAGGGGCGGGACATTGATACGAGCACCAAAACGTTGGCCGTTCATTTCAATAGGCAGCATCGGCACCTTCACCTGCTCACCGTCTGGCAACGTCAGCTCTGCCATACCGCCAGACTGATTAAGGTGCTCATCCGCAAACATGTCTTCCGGTCGCTGAATGGGGGAAAACGGCAGGCCAGCTTTCTCACAGAGTGTCATCACGGTCTGCTTATCCATGGCAGACAAGCGCTCTCGCACCCTAGGAATTATTCGGTCTCGAGCCTGAACGCGCTGGTTGTTCCGACTCAGTTCGGTGTCATTTCCAAATTCAGGGAAGTCGAAGGTTTCGCAGAAAGAGACCCACTGGCTGTCGCTGACGACGCCCATAAAGACTTGCTCACCTTCCTGGGCAGTCTCGAACACGTCATAGATGGCCCAAGCCGAAATCCGGCTTGGCATTGGTGCCGCCGCTTTACCCGTTACGACTTTCTGCATCATGTGCTGAGCGACCAGGAAGGCCGAGTTTTCAAACAGACCGGTCTGCACGAACTGACCACGCCCCGTTTCTTTGCGCTGCAGCAGGGCGGCAAGAATCGAGACAGTGCTGAACATACCGCCCATCACATCGTTGACAGAGGCTCCGGCGCGCAACGGACGCCCGACTGGCCCCGTCATGTAGGCCAAGCCCGTCATCATCTGTACGACCTCATCCAGCGCCGTGCGCTTCTCATAGGGCCCTGGCAGGAAGCCCTTCATCGAGCTGTAAATGATGTCCGGCTTGATGGCCTTGACCTGCTCATAGCCCAGGCCCAATTTCTCCATGGCGCCAGGGCGGAAGTTTTCGGTGACGACATCTGCCGTGGCGAGCAATTTCTTCACCGCAGCCATACCCTCTTCAGACTTGATGTCTACCGCAAAACTCTTCTTGTTGCGGTTGTAGGTCATCCAGTAGCCGGCGCCAGATCCCATCAGACGGCGAGTATTGTCACCCTCTGGAACGGGTTCTACCTTGATGACCTCAGCACCGAGATCGGCAAGCAGCAACCCGCAGGTTGGGCCCATCACCATGTGGACAAACTCCACCACGCGAATGCCTGCCAGAGGCAGAGACTTCTCTTCTTGCTGGCTCATACAGCCTCCTTCGCATAGGTGAAGTTCTTGCCAACCCCGGCATCTGGGATGAACCCGTATACAGGCTCGCCAGGTAGCCCACGACGAAGTACTTCACGCGCCGCAACGAGGCGATCGATGTCTACGCCGGTTTTCAGGCCCATAGACTCGAGGAGATACACCAGGTCTTCGGTGACGATGTTGCCCGAAGCACCCGGCGCGTATGGACAGCCGCCCAAGCCGCCTTGGGAACCATCGAACGTCTTCACGCCTGCTTCCAGTGCCGCGACGACGTTGGCCAGACCCTGGCCGCGAGTGTTGTGGAAGTGGGCGCTGCCTGCGAGCGCGCCGAGCTCTCGGAACAGGCGAGTGAACAGTCGACGCACTTGAGCGGGGTTGGCGTAGCCAACCGTGTCTGAAAGGCCGACCTCGTCCACCCCCAGCTCCGCCATTTTCAAGGCAATCGCCATGGTCTCGTCGTCCGTCACGACGCCTTGAAGCGTGCATCCGAAGGCTGTCGAAACGCCGGCTTCGATCAGGACATTCGGGAAGCGTTCATTACGCAAGGCAACGACCGCCTGAACCTCATCGAAGACTTGAGCGTGTGTCTTGCGGATGTTTGAGATCGAGTGCTGTTCGCTCACGGAAATCGGCAGCGTGATCTTGTGCACACCGGCGTTGAAAGCGGCTTCGGCACCCTTGAGATTCGGCACCAGGGCAGTGACGAAAAGATCGGGCAGAGTCAGGGCGTGGGCTACTACCTGGGCGGTATCTGCCATCTGCGGCAGCAGCTTTGGCGATACAAACGAGCCGACCTCAATCTCTTTCAGACCGGCATTCGCCAGAGCCGAAATCCACTCCAGCTTCAGCTCGGTGGGCATTGTGGCCTTGACGCTCTGTAAGCCATCCCTAGGCCCAACTTCACTGACGAGGATGTCGATATCTGTCGCTTCTTTCATGGAGGTTCTCCTGTAGCTGGGGAGAGCCTGCCCGAACATTCATGCAGTGCAGCTTCGATGGGGAGCGCTGTTTTTATGATTGTTCTGTCAGGCAGAATTAAGTTCTGTTCTAGTATCTACCCACATTTTTGCACCTGTCAATGAGGCTAACGATGAGCGGATGTCATTGGCTTTCATCTGGCTGATAGAGAGAGATGGAGAGTTTCCAACGGGACTTGACAGCATTGAAAATAGCTTGGAAAGTGTTCCGTCAAGAGCAATGACGTTCTGCTCAACAGAACATACGCTCGAAACAACAAGATATCCCAGGCAACGTACACTGATGAGATCGGCCCAGACCCTGCCGTTTGAGCCTCAGCGTCGCGCGTCTGTTTTCACATGGAGATTTGCCATGAGCCTGTATGCCCCTCCCGAGGAACGCCCAACCGAAGTCTTCAGCAGACTGCCGAAAGAGTTTTGGCGCGATGGGGACTCCGACTGGGTCAGAGCCAACAAACCAGGCCAGCAAGTGGCGAGCTTCCTGGAAGGGCCCTCTTTCGACCAGGCCGGTAACCTCTATGTCACGGATATCCCATATGGCCGAATCTTTCGCATTTCCCCTCAGGGAGAATGGGAACTGGTTGTTGAATACGACGGTTGGCCTAACGGCTTGAAAATCCATCGTGACGGGCGGATTTTCATTGCCGACTACAAGAACGGGATCCTCGTTCTCGACCCGATCAGCAACAGCATCGAGCCGTTCCTGACACATCGCCGAAGTGAAAGCTTCAAGGGTGTGAATGACCTGTTCTTTGACCAACAGGGGCACCTCTTCTTCACCGATCAAGGCCAGACAGGCATGCACGATCCAACGGGTCGAGTTTTCCGCTACGACCTGGAGCAACAACGGCTGGATTGTTTGCTGGATAACGGCCCTAGCCCTAATGGCCTGGTGATGGATCTTGAAGAGAAAGCGCTGCTGGTAGCCATGACTCGCGCAAACGCAGTATGGCGACTCCCGCTACAACCTGATGGCACTACTTCCAAGGTGGGTGTCTTCACCGCCATGGCCGGGGGCGTGAGTGGCGCCGACGGTATGGCCCTGGATGATTCAGGAAACCTGTATGTCTGCGATGCAGGCAATGGATGCGTGTGGGCATTCGACTCCCATGCCGTACCGCTCTATCGATTCAAGTCATGCACCGAAGGCCGCACGCTTACCAATCTCGCCTTTGGTGGCGAAGGTAATCGCGGTCTGTTCATCACCGACTCGGCGACAGGACACATCTTGAGGGCTGACCCCGGCCACTCAGGAAAGCCATTGTTCTCGCACGCTCCAGCCTAACGACTTCGTAGTACAGCCCTGTGCACATGGCGCACGGGCTTTGCTCGGCCAGAAAACGGCCAGCGAAAATTATTACTCATACAAAACAGATAATAAGAGGGCAGCATGCTCACTCTTTTGAGCTACACAATGATCGTGTGCTTCATGTACCTCGTCATGAGCAAACGCCTGTCACCACTGGTGGCCCTGATTCTAGTGCCGGTTGCATTCGCAAGCCTGGGTGGGTTTGCAACCCAGCTCGGGCCCATGATGTTCGATGGCGTAAAGATGCTGGCCCCGACAGGGATCATGCTGACCTTCGCGATCCTCTACTTCTGCATGATGACCGATGCAGGCTTGTTCAACCCGCTGATCAAACTGATCCTCAAGTGTGTGAAAGGCGATCCGCTGAAGATTGTCATCGGCACCGCTGTGCTCGGAATGTGCGTGGGCCTGGATGGGGACGGTGCCACGACCTACATCATCACCACCGCAGCACTCCTTCCGCTATACCGACGTACAGGGATGAGCCTGCAAGTTCTGGCCACCGTTCTGTTGCTAACTAACGGGGTGATGAACATCCTCCCTTGGGCCGGGCCCTTCTCGCGTGCGGCAAGCGCCATGCACGTAGATATCACTGAACTGTTCATCGAGATGCTGCCGCTGATGATCGCGGGAGCGGGCTGGGTGATTTTCGCGGCCTTCTATCTTGGTAGTCGGGAGCGCCGTCGTCTGGGTGTCGTGCAACTCGATCACGATGAGGTCATGAGCCACTTCACCGAGTTCAAACTGACCGACTGGCGCTTCCTCTTCAACGCTGTGCTCACCCTCACACTGATAACCATGATGATGCTGAGCCTCATGCCCCTCCCGATTCTCTTCATGCTGGCCTTCGGCCTGGGCGTCTTGGTTAACTTCCCGAGCGTCAAAGACCAAAAGGACGTCATCGGAAAATATGCCGACAACGTCATGGCGGTAACCCTGCTGATCTTCGCCGCGGGCATCTTCGTCGGGATCATGTCCGGGACAGGGATGATCAAGGCGATCTCGGAAAGCCTGATCCATGTAATTCCTGAATCCGCTGGCCATTTCATGTCGGTCATCACGGCGTTCCTCAGCATGCCTTTCACCTACGTGCTCACCAACGACGCGTTCTACTTCGGGATCCTCCCTATCCTGGCCGAAACTGCGAGCCATTACGGCATCGGCGCTACGGAGATGGCCATCGCCGGCCTGATCGGGCAGCCAGTCCATCTGCTCAGCCCCCTGGTTGCTTCGACCTATCTGCTCTGTGGACTGCTCGATTTGGACTACGGCGACAACCAGCGAGCGTCCATCGGCTGGAGCATCGGTACGTGCTTGGTGATGTTCGTTGCGGCTATCGCGCTTGGAACCATCGACGTTTTCAACTGAGGGCTTTCTTCTACCGAGCAATGCCACGAACGCCGGGCACTTGGCAGGCTTCGACTACGTGACAAAGCCTTCCCTGACATTGATGACACGGCGCAAATCAGCATCCGAAGCTATCGCTGAACGGCTGCTTTTGGTCAGATATTGCTCAAATCACTGGCAGCTATGGGTCGAAAGCAGCCGGTCTCCATTGACCTATTTCGCCCATGGCGGACATCCGAAGGTCGGGGCCGCTTCGCGGCCCATCGCCGGCAAGCCCGGCTCCCACAGGTACTGCGCAGGCCCGGAGACTGGTTATATGTCTGTGGGAGCCGGCTTGCCGGCGATGAGGCCGGTACTGACTACACAGCGTTGGGGCGGTGTCCGCCATGGGTCGAAAGAACAGCCATTCACAATGGGCCGCTATCGACCCGAAGTGGACATTCGGATGCCGACTTATGCGTACGCCAATCCTGCGAGAGCCTGTAAGTACCATGCTGCTCACAGAGGGTTTAGATCTCGACCGAATCGGCTCAGAACGTTCCGCGTAGCGTCAACATATAGTTGCGAGGCGCGCCGTACCAGTTGCCGCCAGCAGTGGAGTCGACCGTCTGGTAATAGGTTTTGTCGAACAGGTTGTTGCCATTGAGTTGCGCGGTCCAATGCTGATCGATCTTGTACTCGACCAAGCCATTCCACACCGCATAGCCTGACTGTTCGAACGCATAAGCCTCGGCGCTGCTCAGGCCACCGTCAGGCAAGCGCTGCTGCACGGTACCACTTTTGTAGCTATCGCTCTGGATCGTCGCGCCGACCCCCACCTTCCACCGCTCGAAATTCCCCGGTAGCTGGTACGTGGTGAAAAACTTGAACAGATGCTTGGGTGTCTGTGAGCTGGTCGGTTTGCCGTTATTGCTGGTTGTATTTCCCGAGCGCTGTTCGTTGAAGTTCAGCGTGTAGCCCACCATGGCCTGCCAGCCCGGCGCCAGTTCGCCGGAGATTTCACTGTCCAGGCCCTTGCTGATGGCTTCGCCAGAGGCCGTGTAGAAACCGTTACCTGTGCTGACAGCTTCGTTCATGCGCTGGGTGTAATACAGCGCAGACGAGACGTTCAACCGACCGCCGAACAGTTCGCCTTTGGTCCCTAACTCATAAGTCTCGCCTTCGATCGGATCGAGCGGCGAACCGCTGAGGCTCTTGTAGGCTGTCTGGGGCTGGTAGATCTCAGCGTAGCTGGTGTAAAGCGACCATTGCTCGCTTACATCCAGCACCAGCGAGCCGAATGGGGTGATGACCCCGCGGTTACTCTCCTTCACCGGGGTGTCCATGTTGAAGCTAGGCACCACCGTGCGCACATAGTCACGGTAGTCGGAATAGCGGGCGCCAAGGGTCAGGTGCAGTGGCTCTGCCAGCTGTGCTTTGAACGTGGTGTAGGCGCCGGATTTGCGCTGGTTCCAGTCCGGGTTGTAGTAATAGATCCCAGGTTTGGCCGGTTTGGGCATGGAGCCGGCGTCATCGGTGGCCGGGTCGAACGGCACATTGATGTCGCTGGCGGTCCTCAAGTCGGTGTGGTCCGAATAGGTGCGTTTAACTTCCGAGTAGTCAGCCCCTATCAACCATTCGTGCTGCAGGCCGTACGCATCGAATTTGCCCGCGAGGTTGATATCGAACAGATCCTGGTCGTTGGTGTAGCCGCGAATGAAGCGCGAGAACGTTCCTCCATTGGCAACACCCTGGGTGATCGAAGATTTCACCTCACCGATGTCCTGGGTGGAATCGAACCTGGTCTTGGTGTAGCTGCTGTTCAACTTCCAGTTTTCGTCGAATGCGTGCTCGACCTTGGCAAAATAGTCGGTGCGTTTGTAGTTGTTGGAGGACCAGTCGGCGGCCAGTGATGTGCTGCGCGAAGCGTTCAACGGCGTACCGTCCTTGTAGCGGACTAGCCCTCTGTCCCAATAACCGTCCATGTCTCGCCACTCGTAGGTACCGCCTGCTGTCAGCAGGGTATCGGGCGTCAGGTCCGCTTCCAGGGTGCCGAAGATCACGTGCTTTTCGCTGTCGGCATTGTCATAGAAGTACTGCTTGTCCTCATACGACATGGCCACTCGACCACGCAGAGCGCCCTCGAAGGCCAGCGGCCCGGTGAGGTCGATCTCGCTGCGGTAGTTGTTCCAGCTGCCGGCGGACTGGCTGATCTTCAACTGGTTGTACGGTAGCGCACGCTTGCGCACCAGGTTGATGCTGCCTCCCGGGTCACCCGTTCCGCCAAAAAGGCCGTCGGACCCGCGCAGCACTTCGACGTGATCGAAGGCTGTCATATCTGGCAGGCTGTCATACGCCTCGTTGCGCAGCATGGGCGCCCCACCATCAACCTGGATACTGCGGATGAGAAAGCCGCGGGAGTAAATCTCGTTTTTCGAGTCGTTCCCACCGACTACCGTGATGCCGGTGGTTTGGTCGAGCACCTGGGTCAGGCTGTTAAGGTTCTGATCTTCCATGCGTTGCTTGGTCATGATCGTGACCGATTGCGGCGTTTCACGCAGGGTTCTCTGGGTCTTGCCGCCGACGCTGGCGGTGCCGGTGGTGTATGAGCCTGTACCCTCTGTGGTGGCCCCGAGCCCGATGCCCACCACACTGGTCGGGTCCAGCGCCACGGTACCCGCCGCAAGGTTATCCGGGGCCATTATCAGGCGGTAGCCACCGTCCGGCTGCAACACGGCCTGCAGGCCGCTGCCGGTCAGTAATCGCTGAAGCGCCTGGGCGCTGCTGAAGCGGCCTTGCAGCCCAGGCGTGTACTTACCGGCCAGATCGCCAGGAGCGAACGCGATGTTCAGGCCTGTGCTGCGGCTTAATGCGGTGAGCGCGGCATCCAGCGAGCCGGCAGGCAGTGCCAGGTCATGTACCTGGTCGCTGTAACCGGCTGTGGCCGCCTGGGCGAGGCAGGGAATGCTACCAAGGCCAAGGCTGGCACAGATCAGGGCACGGTGGATGGTGATGCGAAGTGGCGACTGATGGGGCACGTGAAGGTCTCGTTGGCAAATGAGTTGTTCTGATGTGTATGCCGGGCGAAAAACAAAACCCCTTCACAAACCGCTCATTTTTTTCTCACCTGCCGAAGTCGAGGTGTAACGAGATCAAACGCCAAGGCGAACCCAGTATTGAGTCATGGACCGCAGGCGCAGGCCATGCGTCTGGGCGATGAAAGCCAGCGTCCCGTAGGTGTCTTCGAGATTGAAATTGCCGCTGATCCTGCGCTGGGCAATCCGTGACTCGCATCCAAGGTAACCGTTGCGGTAGCGGCCTAGTTCAGCGAGCACGTCGGCCAGGGGCATCTCACGTGCAACCAACACGCCGTCGCGCCAAGCTGCCGCATCCTCGGCATTGCCAGGCATGCGCTGCACGCTGCTGGCCGTCATCGCCCAAGTCTCCCCGGCTTGGGCAACGGCGGCCTCACCGGCCAGCGGTTGCAACTTTACCGCGCCCTCGGTTACGCCCAACAGGCAGCTTTGCTGGAGCCTGCGTACGCTGAACCGGGTACCCAAGGCTTCAAACGCACCGAATGCTGTCGACACCTGCAGTGGCCGGTGCCGCGTGCTGGAGCGATCGGCACCGGTGGCCAGGTACAGCTCACCACGCAGCAGCTCCACCACACGTGCATCGACGTCGAAGCGCAGGCGCACAGCACTGTCAGTATTGAGCTCCAGCAGGCTGCCATCGCTCAGTACCCATCTTCGATGCTCGCCAACGCCGGTGCTGTGATCAGCGACCAGACGTTGCCAGGAAAACTCATCGCGACCGGCCCATGCAAACGTTGCCGATACCCCCCCTAGTGCGAGCAGATTGAGCACCTGACGGCGCTGCAGCCGCGCCTCTGGCAGCTTGCCCAGCGCCTGACGTGCCAGCCCCGCAGGCATGTTGCTGAAGTGACTGCTCAGGCTCTGCAAGCGCGCCCAAGCCATCCGATGCGACACATCATTGGCCAGCCAAGCCTCAAAGGCGTTGCGAGTGGCCGCGTCGGGTTCGTTATAGGTAATACGAATGGACCACTGGATGGCCTGCTCGAGCGCCTGTTCCGGCAGGCTTTGCAGCCCGGCGTCTTTCAAACCGGTGCCTCGAACATCAGGTGATAGCAATGGCGCAAAGCCTTGGCCAGATCACGTTCGACGGTCGACAGCGAAATCCCCAAGTGTTCGGCAATGCGCGGGCAAGGCAATCCGTCGAGCTGGGCCATCAGGAAGATGCTGCGCATGCGCTCAGGCAATGTGTCCAGCATGCGGTCGATGCTGACCAATGCCTCAATGGCCAACGCACTGACTTCCGGTGACGGCACTTGCACCTCCGGCAGCCCGGCCAAGGTTTCCAGCCAGGCCTGTTCTATGTCCCGATGCCGCCAAAGGTCTATCACCAGGCCCCGTGCGATGGTACGTAGATAGGCGCGTGGCTCCAGCACAGCGGGAACCTGACGGCGCTGCAATATGCGCAGGAATGTGTCATGAGCCAGGTCTGCGGCATCAGCTGCATTGTTCAAGCGTGTGCGCAGCCAGCTTTGCAGCCAGCCGTGGTGCTCGACGTAGAGGTGTTGCAGGGAGTGCGGAGCGGACATGCCGAAAGATTCCATGTCGGTGTTATTGCTAATCAGTCGCATTATTGCCTGGGATGGGCGATGCTTGCCAGATGCGTTTTGAGGCTCGGAGGAAAATGGTAAGGGTCTGGTGGGCGCACCCCTCAGACATAATTGGCCAAAAACAAACGTAGGAGCGGATTTATCCGCGATGCGCCGCGCGGGCGGCGCTCGATCTCATAGGCGCAGACGATGTCATGGCGGCCACCCGAAGGCCGGGGCCGCTTCGCGGCCCATCGCCGGCAAGCCCGGCTCCCACAGGTACTGCGCAGGCCCGGGGACTGGTTATATCTCTGTGGGAGATTGCCCAGGCCTTCGGGCTGCGTTGTCGCGCAGAGAACAAAGCACGCGAGTGCGCCGCATACCCTGTGGGAGCGGCTTCAGCCGCGAAGCGCGCGCCGCGGTGGATGGCACCGGCTTTGCCGGTGTTCGCGGCTGAAGCCGCTCCTGCAGGATCCCCGCCAAATCAGTAAGTTAGCGTTTGTTCTGTGGGAGCCGGCTTGCCGGCGATGAGGCCGGTACTGACTACACAGCGTTGGGGCGGTAGCCGTCAGTGACCAGCGGCCTGCCCAGACCAAACAACGGCCTGCGCCACGATCACATCCTGGCCATTGAACGTGAGCGAAGGCCCGCCATGCAGTCGGTAGCCGAGTTCCAAAGCCTCACTGACCCGCCGGCAAAAGCCAGCGTCATCGGGGCCCGTCAGCACGCGGTAGATCGGTAGTCCATTCGGAGGTTGGGTCATCTTTAGCTTCCTTGAGTTGTTTCGCCAACAAGCAGCGCTGTGACGCCGCTGTGCAGCCACGGCAAAGTATCGCGCTTCGGCGCGTTGCTCCAGCTCGACACAGCCGTGTTCCTGCAACCCTTGCAGCGCGGTCTTACCTTTGCCAGGAAAGGTCGTTCGGGAGTGCAGGCTTGGGTGTCAAAGGCCATCAGGATACCAATCGCACCCAACCGATCACCACCACCATCACGCTGCAAAGCAGCCACTGCACGCCACTGAGCCCGGCAATCCGATACACCGCCTGCAGCGGCCTGCGCCAGCGGTAGTCGCGGGCCTGCGGCCCCCAATCGGCTGGTTGCAGCAGGCCGATGATGCCAATTAGCACGTAGGTGCCCAGGCCAAGCGGCCCCAGCCAGTGCCATAACAGCAGGGCCAGCCCCAGCAACGGCCCTGCGTTGCGTATGACCAGGTGGCGGCGGTCACGGGTGATGCGCTTGCTGACGCACCAGGCGCTGACGCGTTGATCGATGTCCTGAAGGCTGGCGGCAATCTGTGCCCAGTGGCCGAACAGCCACTGGCCCATCTTCGCTGCAAGCAGCCCACCCGCCGCGTAAAGCGGGAGCATGATCAACGTGGTGACAGGGTCCAGCTTGGGCAGGCCATTGAGCGCCAGGGCCAGTGTGATCACAGCGGCGGCGCGCTTGACGCCATGGGGCGGGTCGCGGGGCTCGACCAGCGTTTTCCAGAACCAGGCGTCATGGTTGGGGAACATCCCCAACAGGTCGGGGTAGCGCGCTGCGAACGCCTCTGACAGGCGCTCGCAGGCTTGCCAGTCGGCCTCGACGAAGGCGGCGGCCAATGCCTTTTGCCGCTCAGGTTGGGGCGCCAACAGAAACAGCGCGGCGGCGTTGGCATCGGGGCTGGCTTGCGCCTCGCGTCGATCCGCCAGGCTGCGAAGGTGGCTCAGCCAGGCTCGCTGCTGGTAACGCCTGCGCAGGGTTTGCCAGTGCTCGTCCGCAATCGGTGGCTCGGCACCTGATGCGTTCCAGGCGAATATCTGGCACAGGTGCTCGAACAGCTCGGGCGGCCAGCCTTCATCGTCCAGCAACAGGTTCAGCACGTGCACTTGAAGCGCTTGGCGACGCTCCAGGTCCGCTAGCCAGCCTTGGCGACTGGCCCGCTCGAGCATGCCGCTGAAGCGCTCATGCTCGCCTGCGGCCAGTGATTGTTCGAGCGCGTTGTAGAGGGTGACAGCGAGTATGAGCGCCAGGCGCTGCTGTTCGGCGTCCGAGGCGGGAAACTGCTGCCAAGGGGTGAGCCACTGACGCTGTTCGATGCCCCAGTGCAGGGTATGGGAATGGGCCGACGCTGCGCGCAGGCAACGCTCGAACAACAGGCGTTCGAAGACGCCCTCGATGCCTTTTGCTTGCGCTTCGGGCCAGACCTGTTCGATGGCCGAGTCGACGAACCCGTCAAGCAATGCAACGGCTTGCTCATGGGCTGAGCGCGCGTGAAGCGTACGGCTGGCGGGTGGTGTGTCGGGCGGTGGCGCGCGTTCGGTAACTTGAGCATCCGTGCGCTCCCCCTGCAGCGCCTGCAGCGCCTGTTCATAGGCGTCGCGCAGCTGCTGGAACGCGGCCGGGTCTTCGTCTGGTCGCGTGACCTTGAGCAGCTTGGCGTACTGGCGCTTGAGGCTTCGCTCGTCGCACGCGGATGCAAGCTCCAGCACTTGCCAGCAATCGGAAACTGAGTTCATCGGTCAGCGTCCGTCGCTGCTTTCGAATGATGCCATGCGCGCGCCCAGCTCATGGCGCGCCTGGCCAATGACACGTTCATCCTGGCTGGCAAGCGCCTCTTGGAACCGCGTGGCCCAAAGGTCTACCAGCTCGCGACGCTCGCCCAGGCTTTCTTGGTACAGGCGCTCCAGGCGGGCGACCAGCAGGGTGTTGACCTGCTGGTCGCGTGGGTGCACTTTCAACGCTTCGAGCTTGTGCAGGCGTTCGGCAATGTCCTCGGCACTGAGCACGCCGGGGTTGTTCTCGATGACCAGCGCGAACTGCTCGCCAGTGATGGGGATGCTGACCTGGCATTCGAGCAGGCCGTTGCTGTCGTAGGTGAAGCGCACATCGAGGTCAACCACGCCCTTGTTCGGCGGCACCGGGATTTCCAGTTCGCCCAGGGGGATGTTGTCACGTACCAGGCGGCTCTCGCCTTGGTAGATCTGCACCTGCACGATCTCTTGCGCTTCATGCACTGTGCACACGGTTTTCACTCGGCTGACCGGGACGGTGGAATTGCGCTCGATGATCGGCAGATAGTGCCCACTCTCATGTTCGTTGCCCACCCGGCGCGATGTCGCGATGCCAAGGGTATAGGGGCAGACGTCGGTCAGCACCACTTCTTCCAGGGCCGCGTGCCGTGCCTTCAAGGCGGCCTGCACCGCAGCGCCGAGCGCCACGGTTTCGTCCGGGTTCAGCTGCACCGAAGGGAAGCGGCCGAACAGGCTGGCAGCCAGCTTGCGTACCAGCGGCATGCGCGTGGCGCCGCCCACCAGCAGCACCTGGTCCAACTCGTCGCTGCGTATGCGGGCATCACGCAGGGCGCGTTCCACAGGGTTGCGCAGCCGCTCAAGCAGGGGCTCGAACAGCGTGGCCATGGCCTGCTGGGTGAAGGTGTGCTGCCAGCGTCGCGCACCGACCTGCAGCACGAAATCGCTGGTGGGCGAGTGGCCCAGTGCGATGCGTACCCGCTCGGCCTCGCGCTGCAGTAGCGGGCTGATCGACGCGCTATCCGGGAAGTGCGGATCTTCCGCGTGGGCCTGGATAAACTGCCTGGCCAGCAACTGATCGAAGTCCTCGCCACCCAGGTAGTTGTCGCCTGCGCTGGCACGGACCTCCATCACGCCGTCGAACAGCTCGAGGATCGACACGTCGAAGGTACCACCGCCCAGGTCGAACACCAGAAACGACGACTCACTGCCCTGCTGGGGGAGGCCGTAGGCGAGCGCCGCGGCGGTCGGCTCATTGACCAGCTTGTCGACTTTCAGCCCGGCCAGCTCACCGGCGATGCGGGTCGCCTTGCGCTGGGCATCGCTAAAGTAGGCCGGCACGCTGATCACCGCTTCGGTGACTGTCTCGCCATACGTGCGCTCGACATCTTCCTTGAGGCTTCTGAGCAGCATCGCCGACAGCTCTTCGGGGCGAAACGGCGTTGCGCCCAGTTGCAGCGTGCGGGCACTGCCCATATGCCGTTTGAATAGCGCCGCGGTCAGCGACGGGTGTGTGCACAAGCGTTCGCGGGCAGCCTGGCCGACCAGTATCCGGCCTTCGTCGTCGAGCCCGACCACAGACGGGGTCAGCAATTGCCCCAGAGCATTGGGCACAAGTTCACTGGTGTGTTCGTTCCATACCGCGACCAGGCTGTTGGTCGTACCGAGGTCAATCCCGACAATCATGGCGAATTCCTATTCGTTGCGAATGCAAGTTTACGGTGCTGTCACCGAGGCAGAATGCGAAACCTACCGCAAAAATGCAAAAAGGCAGGGCCTGCTTGAACTTCATCGACTATTGAGGCTCTTGGATACCGCTCCCGGCTGATGGCAATGTGTCAGCAGCTGAGCGCCCTGGGACAAGACAAGGATGAAGACAGTGCAAGCAAGCAGGGTATGGCTAGGACTGCTGAAGCGCGTTTGACGATGTGATCAACGACCTGAACTCCACGAGCTGCAGCTGAGCCATTGTGGCGACTGCGCAATGGGTCGGTAGCTGCCGTTCACCAGCGGCCGCTTTCCAGCTCTGATTTGGCGGCGATCCTGTAGGAGCGGCTTCAGCCGCGAACACCGGCGAAGCCGGTGCCATCCAACGCGGCGCCTGCTACAGGGTATTCGTCGCGCTCGCGGGCTTGACATAACTCGCAGCCCAGCTTACCGACCGCTCAAGTTAGCGTTTGTTCTGTGAGAGCCGCGCCTGCCGGCGATGGGCTGCGAAGCGGCCAGGGCCTGCAGATGTCCGCCCACCTACCGGCTTACGTCGGCCAAACGGTCATGGCGGATTACCTTGACGGGACTATCGTTGCTTGTCGGGGCAAACACTACCGACCGAGGGCGGTGCCATGAACACTAGCGATCTGCTTGAACAGTTGCTTCGAGCCGGGCAGGGCGCGCAAGCGCAGCAACGGAGCGGTGGCCCATCATCGCAAGGCGGGTTGGGCGGCGGGTTGGGCGGCTTGCTGGGCGGTTTGCTTGGCGGCGGTGGTGCAACGGGTGGCGGTGGTGGCCTTGGTGGTTTACTGGGCGGCATTCTGGGGGGCGGCCGCAGCGCTGACGGCTATGCCCAGGGGCGCACTGCGGGGGGCGTCAATTACGCGGCTTTGGCATCGTTGGGCATGATGGCGTTCCAGGCCTATCAAAACTGGCAGCGCAGCCAGGCGGCAGCGCCGCAACCGGCCATGCGTACCGTCGACCAGCTGTCCGGCGCCGAGGCCGAGGGCCACAGCCATGCCATCTTGCGCGCGCTGATTGCGGCCGCCAAGGCTGACGGTCGCATCGACGCCCAGGAAGAGCAATTGATCTACAGCGAAATCAAACGCCACACCGACGACCCGCAACTGCAGCAATGGCTGGATGACGAGGTCAGCAAACCACTCGATGCTGCCGAAGTGGCACAGTCGGCCCGGGACCCGGCAATGGCGGCAGAAATGTACCTGGCCAGCGTGATGCTGGTGGATGACCAGCAGGCCGCAGAGCGGGCTTACC
The DNA here is from genome assembly GCF_047978245.1 of Pseudomonas sp. LFS044. Taxonomy (NCBI): domain Bacteria; kingdom Pseudomonadati; phylum Pseudomonadota; class Gammaproteobacteria; order Pseudomonadales; family Pseudomonadaceae; genus Pseudomonas; species Pseudomonas sp. LFS044. The sequence continues at coordinate 124,849 of NZ_JBFPFX010000012.1, forward strand.
TTGACGAGCTGGCCAGCGCCCTGCAAATCGACCCGACCTTGCAGGTGCACCTGGAACAGCAGGCCAAGGGTGCAGCCTGAGCGGGCCCGATGAGCCGCGCTTTGTCATCAGGATGCAGAGTGCTCGCTGGCTAGCTGCGCATGGGTGCTCAGCTCTTCAGCGATGAAGGCCGAGATCATCGCCCGGTAGACTTGCTCCACCACCTGGGCCGAGGCACCGGTTTCATCCGCCATTTGACGAACCTTGCTGATGACTTGCTCGACCCGCGCAGGTGCACGCACATCATCGGTGGTTTTCTTGAAGCCCGCCGCTTGCGTCACGAGCCTTCCGCGTTTGGCGAGAAGAGAAACGATGCTGCGGTCGATCTCATCGATGCGTTGGCGGACTTCGTCCAGGGAGTTGCAACGTACATCCATTATCTGACTTCCTTTTCATGTGCTTTTGAGGGCGGATCAGGCCTGGATTGTAGCCCTCAGTGAATGCCGCTCTCGTTGAGCAATTTGCACGCCTTCCCAGGCATATCCAACGAAAACCATCACTCGCTATTGCACCTCTGGCGCACGGAAGGCCTTGCTGTAGTAGCCAGACGGATCGAAACAGCACACATGCTTCTTGCCGGATGCAAGCATGTCGCATGCATTGGCAATGCGTTTTGCGCGCGTCGCGGGCTGTTTGGCTGAGGTCATCCAGTGTATCCAGTCCACTCGCGCGAGGGTTGTCGTACTGTTCCAGACCTCCCGCGCTTCAGGGGCGTTTGCCAATGCGTTCTCCAAATCCGCTGGAACCTCGGGTTCGGGCTCCTTCTTCACAGGGGCCAACTCCAGCGCAACGGTGTCGCCAATGGCCGCGTTGGCGGCTTGGAGTAACGCAGGACTGATCTGCAGCCAATGGCTCAACTGACCATCCGGCTCAAGGGTTGCCTTGAAAGGCTGCCCATTGATTGTCCCATCAACGGTTGTTCTTCCGCGTCTTGGAAGTTGTGCACTCACGGCCTTTGGCAACACCACGAATGCCCATGCCGCATCAGTTTCAGGTTTTGCCGGACGAAGCAGCTTTGCTTCGAATCGGGATTTCACATTGGTTGTTGTCATTTCGAGGCCTCCAGTCCCGGCGCCAGGTTCAGCCGCCAGATGAGGATGCTGGCGGAGCCGCGCACGCTGTATTAAAGGTCGAAACCTGCGCTTGCCAATCGGGCCTCATCGCCGGCAAGCCGGCTCCCACAGGTACCCCGCAGTGCCGTGGGTTATCTTGTACCTGTGGGCGCTGGCTTGCCAGCGAAGAGGCCCGGTCAAGCGACGGAGATTCCCGCGATACAATGACCCACAGACAACAAAACAACCGTCGGCAGAACCACTGCCAGGATGCCCATGAGCACCCCTTGCGGCATTCACCACGCTTATAAACCGAGATTTGCGCCTGAAGAAGCCCTGGCAATGCTTGACCTTGAACCTTACTTCAACCCTAAGGTATGAACACTGGCGCCGCCTGAGGCAATCCGGCCCGCCGTCCAGTTTCGAGGAAATCGCATGCAAACCATCTTGGGCGCCACCGGGCAAATTGCCGTGGAACTGGCGCGTGAACTGAACCGTTCTTTCACCCAGGAGCTGCGGCTGGTCAGCCGCCGTCCACGCAAGGTCAACGACGCCGACAGCCTCATGCCCGCCGACCTGCTCGATGCGGCGCAGGCCGCCAAGGCCGTGGAGGGCAGCAGCATCGTCTACTTCACGGCGGGCCTGCCGCCAGACACCCAGCTGTGGGAAACGCAGTTCCCGGTGATGCTGAAGAACGCCCTGGACGCAACGCGTGCGGCAGGGGCCAAATTCGTCTACTTCGACAATACCTACATGTACCCGCAGGACGACCGCCTGCTGACCGAAGCGACCGAGTTCGCGCCAGTCGGCCGCAAGGGCAGGGTACGTGCAGCCATGGCGACCATGGTGCTGGAGGAAATGGCCCGGGGCGAGATCCCTGTGCTCATCGGACGTGCCCCTGAGTTTTACGGCCCGGACAAAACCCAAAGCATCACCAATAGCCTGGTCATCGACAAGCTCAAAGCTGGCAAGACACCGCGGGTACCGGTGCGCGATGACACGCTGCGCACGCTCATCTGGACGCCCGATGCCAGCCGTGCGCTGGCGGCGCTGGGCAACGCGCCGGATGCGTTCGGGCAAACGTGGCATTTGCCCTGCGACGACGACCGCCTCACTTACCGGCAATTCGTGGCCCTGGCCGCCGAGGTGGGCGGTCGCAAGGCGGATTATCGGGTGCTCGGCAAGTGGCTACTGACGGCTGCCGCCCTGGTATCGCCACAGGTCCGTGAGCTGCGGGAGCTTCTACCGCGCTACGCGCAGGACAACCTGTTCGATTCCTCCAAGTTCAAGCAGCGCTTTACGGCCTTTGAAGTGACGCGTTATCGCCAGGGGCTTGAGCACCTCCTGGCGGGCTGACACAAGCTGCGTGATACCTAGAACGGCGCAGGCAACGGCGCGTTGGCATCACCGGCATATCGCGTTTCCGGCATGGCCACCAGCAGCAGCAGAAATGCTGCCCCGGCAATGCCCGCCAAGGTCAGAAATGCAGCACTGTACCCCGCTGATTGCACCACCAACCCGGCAACCCCCGGGCTCAGTGCCGCGCCCAGACCGAACAGTGCCGACAGGGCCCCAAGGCTGGCGTTGAAACGCCCCGTGCCTTGGGTCAGGTCCTTGACCACGACCGGGAAAAGCGCCCCGAATACACCCGCGCCGATGCCATCGAGCAGTTGCACCGCCACCAGCCAGAACGGGTCATCGGACAGCACGTAGAGCACACCTCGCAGCGGCAGTATCAGGAACCCGGCCAGCAGCAGTGGCTTGCGCCCCCAGGCGTCGGCCTTGGCGCCCACCAGCATGGCCACGGGCACCATTACCAGTTGAGCCGCCACGATGCAGGCGCTGGTCAGCGGGGTGGCCAGTTGCAGGTTGGCCTGGGCGAGCTTCTGGCTGACCAGCGGCAGCATGGCCGCGTTGGCCAGGTGAAACAGCGCGCAGCACACCGCGAATACCAGCAGTGGTCGGTTGTGCAGCAGAACGCGCATGCCCACCGGTTGGGCATGTTCACCCAGCGTGCCGTGGTTGAGCCCACGCGCCTGTTCGTGGTCGATGGCATCGGCCGGGACCCGTCGTGTGGCGATCATGCTGGCCACGGTCATGGCGGCCATCAGATAGAACACCACCACGGGGCCGAAGAGGTACGCCAGCCCACCGGCTAGCAACGCCGAGCAGGCATTGCCCGCGTGGTTGAAGGTTTCATTACGCCCCATGCGTCGTGTAAACGCCTTCGGCCCGCTGATGCCGAGCGAGATGGCGGCAATCGCAGGGGCAAACACCGAGCCTGCGATGGCGCCAACAGCCTGGGTCAGGGCCACCAGTCCGAACGACGATATCCATGGCAGTACCAGGCAGCTGCCGGTTACCAGCAAAGCGGCAATCGCGACCACCGCCCGTTTTGAAGGGGTTCTGTCTATCAGGGCGCCGGCCGGGGCTTGGGTGAGCAGCGCACAGACGCCCGCCAAGGTCATCACCAAGCCGATGCTCGCCGGCTCCCATTTATGCACGGCGAGCAGGTAGATCGCCAGGTAAGGGCCCAGCCCATCGCGGACATCGGCCAGGAAAAAGTTCAGCCAATCGAGCGCCGGGTCAGATGTGCCGGTGCGCACGCGAGGGTTCAATTGCCACGCTCCCTAAAATGGCCGAGCTGAGGTGAAGGCTGCAGAATGGCGCAGCAGGGGCCTTCTGCGCCACTCAAGCCTGATGATCAGCGGCGCAGCAGGCGGGATACAACCAGCGTGATGGCTGCACCAATCGCCAGGGCGGTGATCGGTTTTTCTCTGACGAAAGTGGAGACGTTGTTCAGGGCATCACCATAGCTTTTGGTGAGCTGGCCGGCTGCCTGGCGCCCGTCGCCCTCGGCCTCCAGTGCCGGGTCCTCGATAAAGCGGCCTACCGCACTCTGCGCTTTACCTGCGATTTTCTCTGCAACACCTTCAACCTGTTCGCGCTTCATAGTGATCCTTCCAAATGAGTGTCAGTGGGCTTGTTGCACAGGGTTAGGGAGTTGGGGAATCTGATTAGTTCAATGCGCATTGCGACAGCTTGCCTCGGCCACCGGCGCTGAACCGCGCCGATTGCCGCGCCGCATGGGCCGGCGGATAATGCCGGCCGAATGCGTTTCAGGGTTTTGGGGTTGCAATGAAAGACAAGCCGGTCAGCAGCAAGCAGCAGGAAGTCCAGCGTATCGCCGAGGTGCTCGCCAAGGCCATCGCCCAGCATCGGCTGCGGCCCGGTGTGCGGCTGGTCGAGGCGCATATCGTCGAGATCATGCAAGCCAACCGCAACCACGTACAGGCAGCGCTGCAGCGCCTGGCCATGCAGCGTATCGTCGACATCGAGCCCAACCGCGGCGCCACCGTAGCCCAGCCCAGCGCCCGTGAAGCGCGCGAAATCTTCGCCGCCCGCCGTGCGGTGGAGCGGGCGATCGTCGAGGCCATCACCCCGGCGCGTATCGCCGAGCATCAGGCGCGCATCGAACAGCACATGCACGACGAACGTGCCGCGACCGCCAGCACCGACCGCCGCGCGATCGTGCGGGAGCTCTGCGAGTTTCACCTGCTGCTGGGGGAGGTGAGCGGCAACCAGGTGCTGGCCGACATCCTCGACAACCTGATGGTGCGCAGCTCGTTGATCGTCGCCCTCTACCAGCGGGGCGACAGCCCGCCCTGCGCGTCGCACGAGCACCAGGCGATCATCGATGCGTTGCGCGCCGGTGATACCCAGGCCGCCGTGGGCCAGATGATCGAGCACCTGGACGAACTCGAGGGGCAGTTGGCCATCGAGGAGGTAGACGCTGCAGACGTCAACCTGCATCAGGCGCTGTCAGGGCTTTGACCTGCGAGCAAATCCCGGGCGTGTTGCTTGGGATGATCCGGGCCTGGTGCAAGGGGCTGCTACATCACGTGGAGCGAGCCCCCGAGATCGCATTCCTTGTCATCGCCACCCATGCCCTGGGGTAGAAATGCGGTGAGGTCATAGGGCAGTAGCACGGTATCCAGTGCGAAAGAAAACGGCACATCCACCAGCGCGATCCAGGCCCCGCTGTTCTCGGTGGCGAAGTTCCAACCGAAGCGCGTGCCCGGGTAGACGCAACGCTGCCCATCCAAATGCATGAACGTGCTCCAGCAGCCGCTCAGCGTGAGTGGCAACACCAGACCCAGTTGGGTCAGCAATATTTTTCGAACAGGTAGCATAAGGGTTGTCTTACAGTCCTTTGTCGTTCAGGAGGCCCGTGGTGTGGCGAGGCCCGCGCCATGTGCCGCTACCAAGCGCAGTTCACCGTCATGCAAAAGCACCTCGCACCCCAGCCACTCGCTGCCCACCTGCGGGAGTACCGCGGACGGCTTGCGCAGTTCGCGCAGCAAGGTGGAACCATGGGACAGGCGCCCACCCATGCGCGCGATGACGGCGCGGGCGGCTTGATACTCAGCATGGCGGCCGGGGTCCAGGCTGTCTTCGAGGAGGATGTCCTGGCCCAGAATGCCTTGCACCTGGCCGGGGTAGATCATGAAGCCTGTGGCCTGTTCGCTGCCCTGGCTACCGTCCTGCCAGAAGCTGCCATCGCGGCTGCGCACCTGCGGGTGAGGGCCGAACCAGTGCGCCCGCTGCGCTTCGGGCATGGCATGGTGCAGGCGGAAGAAAATCCGCATCAGGTTGTCCCGGTACCACTCGCGTACCTGCAGGTAATAGCCGCGCAGGCCGGGCAGGCCGAGCCTGTGTGCCAGCGTGATGGAGGCCGGCCACGCCGGTAGCGGCTGCAGCGGCAGGTCGGTCAGGGCAGGGCGCGGGGTGCCGGGGTCTGTCTCCCAAGGCAGGCGGTGTGGGCTGTTCTGCAGGTTGTCGTAGGCGGTAGGCGGCCTCCCCAGCAGCGCGCCGCCACTGCTGGCCAGCGCCGTGGCGATGCACAGGTTGCCTTGGACTACGAAGACGTAGAAGCGACAGAACCAGTCGGCCAATTGTTGGCCATCGGCACCGTCGGCGCGCAGTTGCGCCAGCTCCTGGTCGAAACGTTGCAGCCCGGGTGCCAGGTTTTGCAGGTGAGCACGGGCACTGCGCTGCATGCGCCACAGCCGTGGCAGTGACCGCAGCAGACGCAGCGGGCGCCACGGCAGGGCCGGGGTTGCACCGCCGACTTCACCCGAATAGTTGGCGGCCGAGATGCCCCAGTCGGATAAACGCGCGAGGAACAAATCGTTATTGATGTACGAGGCACCGCCGAAAACGGCAGTGAAAGGCTCGTTGTCTTGCAGCACACGGCTGTCCCAGCGCGCCATGATCGCCGGGATGCTGGCGGCGGCGCGGCGTTGGCCATACTCGACGAAGCGGCTGGGCTGTGGCGGCAGAATTTCTGCGATGTTGGCCGAGGTCAGGTGGCGACGCCAGCCATGCTCGCTGATCGGCCGGTATTGCAGCAGCCACAGCTGCTGGCCGTCCCACGCCCACTCGACATCGCCCGGCACGTAGTGGAATGCCTTGAGCACACCCTGCAAAAAGCGCCACAGTGCGGTTGCTGTCAAACCCTGCAGGGCTTGGAACTCACCGCTGCGCCAGGCAGGGCCGAGGCGCGAAAGCGTGGCCCGCTGTGGCGTCGCCTGGCCGTCGGCCAGGGCTTCCAGATGGCCTTCCAGCCATTCCACCTCCACGGCCAAGTGGCGAACGAAGGCGATGCCGGAAACCAGCGGGGTGATGAAGCGCTGCACCACCACTTCCTCAACCCCCTCGCTGCGTAATTGCCTGACGCGTGCCGCGACCTGGTCGCTGGGTACACGCAAGTAAGTGGTGCTAAGGCCTGCGTTGGCGGCATCGGCCTGGTCTTCGCCATAGCTGGATGAACGCACGGCCCATAACGCGTTGGGGGCCGAAGCCAGGAGTGGGGGCAGGCGCGGGTCGGCGCTGTCAGCCAAGGTCAAGGCCTTGGGCACCGGCTGCCCGGCAAGCTCGGCCAGGCGCAGGCGGCCACCTTTGGTGTGGGCGACGAAGCCTTCAGGGCCGGACTCCAGCCAGGCGGCGAACGTGGCCGGTGCGTCGATCCACGGGTAGTGCCCCCAGCCAGCCTGCAAGCTGATGCGCAGGTCGGCGCGGGCGAGTATCGCCGACCACGCTGCAGCCTGCGCGATACCCAGCACCTGGTCCTGGTCGCCCCATACCAGCTCGACCGGGTCGGTTATCCATTCCAGCAGCGGCAACGCGGTGTCGGCACGCAGCTGGTCCCAGTAGGGCACAAAGGCCCTGCAACGGCGGTAGCCTTCGCCCATGCGGCGGTATTGCGCAGGTGTCCAGCGCTGCACGGAAAACTTGTGGGCGAACCAGTGCGGCTTATGGCTGAGCAGCCAATGGATGCCTTTGCGCAGGGGCAGCGGCGACATCAGCGCCGGCAGGCGACGTTGCCACAGGAATGCGCCGACCGGTGCCAGCAGTACGCTGCGGCTGAAATGCCCCGGGCGGCGCTGCAGTGCATGCAGCACGATCAACGCGTTGACGCCGACCGCCAGGATTGCCTGGCCAGGGCGGGTAAGGCGCAGCAGCGCTTGCGCATAGTCGGCCAGGTCTGCGCAGGGCGGTTCTGGATTGTCACCGAACCCCGGCAACTCCAAGGCTTGAACCTGGTAGTGCTGAAAGTGCGGGATGGCATCCTCCCACCAGTCGGCGGCGCTACCATTGCCCGCCAGCAGGTACAACAAGGGCTTGCTCATGATTGCTCCTCAGGCCAGGTCACGCAGCGCGCTATCGAGCGTCGGGTAGTTGAAGCGGTAGCCCGACTGCTCAAGGCGAGCCGGCAACACGCGCTGGCCATCGAAGAACAGTTCGGCCATTTCGCCGGCCAGGGCACGCACCGGCGCTGCCGGAACATGCAGCCAGACGGGGCGCTTGAGCAGCTTGCCAGCGGTGGCAGCAAACTCGGCCTGGCTGACGGGCTCGGGTGCGACCATGTTGTAGGTGCCTTGCATCGAGGGGTCAGCCATCGCACGCGCCATGACCTGCAGCACATCGTCACGGTGCACCCAGCTGATGATCTGCTGGCCATCCCCCATGCGCCCGCCCATGCCCAGGCGCAACGGCATCAGCAAGGGCGTCAAGGCACCCCCAGGGCCGAATACCACGCCCAGGCGCAGGACTACCTGGCGAGTACCGAACTGGTTGGCAGGGCTGGCCGCCGCTTCCCAGCGTGCGCACAGCTCAGCCATGAACCCGGCACCTTTGTCGGACGTTTCGTCCAGGCGCTGGCTGCTTTCGCGCACGCCGTAATAGCCAATGGCAGAGGCTTGAATCCACAGCGCCGGCTTGTGCCTGGCCTGTTGCATCCAGCGCAGCAACGCCTCGGTGGTGCCCACTCGGCTGGCCAGTAGCTGAGCCTGGCGGCGGGCGGTCCAGCGTGGCCCGGCGACCGGCGCCCCGGCCAGGTTGATGACCACATCAAAACGCTCGTCGTGGCCGAGCTTGTCGAGGTTGCGCAGGCAGCGGGCGCGGCCGTCGAACAGATACGCAGCGCGCAGTGGGTCGCGGGCGAGGACACTGACGGTATGCCCCGCATCAAGCAATTGGTTGACCAGGGTCTCTCCGATAAAACCGGTACCACCGGTCACCAGCACCTGCTGGTAGGCACCGCCTGCAAAAGGGTTGGCCGGCAACCCTCTGCGTTGCATGCGCAGAGTGGCCAGTGCATCGCGGACACCCGAAGCCGTCACGCCAACGGCGAACAGCGTCAGCAACCAGCCGCGCCAGCCGAGGTCGAGTGCAGCCAGGCCAGTGGGCAGGCTGGACCACTGCAGCAGTTGCAAGCCGTACAGGGCGAAGAAGGCCCCTGCGTTGATGGCCAGCACGGTGTGCATGATGCGCTCGATGGCCGGCAGCTTGCGGCTGCGGTCCTCGACCACGAAGTCCCACAGGGTCAGGCCTATTTCCAGGGTGAACACGACGGCCACGATAACCGCCCAGACCCCTTGGAAGGCCACATGGGCGATGCCCAGAAACAGCACGCCGTAGCAGCAGGAGCGCACCGCGTGGATGGCCAGCTCCAGCCGTGCACTGTGGCGTCGGGGCAAAGCAACGGTCAGTTCATGGTGGTAAAGCGTGTCGAGGGCACCGAGCACCCCTTGTATCAGCAGCAGGTTGATGGCCCAGGTCAGGATCGGCAGATCAGCCACGTTCAAGTCCTTTCAAAGTGGTGGTGGGGCGGTCATGGCGGTAAAGCCACAGCAAAGGGGGCAGCAGGGCGAGCAACGCCAGGGCATCGATGACCAGGTGCGACCACATCCCGGCCTGCAGCGACACCAGCACGTCCTGGGGCGCCCATAGCACGATGCCGAACGCCAGCCACGCCCAGGCGCTGTGGCTGCGCAGGCGGTTGCCCAGGTGAATGAGACCGAGCATGTACAGTGAGTAACTTTGCAGGGTGGCGCCAAACAGGGCGAGCCACCAGACCTGCTGGTGGCGAGCCGCTGCCGGAGCGGCCTGGCCCCAGAACGCCTGCTCGATACTCAGTTGATAGGTGCCAAGCAGCGCGGTATTGCCGGCCCAGGTCAGGCCCAGGCCTACCAGCAAGTGCAGCAGCGCGGCCGCTTGCAGCCAGCGCACCAGTGCACGGCGCACACGGGCCTTGTGTGTAGATGAGGGGGGTAGCATTCCTTGTCCTGTCGGCTTCCATGGCGCCGGCCAGTTTACCCCAAGCCTGCCTCAGTGAGCGCCTGCCGATTGCAGCTTGAGCAGTTGCATCTGCTGACGGTAGTCAGCCGTCACCTGCCGCGACTGTTCGGGGTTGTTCACCACCTTGGGCGTGATCAGCACGATCAACTCGGTGCGGTCACGGCTTTTAGAGGTGCTGCCGAACAGCCAGCCCAGGCCGGGAATGCTCGAAAGGCCGGGCACGCGAGTATCGGACTGGCCGTTGTCCTGCTTGATCAGGCCGCCGAGCAGCACGGTCTGGCCGCTCTGCACGGCCACCTGGGTCGAGACGGCGCGGCTGGAAATGCGCGGGTTGGGCTGGGTGGTGGTGACGGCGCTGTCGTCGGCGTCGCTGACCTGCTGCTGGATGTCCATGTACACCAGGCCACCGGGGTTGATCCGTGGCACCACGTCAAGGATCACGCCGGTCTGCACGTACTCGACGCTGCTCAGGGTGGTGTCGGAGGTGCTGGTGTTGACGGTGGTCTGGCTGATCGGGATGTTGTCGCCGACCTGGATCTGCGCCTGCTGGTTGTTCAGTACCACCAGTGACGGTGCCGAGAGCACCTGGGTCAGGCCGCGGGTTTCCAGGGCGCGCAAGGCGACCTGCAGGTTGTTGCTGACAAAGGAGTAGAACATCGAGCTGCTGCCCAGTGCGACGCCACCGGCACCCAGTGCGCCTTGGCTGCCGCTTTCGTTGGCGACGGTGGTGCTGGACGAGTTGCCGGCCAGGCGGCCCAGGTACCACTGCACGCCGAGGTCGAGGTCGCCGGTGAGCTTCACTTCAAGAATGCGCGTCTCGATCTGTACTTGCAGCGGCGGGCTGTCCAGGCGCTTGATCGCTGACTCGATCTCTTTCCATTGGGCCGGACGGGTCCGTACCAGCAGCTGGTTGCTGCTTTTCTGCGCGGTGATGCGTACCGATTCCTCAAGGCTCTTGGCCGAGGCGTCGCCGGGCTCGACGCTGCTGGTGTCGGTTTGTTCAGCGTCGTCGTACGCGTCGCCCGAGGTGTCTTCGCTGTTGTTCTCCTGGCTGCCCATGCCGCCCAGGCCTTGCGAGGACTGGCCAGCGCTACCGTTGAGCGAAGTCAGGCTAGTGGTTTTCAGCCCTGGCGCAACCTTCGCTGCCTTGTCGTCGGCGATCTGCCCCGAGCCGTAGATCTGGCGCAGGTAACGCGCCAGGTCGGCGGCTTTCATGTTGCGCACGTCGTACACGAACAGCTGCGGTTCGTTGCCGCCACCCTCGTCGATGGTCCTGATCCAGTCGCCGACCTCCTGCAAGTATTCCGGTTGTGCGGAGATGGCGACGATCGAGTTGGTGCGCTCGTTGGGCATGAACCTGACCATGTCCGACAACGGCATGCCGCTGTCGGGGCCGAACAGCTTCTGCAGCTGCGGCATGAGTTCCGCTACCGAGGCGCGTTGCAAGCCATAAACGCCGATCGACATGCCTTTGAGCCAGTCGACGTCGAAGGTGTCGATGGTGTCCTGGTAGTTCGCCAGTTCATCCGGGGTGCCTGCCAGGCTGATCACATTGCGTGCAGGGTCCACCAGCAGGAAGGCGTTCTCGCGCACGAACGGTTTGAGCAGTTTCTGCATTTCGCTGGCGCCGATGTAGCGCAGCGGGTAGAGCCTGGCGGCCAAACCGCTGGCCGGCTGGGCGACCGTGGTTTCGGGCACCAGCTTGCCGGCGACGGCCTTGTCTGCAGGCAGGATCACGTAGCGGTCACCCTGGCGGATCATGGCGTTGTCGGTCCACGATAGCAGCGTTTCCAGGATCGCCAGCGCCTGCTGTTTGGTCACCGGCTTGGAGGTAGAGAAGCTCACGCTGCCTTTGACGCCTTGGCTGATGCTGTAGTTTTCGTGCAGCAGGTCGCCCATGACGCTGTTGATCACCGCCTCGATGGGCTGGTCGGTGAAGTTGAAGACGATGTCGCCTTGTTCGGCCTGGGCCTTTGATGCTGCGGGGGAGGCGGGCCGGATGAACCGCTGGTTGCCCTTGATGATCTGCCGGCCAGGCGCCGTGCGCGGGGTGGCTGCGGCAGGTGCGTCGGCGCTGCCTGCGGCGGGCATTTCGGCGCTGGCAGCGGGGGCAGGGTCGCCGGCGCCGTTCAAGGCTTGCTGCATCAGCGCCGGGTCGGTTTGCATGTCGCGCGGCGAAGTGGCGCATCCGGCCAAGGCAACAGCGACGCTCAGGCCGAGCAACGGGGTGAGCAGAGGGTTACGAGAAGCAAGTGGCATGGTCATGGGGTTTCAATACGCGGAAGGGTAATGGCGGAGGCCTTGGACGGCGGCGGCAGGCGCAGCACGGGCATGCTCAGGGTCTGGTTTTGCCCGGCACGGGTGAAGGTGGCGGTCAGCGGGGTCAGCTGGGTCAGGGCCCAGCCGCTGGCCAGCGTTGTGCCCAGTGCGACCTTGCTGGCGGGCTTGTTGCCCTCGCGCAGGAAGGCCCAGCGGGCCTGCCCGTCGAGCACCACACCGGTCAGGGTCAGGTTGGCCAGCGCAACGCTGTGCTGGCCTGGCGTGTGGGGGTCGGGCTGGCGGTCGACACTGAAGATGGGCTGGGCCCATGTGGCGGCGCGCACCGGCTGCGCCAGTTCAGCCAGCGCTGCCGGCGGCAGCCGGGCAGGTAGGGGTGCAGGCGGGTGCGCGGGCAGCCATTGGGGAGGGTTGGGGGCAAGCAGCAGCCAGGCACTGGCCAGCAGTGCACCCAGGTTGATGGTCAGCAGCACCAGGGTTGATCTGCGCAGCTTCATGAGGCGCTGCCCTCTGCCGTTGGGGCGCGCAGGTAACCGCGTATCAGCAGGTGCACCTCCAGGCGCCCAGCGGGGCCTTTGGCCGGCGCCGCGGAGCTGCGACGGATGCTCAGTTGGTCGATGAACAGGCTCGGCTGGCCGTACTCCAGCGCATGCAGCAGGGCGGCCAGTGGCTCGATGGCGCAGGTCAGCGTCAGGCTCACTTTTACCGGGCGATAAGGCTCGGCTTGTTCCTGCTCGGCCGGGGCGATGGGCATGCGCTGGGTGATGTCGCAACCCGGCCCACGTTGCGCCTGGGCCTTGACCTGGTCGACCGCGTGCTGCATCAGGTCGGCGGCGACGGCGTTGGGGTCGTCGCCCGGCAGCAGGCTGTTGCGCTGGGCGGGGTCATTCTGGCTGCGCTTGAGTTGCGCCTGCAGGCCAGGCTGCTCGAGCATCAGGCTGGCGTAGCGGCGCTGCTGTTCGCGCAGGGCCTGGGCTTGTGCATCCAGGCTGCGCAATGGGCCGAGCCACAGGCATTCGAATAGTACGTACCACGATACCCACACCAGCAGGCCAAGCAGGCCGAGCGCAGCAATCTTGCGTTCACGGTTAGTGAGCGGGCGCATTCGCCACCTCCTGTCTGAGCTGCGCGGTGATGGAAAAGCGCTCGCGGCCGGTGGCCTTGTCCGCCTGGATGACGCCCTGGAACTGCGCATGCTCAAGCGTTGTGCAAGCCTTCACCTGGGCCAGCAAGGCGCTGGCGTGTGCGCTCTGGCCAGTGAACGTGACATGCGTACCATCGCGTACTTCCAGTTGCTCCACCCAGGTGTCACTGCCCAGGCAGGCAGTCAGGTCGGCCAGCAGCGCAGTGAGCGTTGGGCGTTGCGCCTTGAGGCTGGTCAGGTAGGTTGAGGCGCCCAGGGTGCTGTCGAGGGTTTGGCGCAACTGCTGCACCTGCTGGGTGGCCTGCCGCTGTACGGCAACCTCGCGCTGCATGGCCTCGACTTCGCCCTGGCGGCGGTCGAGCCATGCCGCTGCCAACAAGACCGTGCAGGCGCAGCAGCCGAGCCAGAGCCAGCGATTGAGCCTGCCGCGGCGGGCGAGCGCGCCGGCACTGCCGATGGGCAGCAGGTCGATTGACAGGCGTTGGCCATGCGGGCCGAGGGCATCGATGCCGGCCAGTTGCACGCCCTGTTCGCCACAGGCCGCGAGCATGTCATCCAAGGCACTGCGGGCGATGGCCACCAGCTCGACCTGGGCCAGTGGTGCCCGGCGATGCACCACGCGGGCGACAAAATGCACCTGTTCGGCGGTGTATGGGGTGTACCGATCAATCTCGTAGGCCAGTACCTGCAGGAGGTTGCCGGTGGCCGCCAGCGGCAAGTCGATGCGCTGCGCCAGCACCTGCGACGCATCCAGCAGCAGCACCGCAGGGCCCTGTTCGCAGTGTGCGGGCAACGGCCACGGCAGTACCCGGGGCGTATTGCCAGTGGCCAGGCGTGAAGCCAGCGCAGGCGGCAGCATGCCCTGCAACTCGGCCAGCCAGGCAGCCAGCCAGCGCGAGGCAAGGCTGGCTTGCCAGCGTGCCTGGTACACCTGCCACTGGCTGCGCCACTGCGCCGCACAACGGGCGGCTACGCGGATCAATCCTGCCACCGCAACACCCGGTACGGCTTGCCGCCGGCATAGCCGGGCAGCAGCACGAAGGTGGCCTTGAGGCGTGAAGCAAAGCCGCTGGGCAGGGTGGCGGTGCTGGTGACGGTCAGAATCTGCCCGGCATCCAGCGCTGGCCCACGGTAGCGCGGCAGGCCGAGTGCTTTTGCCAGGGCCGGTGCGGCCAGGCTCGGGTCGGGTTGGGCAGTGCCCGACCAGACGGTGATGAAGGGCAGGGCGCGGTCATAGAGGGCATAGGACATGCCGGGCAGTTCGCGAAATTCTTCAAGCATTCGCAGGGGTACCTTGTTGCGCCTCTTCCTTAAAGCCTGAGTGATGGTTCTGGAGCGTTCGTCGCTGGCACCACTGGCGCGCAGCAATTGTTCCACTGAGGTGGCCGGTGCTGCGTTGAGGTCCAGCTTGCCGCGCTCGCTGACCACGCTGAGGAGCAGGGTGCTGTCAGCGAACCGCAGGGCGTGGTCGCTACCGTCGGCGAGCCAGCGCGCAGGCCCATCGGCGAGCAGGTTGGCCACGGCCAGGTTGAAACCTGCCTGGGCGGCGAACGCGGCTTGGGTCTGGTTGCCTTGCCAGCGCGCCTGGCGCTGCTGCAACTGCACCGAAACCGCCAACCCGCCCAGCAGCACGCTCAGCAAACCGACCACCCAGAGCACCAGCAGCAGGGCCGCGCCGCGCTGCCGGCTCATGGCCGGCCACCGTCGCCGGACAGGTCGAGCAGCAGGTTGACCTGCAGCAGCGGCCACGCCTGGCTGCCCTGCAGCTGCACCGCCACCCGTATGGCCTGGGGCAAGCGCTCTGGCCAGGGCCACTGCGGTTGCCAGCCGGTGAGCTTGCCCAGCGGCGAGTAGCCGCGGTAGCTCAGCTGCAGCCCCTTGACCCCATCGAGCAAGCGTTGCGGTTCGCCCCAGGCCTGTAGCCGTTGGCCCTGAAGCCTGGCCAGCTGGACCTCCAGGCGCCCGTCACGCAGCGCCAGGCGCTGGCGGTAAATACCGCCGCCCACCGAGCTGGGCAGGGTGGCAAAAAACACCACGCTGTCGTCTTTGCCCTCGAACGTCGTGGTGTGGGCGCCGTTGCCGGTGGCTGCAGCCAATGGCAGTACCTGGCTCAGCGACTGGCGCACAAAGCGTTGCGTGGCGCGCAGTTCGTCGAGCCTGGCGCTGGCGCTCTCGGCCTTGGCCACGGCGCGGTTGGCCGCCACCAGTGCGCCGCCGACCAGCCCGAGCAGCAACCCCAGCAGGCTGATCACCACCAGCACTTCGAGCAGGGTAAAACCGGCCTGGCGCTTCATTTATGGGCCCCGGCTACGCGAGCGCGCAGGGTGCTGTAGTGCGACGTGCGCCCGTTATCGCTCAGGGTGAGGTCCAGTTGGTAGAGCGCCAGGCGCGATGTGGCTGCCGGTACCTGGTTAACGTCGAGCACCCATTCGATGCCCTGCCAGCTGCCGCGTTGCTGGCCCACCGCGAGCTCACCGAGGTCGAAGTCGTCCATCAGCGAACGCGCCGCCGCGTTGTGTCGATCGCTGTTCTGCACCTGCACCAGCGCGCGGCTGCTCTGGGCGAATGCACCCAGCAGGATGGACGACGCCACCACCAGCAGGGTGATGGCCGCCAGCATTTCCAGCAGGGTGAAACCGCGTTGCCGGGTCATGGCAGTGCCCGCAACTGCACGCTGCCGGTCAGCCAGCTCACATCGATACGCCAACGCGCCTGGCCACGGCTGACCAGAATGTTGCCGCCGCTGGCTGCTCCGTCGGGGTAAAAGTCGAACGCCGCGCCCAGGCCGCGAGCGGTTTGCAGGCGCACGGTAAAGTCTTCAGGCCAGCCCTCTGGCTTGCGACCGGGTGCCTGCACCTGCCGGCGCTGCAGGTCGAACCGCGCCCTTACTGGGTGCCCGCTGGCAATGGCTTGCACCCGGGCGCTGCGCAGGGCCGAAACCATGTGCGCCAGCGCGCTGCGCTCGCTGGCCGCGTGCATGCCCCGGCCAATGCCCAGCGCCAGGACCGATGTGGCAACGCCGACCAGCACGATCACGATAAGCACTTCGAACAAGGTAAACCCGTGTTCGCGGGGCGGGCGGGATGTCACGGTTACTCCCAGTTGCCCAGGTCGGCCTTGTACCCTTCACCACCCGATGCGCCATCCTGGCCCAGGAAGATCAGGTCGAAACTGCCGTGGCTGCCGGGGTAGTGGTAGGCGAATGGGTGGCCGAACGGGTCGAGCAGGTCCGAAGGTTTGGCATACGGCCCAGCCCAGCGGCTGGCGGTGGCAGGCTTGTTCAGCAACTGTTCGAGGTTGGCCGGTGGCGCGCCGACATCCAGGGCATAGCTTTCGATCTTCATGCTCAGGCTGGCCAGTTGCGCTTTGCCGGCGCCGTACTTGCCCTTGTCGACGTTGCCACCGACCTGACGCACGACGATGGTCGCGACGATACCCAGCAGTACGATCACGGCGAGCATTTCGAGCAGGGTGAAGCCCGCTTGACGGGCGTTGGGGCGTTGCTTGGAGCGCATGGGCAGGTTCCTAGATATTGCTGGTCAGGCTCATCAGCGGCAGCATGATGGCGAGCATGATTGCCGCCACCATCACCGCCATGACGATGGTCAGGGTCGGCACCAGCGCCGCCAGCAGGCGGTCGATGGTGCGTTTGGCTTCAAGGTCGTAGACATCGGCGACTTTCAGCAGCATGGCGCCGAGGGTGCCGGACTGTTCGCCGACTTCGATCATCTGCAGGGCAAGTTCCGGCAGCAGGGCGTCCGCCGTCAGCGCCAGGGTCAGGCTGCTGCCTTGCCTGACCTGCTCGGTGGTTACGGCAATGTGCTCACGCAGGGCATGGTTGGCACTGACTTCGCGGCCGATGGCCAGCGCGCCGAGCAGGCTGACGCTGTTACTCAGCAGCGTGCCCAGGGTGCGCGCCAGGCGCGCGGTTTCCAGGCGCAGCAGCAGCGGGCCGAACACACGGTTGCGCCATAGGCGCCGGTCCTGCGTGATGCGCCGCTGCGGGTTGCGGCGTGCGGCCAGGCCAAGCCATGTGGCGCCGAGCAATGTCAGCAGGCTGGCCAGGCCCCAGGCATTGACGAATTCGCCCAGCGCCAGCACGGCGCGGGTAACCCATGGGATGGGCACGCCCAGGTCCTGGAAGATGGGGACGAACTGCGGCACCACATAGGCCAGCAGCAGCGCCAGCGAACCGACCACCCCGATGACCAGAAATGCCGGGTAGATCAGCGCGTTGATCACTTCGCCGCGCAGCTTGTGGCTTTGCTCCAGGTAGCCATTGAGCTGCCCGAGGGTCACGTCCAGCACGCCGCCAGCCTCACCGGCCCGCACCAGGCTGGTATAGAACGGCGAGAAACTGCCGGGGTGTTCTTCGAGGGCCTCGGACAGCGGCACGCCTGCTTTTACCTGGTCGCGCACCCGTTCCAGCACCGCCCGCGCAGCGGGCCTGCGGACGTTCTTGACGACGGTGCCGAGCGCTTTGTCCAGCGGCTGGCCCGCGCTGATCAAGGTGGTGAGTTGTTGCGTGAGGGTGATCAGTTCGACCGGTTTGAACACGCTGCGCGCCTTGCCCGGGCGCAGCAGGCGGCTGCCTGGCTTGAGGCTCAGAATCAGCAGGCCGCGGCGCTGCAACTGCTGCGCGGCGCTGGCGCGGTCGCCGGCATCCACCTCGCCATGCTGCTTGCGGCCTTCGCTGTCGAGTGCGCTGTAGGAAAAAATCGGCACCTCAATCACCCCCCGTGACGCGCAGCACTTCTTCGAGCGAGGTGATGCCCGCCAAGGCTTGGCGCAGGCCATCCTGGTAAAGCGTTACCAAGCCGTTCTGGCGCGCATGGGCCTCCAGGGTGGCGGCATCGGTCTGGCGCATGAGCATGCCGCGCAGGCCTTCGTCCATGACCAGCAGCTCGGTGATCGCACTGCGGCCGTGGTAGCCACCGCCGGGTGCCTGTTCGTCGGGGCGGTACAGCATGATCGGCCGCTGCTGCGTATAGCGCGCCAATTGATGGCGCTCGATCAGCTCGGCCGGGGCCTCGAACGCAATACGCGTGGCCGGGTCGAGCCGGCGTACCAGGCGCTGGGCCAGAATGCCCTGCAGGGTGGAGGCGAGCAGGTAGCCTTCGACGCCCATGTCCAGCAAGCGGGTAATGCTGGCCGCGGCGCTGTTGGTGTGCAGCGTCGACAGCACCAGGTGGCCGGTCAGCGATGACTGGATGGCGATGCGGCAGGTTTCGAGATCGCGCATTTCGCCGATCATGATCACGTCCGGGTCCTGGCGCACGATCGACCGCAGCGCTGTGGCGAAGCCCAGGCCGATGGCGGGTTTGACCTGGATCTGGTTGATGCCGGTGAGCTGGTATTCGACCGGGTCTTCGACTGTGATGATCTTGCGCTCGGCCGTGTTCAGGCCTGCCAGCGCGGTGTACAGGGTGGTGGTCTTGCCCGAACCGGTCGGCCCGGTGACCAGGAAGATGCCATGCGGGCGGGCCAGCAGTTGCTCGACCCGGTGCAGCGTTGGCCCATGGATGCCCAGGCTTGCGAAGTCGAAGCTGACGGTTTGCCGGTCCAGCAAACGCATCACCACCGACTCGCCGAAACTGGTCGGTACCGTCGAAACCCGCAAGTCCAGCTCGCGGCCCTGGATGCGCAGCATGATCCGCCCATCCTGTGGCAGCCGGCGCTCGGCGATATCCAGCCGGGCCATGATCTTCAAGCGCGAGATGACCGCCGCCGCGTAGCCGGCGGGCGGGGCTTCGCCTTCGACCAGTACGCCGTCGATGCGGTAACGCACTTTCAGCTGTGTCTCGAACGGTTCCACGTGGATGTCCGAAGCGCGGCGGTCCACCGCGTGCTGCAGCATCAGGTTGACCAGGCGGATGACCGGCGCCTCGGAGGCCATGTCCTTGAGTTGCTCGATATCGCCTTCGTCGATGCTGTCGTCGTCCAGCGTCTGGATCAGCGCGCCCATCGCCGAGCGACCTTCGCCATAGGCCTGTTCGATCAGTGCCGTGACCTCATCAAGGGTGGCGACCACCAGCTCGATGGGCTTTGCGGCCTGATAACCAAGTGCGTGCAGGGCGTACGCCGAAAGTGGCACCGCCGCAGCGACCCGCAGGTGGCTGGCGCTTTCGCCCAGGGCAATCACACCATGGTGGCGGGCGAAGCGCTCGGTGGCCACGGGTGGGGCTTCGACGCTTTCCCCGTTGAGCCGTGGGGCGCTCAGCAACTCGGCATAGGCGGTAGCCATTTGCTGTTCTTTTACTGCCCCCAGGCGCAGCAACGTGCGCAACTTGTCATGTTCGCCAATACCCTGAGCTGCGCCCAGCCGAGTGACACGGTGCATATCGGCAGGTTGCAATGCGCCAGCATCGAGCAGCCACTCACATATGGCGTCAGCAGTAGGGATAATTGATTTCATAATGATGGCTTAGTTCAAGTGCTGGCTATATAGCGGCACTTTACTAGTTTCAGGACTGGAGGTGGCCGGGAGAATACTGCGGAAATTTATCCCGCGCAACAGAGTAAAGTTTGGCAAATTCCTTATAGGACAAATGGCTATTCGCACGGGCTTCGATAGCTTATCAGTTTCGTAAACCTAATAGCAACTAGGTTTAGCTGGCGATGAACTATTGCTGTAAACGTCGCAAAAAAGCAATAAAAAGTAAGTTCTATTAGTTATATCTTAATACAGATTGCGCAAAGTGACGATTGTTGTGTTGGTGTTGTGCTGTTGCATATTGTTTTTAACACCCAATATCCACGTTTTTTCTAGTAATTCCCTCACGCTGGCCAGCCTGTTCTCATCACGGCTTGAACTTTTTATTGAAGTGCCCAGACTTACGCGCCGGCTCACCCTGTTCGGTCCGCCAATTCCTGTATTCCTTTTCGAGAACTATTCGATGAATAGACTATTGCTGTCATTCGCGTGTTCGGCACTGCTCGCCTCGCCGCTGTCTGCACTTGCAGATTCAACGGCCACCTCGACCGACTCAGCGGCTTATCAAGCACGCGAACAACTGGAAAGCCAGCGTGAACAACTTTCAGGTGTCGACGGTGTTGCCCAGCGCAGCCCTGAGGCCAATGCGTTCGTCGATGCGCCGGTAGACACCGACGATGCGCCGGCGCTGGTCAGCCAGCCCTGATCCGCTCGCAACCCAGTTCCCATTCCGTTCTCAAGGTCCCTATCCGTGAAACATTTCAAACAGGCCCTGAGCCTGATGGCGCTTGGCGTCATGCAGGCATCGGGTGTACTCGCTGGCGCGCCAGCCACTGGCAACGAGGTGGAAGCCCGCGTCAGCTCCATCCTCGACAACATGAACCAGGCCGAGAAGATCAACTTCACCCGGGTAAACGACGGCCACATGATCCCGTCGTTGCTCAAGTGGGGCATCAAGGGCACGGTGGCCTACGACTCGTCCATGGGCGTGCACGTCAACAACGCCACGTTCGGCGCCCAATACCCCTCGCAGTCGGCACTGGCAGCGACCTGGAGCATCAACCGCGCCAAAGAGTTCGGCCTGGCCATTGCCTATGAGACGCGTATTTCTGGCGGGCAGCAGATGCTCTCGCCGGGGGTCAACCTGTACCGCACCCCTTACAACGGGCGTTCGGCCGAGTACGTCAGTGGCGAGGATCCGTTCCTCGGCGCCGTGTTGGCGCCGGCCATCGTCAACGGCATCCAGGCTCAAGGTATTCAGGCCAGTGGCAAGCATTACCTGGCCAATGAACAGGAAGCCAACCGCCAGGCGGTCAACGTGGTGGCCGATGAGCGCACCCTGCGTGAGCTGTACCTGCCGGGCTTCGAGTCGATGGTCAAGAACGCCAATGTGGCCTCGATCATGTGCGGGTTCAACAAGGTCAATGGCGACTACGCCTGCGAAAACCACCACCTGATCACCGAGGTGCTCAAAGGCGAGTGGGGCTACCAAGGCACCGTGATCAGTGACTTCAATGCCATTCACGACGCCTTCAAGGGCGCTTGGGCCGGTACCGACCTGGACATGCCGTCCGGCCTGCAGTTCACCGAGGCCAACCTGCTGCCCTACCTGTGGAGCGGCCAGCTGACCCAGAACGTCATCGACGACAAGGTCAAGCGCAACCTGCGGGCGGTGGTCAGCTACGACTTCCAGGAACACCTCAACACCGCGCAGACGCTTGAGCACACCGAGTACGGCCAGCGCGCATCGCTGAACGCCGCGCGTGAAGGCATCGTGCTGTTGCGCAACGCCGACACGGCTGCCGGCAAACCGTTGCTGCCACTGGCGCGCACGGCCAAGGTCGCGGTGATCGGCGACTGGGCCAACCAGGCACCTGCCTCGCCGTTCGGTACCGCCAACTCGCCACCTGACAGCTACGTGACCGAGCTGAGCGGGCTGCAGCAACTGGCCTCCAACAGTGCCAACGTCACCTACCTGTCGGCACTGAGCCTGAACCCGAAGGCCGCCGTCTGGTACCAGCCCGGCTCGGACAAGGGCAGCGTGAGCAATGCCGGGGTAAAAGCCGAGTACTTCAGCAACACCAGCCTCAGCGGCGACCCTGTGCTGACCCGGGTTGAACCTGGCGTGAACCTGAACTGGACCACCAGCACCAACGAGACCAACACCGGTACCACCGCCGTGTCCGGTTTCAGCCCGACTGCCGGCGCGTTCTCGGCGCGCTTCACGGCCACCATCAAACCGACCGTTTCCGGTGCCCATGTATTCAAGGTGCGTGCCGACGGCCCTTACAAACTCTGGGTCGATGGCAAGCTGGTGGTTGAAAGCGACGGCGTGCCGTACTCCTCGGACGTGGTCAACGCGTTGACGACCTCGGGCAAGAGCGCTGCGCTGGTGGCAGGCAAGTCCTACACCGTCAAGCTGGAGTACCGCCGCGTACAGGGTAACTTCACCCCGGCACTGGGCGGCCTGGCTGGCGTGCAGATGAGCTGGGCTTCGCTGCGGCCACCGAAAGACATCGCCAACTACGATGCCGTGGTGATCGCTGCAGGCACCAACTATGAAAACGAAGGCGAGGGCTCCGACCACGGTTATGCGCTGCCGGACCAGCAGGCAGAGCTGATCAGCTTCGTCACCAAGGCCAACCCCAACACCATCGTCGTCACCCATGGCGGTGGCGTGGCCGATATGCAGCCGTGGGCCAAGAAGGTCGGCGCCGCGTTGCACGCGTGGTTCCCAGGGCAGCAGGGTGGCCAGGCACTGGCCGAGATCCTTTATGGCAAGGTCAACCCGTCGGGCAAGCTGCCGGTGACCATCGACAAGAAGATCGAAGACAACCCAAGCTACGCCTCCTACCCGGACCCTGCGGCCTACCGGGGTGACAACGCACTGACCGAGATCAACTACAGCGAAGGGCTGTACATGGGCTACCGTGGCTACGACAAGCGCCACGCCAAACCGCTGTACCCGTTTGGCTTCGGCTTGTCGTACACCACCTTCGGCTACTCGGACCTCAAGCTCTCGAGCAACGTCATGACCCCAGGCAACACCGTCGACGTCACGTTCACCTTGACCAACACCGGGGACAAGGCGGGCTTCGAGGTCGCTCAGCTGTACATTCAGCCGATCGACCCACACGTCGACCGCCCGAAGAAAGAGCTCAAGGGCTTTACCAAGGTGTACCTGGAGCCCGGCCAGAGCAAGACCGTGAGCCTGCCGATCGACTCGCGTTCGCTGGCGTACTTCGTGCAAAACACTGACAGCTGGGACGTCGATGCTGGCAAGTTCAAGGTCTGGGTCGGCCCGGATTCGGAAAACCTGACGTTGCAGCGCACCCTGGTAACCCTGATGCCGCAACACCTGACCACCCGTGACAGCAACCCGCTACCGGCACCGCTGCAAACGGCTGTGCAGGTCAGCGCCAGCCAGGCTTACTGACGGGCGCTCTACGCCTTGATGTAACAGGCAAGGCGTGACAGGTAGGCGTCGAACACCGCTTCGACGTCTACCTGGTCCGGGGCGCGTAGCCACTGGATCTGCAGGCCGTCCATGACGGCGAAGATTTCTGTCGCCAACAGCTTCACATCAATGTCCCCACGAATCTCACCCTGTTCGGCCAGCGCCGACAGGTGCGCCTGTGCGTGCGCATGGGTGAGGGCGAATTTCTCCTTGTACCACGGCCACGCCGGGTGCTGATCGGACAGGCTTTCGACGCTGATCATCATCGACGCCTGGCATTCGGGCAGGTTGTGCACACTCAGATGCATGCTCAAGCGCACGAACGCCAGGAAGTTATCCAGCGTGGGCGCCATCTCCAGTTCGGCGAACTGCTCGGTGACCCGGCGATCACGGCGGTCGAGCAAGGCCTGCAGCAACGCTACCTTGTTGGGGAAGTGATGCAACAGCCCGACCGTGGTAATGCCGGCGATCTCGGCAACATCGCGCATCGACGCCGCCGCGTACCCGTCCTTGGCGAATACCACCGTGGCCGCATCCAGCAGTGCAGCGCGGCGCATCTCGCCCTTGGGCGCGCGGCGACGCTTGGTGGTAGGTGTGCTGGACGCTGCGGTATCGTGATCCTGACCTGACATAAACCAACTTCAAGCTGTGGTGAGTGGCGTGCCGGCTACGTTGAGCCGGCGAGACGGTGATTATGGCAAAACTTGCAGCGTTGGTGCGGGCTGCCTGTTGACCCACAGGGCCGTGGCGATCGAGGCCAGGGCCACCAAGGCATTGCCAACCCACAGGCCGAGCATGACCCCGCTGGCCCCCTGCAGCGCTGCCCCCGCAGCCACGAAGGGCAGCGTACCAAGGGTTGCGCGCAGCCAGGCGTAAAAGGCGACCCAGCCGACCTGGCCACGGCAGATGAACACCGAGATGGCGATGAAGTCCAGGCCCAGGATGACCCACAGCCCCGGGCCGTAGCGGCACAGGTCGTGGATCAGCGCCTGGCCAGGCCCTGACAAGCCGAAAGCATGGCTTAACCACGGGCTGGCAATCAACAGCACTGCCCAGGCCGCCAGGCCGTACATCACCACCAGCTTGGCGGCACTGTAAAGCGCGGCCCGGGAACGGGCGCTGCGGTGCGCCCCCAGGTTTTGCGCAAGGATCGGCACCAGTGCGCCGGGCAAGGCGAAGTACACGCAGTAAGTGATCTGCAGCACCCGGTCCATCACCGCCATGCCAGCCATCGCCGACACGCCGAACAGCGCCAGCTGCGCCATGGTGTAGGTCAAGGCAACCGGCATCGCCAGGTTGGCGACGGTAAACGGCAAGGCGATGCGCGCCATGCGTGCGCCGTGCAACCACAACAGCCGCATGCGCACCCGCGCCATCAGGCCCACGTGGCGCTTGACCTGGTGCAGGCCTAGCAAACAGCCGAGCATGCCCGCCACCAGGCACGACACCCCGGCGCCAAACAGCTTGAGGTCGAAGCCAAAGATCAACACCGGGTCGACGACTGCCAGGCACCCTGCGCTGCCGAGCACCACCGCCATGGCGCGCCCGCTGTAGCCATGTGCCCTCAGCGCCTGCGCGGTTGCCTGGGTCAGCACCATCAGCACCGAAGCGACCAGCGTCATGGCGATGAATTGCCTGGCAAGCGGGGAGGAGGGTGCATGGGCGCCCAGCAGGCTGGCAAAGAAGTCCAGGCAGTACCACTGCAGTGCTGACACGCAGGCCGAGAGCAGCCCGGCGAGGACCAGCATGTGCGTGGCCAGGGCAGGCAGCGCGGCGCGTGAACCCTGGCCGACCCTGCGTGAAATCAGCGTGCCGGCCGCGACGACGACGCCCGCGACCAGGCTTGAATTGAAGAAGGCCAGTGTCTTGGCAATGCCGACGGCGGCAACCAGGGTTTCGTCATGCAGCATCGCGACGTAGCTGAGCGTCAGGATGTCGGTGAGAAACAGGGCGAGCAGGCTGAGCCCGCTGGTGAATGCCATCACCCGGACGTGATGGTCCAGGGACCCCTGGGTGAAGGTGGCTGCAGGCTTGATCATCGGTTTACCGCGGTGGTCTTTGCGTGGGCGCGGTGCCGAGAGGGCGAGGGCGCAGCGTAGTTTAAAGGAAAACTGCGGCGGGTTCATGGCCGCACAGCGGCTCGTGCCGGTGGTAAGTCGGCCGCTATCGCCTTGCCATCCATCCACCCGCCGCATGCGCGTGTGAACTTTGCCGGTGCCCAGGCTTCCTCTGCTAGAGCGGCCGGTTCATCGGGCCGATATCGGCTGACCACGCAAAGGGCTTGGAGAAATCATGAAACCAGAAGACAAAGTGCCATCGAACACGGGTGAACAAGAGCGTGACAACGATGCGCATCGGCCGGACGGTTCGGCCGGCACGTCGCACGACTCCACTGCGCAGAAAACCGCCCGCGGCAAGGGGCCGCATTCGTCTGAACATGCGAGCACCGCAGATGACCCGGGGTTCGACCCGGATTCGCCCGACCTGGACGACCCGCAGGTCGATCCACAGGGGCCGGCCAAGGCGCCCAGGGACTGAAAAGCTCTCATGAGAAGGTCTTGCCTGCGATCGGCTGCTGTAGGAGCTGGCTTGCCTGCGATCGGCTGCGCAGCAGTCGTAAATGCTGTATCCGCATTCCGTCTGGCACTGCGCAGATACCGATTTTACGACTGCTGCGCAGCCGATCGCAGGCAAGCCAGCTCCTACACAGCAGCCGGGGCGCCGGACCGATCGCGAGGGGCCGTTAAGAGGCCCCAATATAGGCGATGCATAACTCGAAAGAACATCATGAAAGGGTAGCTGTAGCACTGAGGTGACGGGTCACTCCATCGCCTCGGCCACCCCTTGATCTTCACCCAGAAACCCACCGCTCTGGTGCTGCCACAGCCGGGCATAGGTGCCGTTCCTGGCGAGCAATTCGCTATGCGTCCCTTGCTCGACGATGCGCCCCTCATCCATGACGATCAGCCGGTCCATCGCTGCGATCGTCGACAGCCGATGGGCGATGGCGATCACGGTCTTGCCTTGCATCATTTCATTCAGGCTTTCCTGAATGGCGACTTCGACTTCCGAGTCCAGCGCGCTGGTGGCTTCGTCCAGCAGCAGGATCGGGGCGTTCTTGAGCATCACCCGGGCAATGGCAATGCGTTGCCGTTGGCCCCCGGACAGCTTGATGCCGCGTTCACCCACCAGGGTGTCATAGCCGCTGTGGCCTTGGCGGTCGCTGAGCTGATTGATGAACCCGTCGGCCTGGGCATTGGCCGCAGCGCGGTGGATTTGCGCCTCGGTGGCATCCGGGCGGCCGTAGGCGATGTTGTCGCGGATGGAGCGGTGCAGCAGCGACGTATCCTGGGTGACCATGCCGATGGCGCTGCGCAGGCTGTCCTGGGTGACCTTGGCGATGTTCTGCCCATCGATGCGAATTTCGCCGCTGTCGACATCGTAAAAGCGCAGCAGCAGGTTGATCAGGGTCGATTTACCGGCACCCGAACGGCCCACCAGGCCGACCTTTTCGCCGGCACGGATGTTCAGGGTCAGGCCATCGAGCACCTGGCGTTCGCCGTTGTAGTTGAAGCTGACATTGTCGAAGGCTACTGCGCCGCCGCGGGTTTCCAGCACGCCGGCGTTCGGCGCATCCTGCACCTTGGGGCCACGGGTCAGGGTGTCCATGCCGTCCTGCAGGGTGCCGATGTTTTCGAACAGCGACGTCATCTGCCACATGATCCAGTGCGACATGCCGTTGATACGCAGGGCCATGGCGGTGATCGCCGCCACCGCACCGGTGCCGACTTCGCCCTGGTGCCACAGCCACAGGGCATAGCCGCCTGCGCCCATGATCAAGCCGACCACCAGCGCCTGGTTGACGATCTCGAACTGGCTCACCAAACGCATCTGGCGAAAGCCGGTCTGCTTGAAATCTTCCATGGCCGCGCGCGCGAAGTGCGCTTCGCGCTTGGAGTGGGAGAACAGCTTGACCGTGGTGATGTTGGTATAGGCGTCCGAAACCCGGCCGGTCATCGACGAGCGCGCATGGGCCTGCTCCTGGCCCACCTTGCCCAGGCGCGGCACGAAGTACAGCATGGCCAGCCCGAACAAGGCGACCCAGGCAATGAATGGCAGCATCAGCTTCAGGTCGAAACCGCCAGCCAGGGCGATGATCGCAATGAAATACACGCCAATGCCTGGTGCGATCTCGATGACGGTGAACAACACCTCGCGTACCGCCAGCGCGGTTTGCATCACCTTGGTGGTGACCCGGCCGGAAAATTCGTCAGAGAAGAACGACAGGCTTTGCCGCAGCATCAGGCGGTGGAAGTCCCAGCGCAGGCGCAGCGGCAGGTTGATCGCCAGCACCTGGTGCTGGACCATCGTGCGCAGCGCCACCAGCCCGATGCTGGTCAGCAGTACGATGCCGATGCCCCACAACACCCGGCTTTCCTGGCCATCGGCAGCGCCGCCGGCTTGCCAGGCAGAGAGCAGGTCGACCACCTGGCCCAGGAACGAAAACAGCCAGGCTTCGTAAATCGAAACGCCGGCGCTGAGCAGCGCAAGCGCCAGGATGTAGCCGCGCGCGCCCCGGGTGCAGGCCCACAGAAAGCGCAGCAGGCCGACAGGGGGTGGGGGCGCCTCATCGGGCGGGAAAGGGTCGAGCCGTTGTTCAAAGGCGCGAAGCATGCTGGTCTCCGAATGCAAGGGTGAGGTCGGCCCAGCTGGCCGACCGTACTGATTCACCTGGGGTTAGGCCACGGCAGGAGGATAGCCGTTCCATCCCGCGTCAGGTGAGCATTCAAAGCGCCAAGCCTGCAGCCACGGCTCAAACCAGATAATCACTCACCAGCTTGACCCAGCAATCCGCCCCCAGACCAATCAGGTCGTCATTGAAATCGTAATGAGGGTTGTGCACCGAGCACCCATGAAACTCACCCTCGCCGTTACCCAGCATGAAATAGCACCCCGGCACTTCGGCCAGCATCCAGGCAAAATCTTCCGTGCCCATGACCTTTGGGCCGCGGCTGTGCAGGTGCCCGGCCGCGAACAATGGCGCCAGGCTTTGGCGCACCTGCTCTGTCGCTGCGCGATGGTTGATCAGGGCAGGGGCCAGTTGCGTGATGCTCAAGGCAATGCTCACACCGAACGCCTGCTCATGGCCGCTGACGATCTCGGCCAGCCGCTGGTTGATCTTCTGTTGGGTCTGCGGGGTGTCGGTGCGCACGCTGATCAGCATGCTGGCTTCATCCGGGATGATGTTGTACACGCTGCCGGCCTGCAGCATGCCGATGCTGACCACGGCGTATTCTTCAGGGCCAAGGTTGCGCGACTTGATGGTCTGGATGGCATTGATCAGGCTGGCCACCACCGGCAGCGGGTCCACCGCCAGTTCCGGCATGGCGCCATGGCCACCCTTGCCGGTGATGTGCAGCTGCACCCGTTCGGAGGAAGCCATGGTGGGCCCGGCTTGCACCACCGCAGTGCCCACGGGCGCGCCAGGCATGTTGTGCAAGGCAAAGATCGCATCGCACGGGAAGCGCTGGAACAGGCCGTCGTCGATCATCGCCTTGGCCCCGCACAGGCCTTCTTCGTCCGGTTGGAAGATCAGGTTCAGGGTGCCGTTGAACGCGCACGTCGCCAAGCGAGACGCCGCTGCAAGCAAGATCGCCGTGTGGCCATCGTGGCCGCAGGCATGCATGCGGCCGGGTATCTGGCTGGCATGGGCGAAGGCGTTTTTTTCTTGCATGGGCAGTGCGTCCATGTCGGCGCGCAGGCCGATACGACGCGCGCCGTGGCCCTTCTGCAATACGCCGACCAGGCCATGGCCGCCCACCCCGCGGTGCACCTGATAGCCCCATTGCTGCAGCTTGGCAGCCACCAGTTCAGCGGTGTTCGGGGTGTCGCCGCCAAGCTCCGGTGCCGCATGAATCTGGCGGCGCAGGGCCCTGAACGCAAGCAGTTCGGTGTCGCTCAAGGCATTGTGGTGTTGTCGAGTGTCCATGGTTCAGGCCCTTCCGGTGTTTTCAGGGAACAGTTTCAGGCAGACCAGGCTGATCGCCCCGCCGGCCAGCAGGTAAAAGGCGGGTGCCAGCGGGTCGTCGAGGGCCGATGTCAGCCAGGTGGCGATCAGCGGCGAGAAGCCTCCGAACAGGGTGACGCCGAAGCTGTAGCTGACCGACGTACCCAACGCGCGCTGTGGCTTGGCGAACCCCTCCATGATCATCGCGAAGAACGCCCCCGAGCCCACGCACCCTGGCAGTACCAGCAGCGCCACGATCAGCATGGCGGCGTACAGGTCTGTGGTGTGCGACAGCAGCCAGAAGGCAGGCCATGCACTGATGACAGGCAACGCAACGGTCCACACCAGCAGTTTCTTGCGCAGGCGATGGCGGTCGGCGTAGCGCCCGGCAATCGGGCTGATGACCGCCAGGCACGCGGCTGCGACACAGGCGATGGCCATCGCGCTGCGCTGCGGGTAGTGCAGCGTGGTGATCAGGTACGAGGGCATATAGAAGATGAACAGGTACATGCCGATGGTGGCGCTGGCCATCAACCCGGTAGCCAGCAGGGTGTTGCGCAGGTCGATCACACTGCGCCAGTCAGGCTTGGCAAGGGCAGGGCCAGGCTTGCGGGGGGCTGGCTGCTCGAGGGTTTCGGGCATGCAGCGGCGGATGTACAAGCCCACCGGGCCGATCAGCAGCCCGATCAGAAACGGCACGCGCCAGCCCCAATCCTCGAGGTCCGGGGTGCTCAGGATGCTGCTCAGCAACAGGCCGATGCCAGCCCCCACCAGGGCCGCGTAGCCCTGGCTGGCGGCTTGCCAGCTGACGCTCGCGCAGCGGCTGCGTGGGGTGGTGGATTCCATCAGCAGTACCGATGCCGTGCCGATTTCACCGCCGGCGGAAAACCCTTGGGTGAGGCGCCCGATCACCAGCATCACGGTGCCGTAGACGCCGGCTTG
Organism: Pseudomonas sp. LFS044; assembly: GCF_047978245.1. Taxonomy (NCBI): domain Bacteria; kingdom Pseudomonadati; phylum Pseudomonadota; class Gammaproteobacteria; order Pseudomonadales; family Pseudomonadaceae; genus Pseudomonas; species Pseudomonas sp. LFS044. The sequence continues at coordinate 154,843 of NZ_JBFPFX010000012.1, forward strand.
CTGGTAGGTGGGTGCAAAGGCGATCAGCGCGGTGCCCAGGGTCATGAGCAGGATGGTCAGGGTCAGGGCCGCCTTGCGGCCTTTTCGGTCGGCCAGCCGGCCTATCACCATGGCCCCCACCGGGCGCATCAGGAACCCCACGCCGAACGCGGTCAGCGACATCAACAACGAGGCGACTGGCGATTGCGCCGGGAAGAAGTTCTTCGCGATCACCACGGCAAAAAAGCTGTAGATGGTGAAATCATACATCTCGAGGGCGTTGCCTAACGCGCACGCCACAGTGGCGCGCCGGGAGCCGACGGCAGGTTGCTCGACGGCTATCGCGTCGTTCGCCAGTCGGGTGTCCGAGTGCAGGGTAGTCATGGGCTCTCTCCGAGTCATTCGTGTTGTGAACGAACTATCGGGTAACCCGGGCCGTGAATCACTTGCGCTTTTTGCAAGCACATTACCGTTGGTTAATAAGGTCCCCGTTTGCAGGCCGCTAGCGCACCAAGCGCGTGCGCCAACGGCGCATCTGCTCATTCCATGCACACATTGCTGGCCCTTGCTAGGCGGCAAATTGCGCAACACACCGTGAGCGGGCGGTTGTTTGCGGCGTTTTCAGCAGGCGCCTGACGTGTTTTCCCCGATTCACGAGCAGCCAATTAACAAAAAGGCATAGCCCTATCAAATTGGCGATTTCCGGGCGTTTTTATTTTCGTGGAGGCTGCGAACCCGTACCCACTTCCACGGAGAGTCTGCAATGGGGGCGTTCGCTGCGCGTACTGGATCACTGGCCGCCATGCTCGTCGGGCTCGGGCTGCCGCTGGCAAGCGAGGCTGAGGGCTTCCCCGCGATTGGGCGGGTGGCATCAGGCTTTGGTTACTACAACGTGGACAAGGGTTACGACGACACATTCAAGCTGTATGGCACGCTCGATGCCTTCGTGAACTACCAGGATTCTGGCCATTACTCGGGCTACAAGCTTGCCGGTGGCGGTGCCTGGACCAACAAGCTGGGGCTGTACATGCGCAAGGCACTCGGCCCGGACACGGTGCTCGAAGTGGACGTGGAGGAGGGCTTCAACGTCAACGGCCAAGCGTTTTCGCAGCACTGGAAACAGATCGGCGGGTTGCGCCTGGCAGTGGTCGCACTGCGTTCGCGCGACTACGGCAAACTGGAGTTCGGCAAGACCTACGGCATGGGAACACCCACTTACGCCGACCCTTTCCTGGCCACCTACGGTTCGCCCTACACCTACCTGACGAGCCCACCCGCGGGCAACGGCGCGTTTTACCTGGACATGCGGCCCAAGCATACCCTGGCCTACACCACTCCCAAGTTTGCAGGTTTCAGCGTGGGCAGCGCGTTGAGCTTCGGCTTCAACGACACCGCCAGCTCAGGCAAGACGGTGCGTGGCAAGGGTGTGAGCGTGCAATATGGCAATGCCCGGTGGATTCTGCTGGGGTCGTTCAATGATTACCTCAGCGACCCTTGGGGCGCTGACAACCGCCAGACCCACAACTACTTCAAGAGCGCTTCGGTGTTCCATGACTTCGGCCCGGTGGCGGGCAGCCTGACCTGGCAGCGCCAGGACGTGGCCAACCGCGCCACCCCCAGCATGCAGGCATGGACCGTTGGCTTGAGTGCGCCGGTGGGCAAGGCCGATGTGGCGCGGCTGGCGCTGGTCAAGCGCGATATCGAGTTCGGCGACAAGGACGCCTACGGGATGATGCTCGGCTATGACCACTTCCTGCGCCCGCAGTGGGCGATCTACGGGCGGCTGGCACTGATCGCCAACCGCCCCGGCTCCGCCATCAGCTATGCCGGCATCCCGCTCGAACAGGTGGGCGACGACCCGCAGAACGTCGCCATCGGCATGTATTACCACTTCTAGCGCTGCAGCCGGGTTCGCAGGCTGTGGAACAGTTCTTTGGCCGGCGAGGTCAGTGCGTGCCGATCGACACAGACCAGGTAGATGGGGTATTCGGGGATGATTTCCTCGACGGCGACCCGGGTCAGCTTCGCCGCCTGCCCCGCAGTGAGGGTATTGGCGGCGGCAAAATCACTGAGGGTCATGAACGCATTGGCGTTTTCCATCAAGCCCAATGCCAGCAGCAAGGATGAGCATTCGATGACGTTCTGCGGTGGGTTGACATCATTGACCTCGAACATCTGATAGAACTGCGAGGAACGGTCGGCGACCGCATCCAGGCTGATCCAGTTGGCGTACTGCAACTGGCGCAACGAGCGTGAATGGCGCAGCGGGTGGGTAGGGCTGCAGAACACATTGCCCTCGATACGCTGCACGGCTTCCCAGTCCAGGTTCAGCCGTTGGGTGTTCTGTTGTGACGTCAGGGCAAAGTCCAGCGAACCATCGCGCAGCCGTTGCACGATCTGGCTTGGGCGCTGCTCGGTGAGCTTCAGTTGCACGCGCGGGTTTTTCGCCTGGAAGTCACTGACGCACTGCCCAAAGCCTGGCAGCACCGCCGTCAGCGAGGTGACGCCGACGGCCACTTCACCGACCGCGGTGTCATGGATGTTGTCGGCCTCGATTTGCAGGCGGCGCATGCTTTCGACCGCCATCTGCGCGTGGCGCAGGATGCGCCGGCCTTCATCGGTCAGCGACATGCCCTTGTAGGTGCGCTGCATCAGCGTCAGCCCCAGTTCACGCTCAAGCTCCTTGATCGAGCGGCTCAGCGCCGGTTGAGTGACATGCAGCCGCTGCGACGCTTCATTGATGCTGCCACATTGATCGACCGCTACCAGCGCTTTGATTTGATGAAATTTCACGCGACCCGACTCGTTATTGTTGGTTGACCAGGGCCTGCAAGATACCCGCCAGCGAGCGGGCTGTGCCATACGCGCTAAATCAGGATGTAGTCACTGCGTTGCACGATCCCCTGATGGTCACCTTCGACCAGTTGCACGTAGCGCCCGGCCACGAGGTCGATCGGCAGGCAATCGTCGACATCCAGCACCGCGTCGGTATGCGGTTTCAACCAGCCCGCGGCCATTCGCTGCTTGCCCAGTCGTTTGGCGGCGGCCTTGTCGGTGGCAGCCACCAGCAGGTAGCGGTGGGCCTCGCCGAACACCTGGCGCTCGTACCCACCCAGGTTCAGGAAGAACAGGCGCATGGCCCCGGGGTGCGGCGCGGCCTGGGTGAATTCGATGCGATAACCGTCCACCCCATGCACCTCCAGCCAGGAGTCGATGTGCAGCCCGCCCGGGCTGCCGAACCAGGCGTTGCGCAATTGCGCGTAGGTGTGTTCCAGCGCGTCGGCCTGGGCGAACACCACATCGTGGACCTCGATGCTGGCGCGGGGGTGGCGCCCGCCAAGCATGACAACGTAGAGCATGGGTAATCCTTGGGTTGGGTGGGTGGGGCTACCGGGAGCCTGGCTTGGTTCTCGCGGTGATGCATAAACCGAGCGCCGCCGGCGCGGCGCATCGCGGCTAAAGCCGCTCCTACATTTGTTGCAACGCGCCGTTCCAGTTAGGCCATGGTTGTCCGCCTTGGCGCATGACTGAAGACAGATGGGGCGCCGGCAGCGCCAGCCGAGAAATTGCGTCGTGCCAACAAGGCTGGCAACTATGGCCTCACAGGCCATGGCACGTTGCAACAAATGTAGGAGCGGGCTTGCCCGCGATGCGCCGCGCGGGCGGCGCTCGATCTCATAGGCGCTGAACATACCCTGCCGAGCCACTGTGTGAAAGTTACGAAATGCCTGAACTAAGTATTTGCCCCCAGCGATTCTTTCCACCCAGGCCCGTCACCAGAATGGCCGCCTCTGAATCAGCTAGAACGCATGCAAGGAAAGGGAAGTGTCATGGGAATGACCAGGCGGAAGTTTTTGATTGGTGGCGGCGTGGTGGCTGCTGCAGGCGCGGCGGGGGTACTGACACCGTTGCTGACGCGCGAGGGCAGGCTGATCCCGGGCACACCCAGGTTTGGTTTTGTGCAAGGCACCGAAGGCGCGCTCCCCAAGCAGGCAGACGTCGTCGTGGTCGGCGCCGGTATCCTGGGGCTGATGACAGCGATCAATTTGGTCGAGCGTGGCCTCTCGGTCGTTGTTGTTGAAAAAGGTGAGATTGCCGGCGAACAGTCCTGCAGGTTTTATGGCCAGGTCATGACCTACAAAATGCCGGATGCGACTTTCCAGTTGCACCACCTTGCCAAGCAACGGTGGCGCGAAATGAATGCCAGAGTGGGCGCCGATACCAGTTACCGCACGCAAGGGCGGGTGGAAGTGCCCTTTGACGAAGAGGACCTGGAAGGCGTCAGAAAGTGGATCGACCTGAAAACCCGTGAAGTGGGTGCGGATATTCCCTTCAAGACGCGCATCATCCAGGGCAGTGAACTTCAGCAGCGTCTGCGCGGCGCCTCATCCAGCTGGAGCGTTGCCGGCTTCGAGGAAGACTCCGGTAGCCTGGATGCCGAGCGCGCCTCCTATGTAATGGCCGACTATGCCAAGAAGATGGGCGTGCGGATCTACACCCACTGCGCCGCAAGGGGCCTGGAAACCCAGGCAGGCGCGATCTCCGATGTGGTGACCGAGAAAGGCGCAATCCGCACGGCGCGTGTGGTCGTGGCCGGCGGTGCGTGGTCCAGGTTGTTCATGCAGAACCTGGGCGTGGATGTGCCTACCTTGCCCGCTTACCAGTCCCAGCAGATCATCAGCGCGGCGCCCCATGCACCGGGCGGTAACGTTGCGCTGCCGGGCAACATCTACTTCCGCGAACAGGCCGATGGCACCTACGCCACCTCGCCCCGCGTGGTCGTGGCCCCGGTGGTCAAAGAATCCTTGATGTATGGCTACAAGTACCTGCCGCTGTTGGCGATTCCCGACTTCCCGGTGCACATCGCGCTGAACAGGCAACTGATCGACTCGTTCATGCAGCCCACACACTGGAAGCTGGATGAAGTCTCGCCCTTCGAGAAAAACCGGCTGATGACGGCGGCCCCGGATATTCCGGAGCTGGATGCCTCATTGGCAAAACTCAAGGTCGAGTTCCCTGCCTTCGGCGAGGCCAAGTTGATCGACCAATGGGGCGGTGCCATGGCGATCGCCCCCGATGAGAACCCGATCATTTCGCCGGTAAACGAGTACCCGGGCCTGGTCCTCAATACCGCTACCGGTTGGGGCATGACAGAAAGCCCGGTGTCGTCCGAACTCACCGCAGACCTGCTGCTGGGCAGTTCGCCGGTGCTGGACCCGAAGCCTTTCAGCCTGTATCGCTTCTAAGCCCACTTAACAATGGATTGACCCTGTGCACGCTTCGAAAATGTGTGCACACCCCCTAGGCAGTTTTCAGGAGAAACGTATGAAAGTCGCAGTTGAGACCGTCGCCGCATTGGCCCTGACCCTGGCTGGCGCCGGTGCCGTCCACGCACAGGACGTTGTGCGCCACGGTGCAGGCAGCTTCCCGATTTCCTCGGCGGTGGAAGTGCCCGCCGGTAAAACGATGGTCTACCTCAGCGGTTCGGTGCCGTCGGCCATTCACCCTGATGCACCCAAGGATTCGCTGGAATCCTTTGGCGATACCAAGGCCCAAACCATCAATGTGCTTGAAAACATCCAGCAACAGCTGAAGGACCTTGGCCTGGGGCTCAAGGATGTGGTGAAGATGCAAGTCTTCCTGGTCGGCGGCCCGGAGAACGGCGGCAAGATGGACTTCGACGGCTTCATGGCGGGCTATACGCAGTTCTTCGGGCCTGCCGCCAAGCAGCCGATCCTGCCTGCGCGTTCCGCGTTCCAGATCGCCGGCCTGGCGCACCCAGCCTGGCGAGTCGAGATCGAAGTGACCGCCGTGCGTCCCTGAGTGGGCGTCGCTGTTGGGTGCTGACAGCTTGCCGGGCTAGGCCCCGACCAGGATGTCCTCGAAAAACGCCCCGACCGGTTCTGTGGGGTGGCACAGCTGAACCTCCAGCACCCAGACCATTTCGCTCGGTATGATTTCCAGTTCGGCCAGTTTCTCCTGGCCGAACAGGGCGTGCGGAAAGTCGGTGACGCGATGCCCGGCCAGGTTGCGCTCGAGCTGCCAGCCTTTGCCCAGGGCGCTGCGCTCGGCCACATCGTACAGCTGGCGGCCGGTCAACCCGGTGCGCCAGGCTTGGCGCGTTTCTTCGAACACTTCGTGCAGCGCCTTGACGCAGGCGTGATGCAGGGGGTGCTCGCCGAAGACGAAGGTATCGCCGTAATCGCCTTCATAGCCATCCCATACCGGGCCGAGGTCGACCACAGCGATATCGCTGGGGCGCAGCCTGCGCTGCGGGTCGATGCCTTGGCGCGGTGTGCGCACGGTGTCGTCACCGAAGCGGATGTAGGTCGGGTGCCAGGTGTGCGACGCCCCCATTGCCTTTAACGTCTTATCGGCCATCTTCAGGGCCTGGGCGGTGGTCATGCCGACTTTCAACTGGCTGGCGATTGCGGCCAGGGCCCGTACCGTCTGTTCACGGGCTGCGAGCATGCCGTCCAGTGAATAGCGCGGGCCGACTTTTTCCAGCACGGGGTCGAAAGCGTTGGCCACCGCAGTGGCCGGCGCCACTGCGCCGCTGGGCACGAAGGCCTCGGCGACAAACCGATGCGCCGGCACACCGGCTGCCAGGCACTGTTCGCGAGCCTGGCTGATCATCGCAGCATTACCGCAGGCATAGACCTGGCTGGCGGCCCAGTCGTGGGCATGGGCCAGTGCTTGCTGCTGTACGCGGGCGTGCGCCGACAATACCCGGTGCCAGCGAAAACGCGAGTAGCGCAGGCTGGCCTGGTCAAGAAACTCACTGTCGTAGAGGTCGCTCAGCGATGCGCCGCCCCAATACAGGGTGACCTCGGCCTGGCGCGCCAGGGCCGTCAGCAGCAACGGCTTGATGCCGGCATAGCCGGTGCCGGTGGCGAACAGCACCACGGGGCGCTGATCGTCGTGCTGCCAGGTGCAGGCACCCACCGGCCCTTCGAGCATCAGCGCATCGCCCGCTTGCAGCGCCGGCAGGATGCCTTCGGAAAACAGCCCACCGCTGACCTTGCGAATATGAAACACCAGCCGCCCCTGGTCCTGTGCGGGCAGGTTGGCGATGGAGAAACAGCGGCTGTCGCCATTGCCGAGGCGCAACCTCACGTATTGGCCGGGCCGTACATCGACGGGCTGCGCGGGTTGCAGCACAAGTTCGACGATATCCGTACTCAGGTCGCGTTTGCTCGACACCGTCGCCTTGATTTCAAGGGTCGGTGTATCCACCGACCAGCCGGGGATCTCCAGGCGCATGTCACTGCAGGCATGGCTCTGGCACAGCAGCATCTCGTTGCTGGCAAGCGGGTAGGAGGGCGCCGGAGTATCGCCTGTGCACTGCTTGGCGCGGTACTCGCCCGAAACCACTGTGACCTTGCACGAGCCGCAGGCGCCGCGGCGGCACGAGAAGGGCACCGACAGGCCGCTGGCGAGCATGGCGTCGAGCAGCAGTTCATCGGCGGCTTCGAACGACTTGTCTGAGGGCGACAACTGGATGACGTGGCGATTGGGCATACACACCTCGGGCTGAAATCGGGGCAGGAGAGGTGTGATTGTTGCGATAGACTAGGACCATAAGAACCTCCAGTTCTGGATAATTCACATGGTCCAGCTTCGCAAGTGGCGGCCGCTGCTCAAACTCGATGGGGCACAGCCGCAGGCTTCCTACAGAAAGATCGTCGAAGGCCTGGTAAGCGCCATCACCGAAGGGCGCCTGCGCCCCGGCACGTTGCTGCCCGGCACGCGGGAAATGGCCCAGTTGCTCAACGTCAACCGCAAGACAGTGATACTCGCCTACGAGGAGGCCGTCACCAAAGGCTGGTTGGAGAGCGTGCAGCGCCGGGGCACGTTCGTCAGCCATCAGCTTTCGATCGAGGCGGTGCCGGCCCGTGGTGCGCCGCCGGCGTTTGCCTTGCCGCTGCACGAGGCGCCGGCCGTGGCCTATTTCACGCCGGGCGAACAGGCCAGCGCGCTGCAGCACCAGCCGGGTGCGCTGTTTTTCGACAACGGTGCCTGTGACCATCGCCTGCTGCCACAGGCCGTGCTTCATCGCTATTACCGCAAGGCCTTGCGCCACAGTTTTACCACCAACACCGTGCGCCACGGCTGCGAGAGCAGCAGCCAGTACCTGCGCAGCGCGCTGGCGGACATGTTGCGCCATAACCGCAGCCTCAACGTCGGGCCCGAGCACATCTGCCTCACTCAAGGGGTGCAGATGTCGCTGTACCTGGCGGCCAGCGCGTTGCTCAAGCCCGGTGATGTGGTGCTGGTGGAACGCCTGAGCTATCCGCCGGCGTGGGAGATTTTCCGCAAGCTCGGCGCGCGGCTGGTGACCGTCGAGCTGGACGAGGAGGGCTGCCGGGTCGACCAGATCGATGCACTGTGCCAGCTGCACGACGTGCGCATGATGTACCTCACCCCCCACCACCAGTTCCCGACCACGGTCAGCCTGCATGCTGCACGCAGGCAGCAGTTGCTGGAGCTGGCGCGGCTGCACGACTTTTGCGTGATCGAGGAAGACTACGACCATGAATATCACTTTGCCGGCCGGCCGTATCTGCCCCTGGCCAGTGACCGGTTGCAGCGCCATGTGATCTACATCGGTTCGCTGTCCAAGTCGCTGGGCAGTACCTTCCGCTGCAGCTTCATCGTTGCGCCGCCGAACGTGATCGAGGTGTTGGAGCGTACCGCGGTGCTGACCCTGGGGCAGGGCGATGCGGTGATGCAGCGGATGCTCGCGGACCTGATCAATGACGGCGAGCTGAAAAAGCACCTGCGCCGGGTGTCTGGCGAGTATCGTCGCCGTCGGCAAACCCTGCTGAGCTGCCTGCACGAGGCCTTTGGCGATCAGATATCGGTGCAGGAGCCGGAAGGCGGGCTGGCGCTGTGGGTGAAGTTTGCCGCGTCTATCGACGTCGAGCAGTTGGCCGCCAACGCACTGGCGCTTGGCCTGGTGGTGCGCGGCGGCCGGCAGTTCTCACCCGATGGGCACCCGGAGAATGCCTTGCGCCTGGGCTTCGCCTCGCTGGATACCGGCGAAATTCGCCATGCCATCCAGCGCCTGGCCCAGGCGGCCACAGGCCTGTCAGCCGGGTTGGGCTGCCAGGCTGTTGCTGACGTTACGCCCCAGCACCAGCACGGTGACAAAGCCGCAGCCCACCAGGGCCGTGGCCAGGCTCAACAGCACCGGGCTGCCCAGCTGGTCGACGATCTGCCCGCCGAAGAACGAGCCTAAGGCAATGATCACCTGGAACATGGCGACGAACAGCGGCATGCCGCGCTCGACGTCCTTGGGCGCCACCACGAACATCCAGATGCTGGCGCACGCCGGGAAGGCGCCGAAGGCAAAGCCCCACAGCGCGATCAACATCACAGCGCCGGTCATGCCCGTGGCGAAGTAGGGGAACAGGGCAGTGCTGGTGGCGATCAGCAGTGCCACCAGCAACAGGGTGTGACGCACACTTTTGTTGGCGGCGAAACCGGCGAACACATTACCCATGACCCCGGCCACGCCATAGAGCAGCAGCAGCGAACTGATGGTCTGCCCATCGAAGCCGGCGTTCTGTTTGAAGAAGGGGGCGACGTAGGTATACGCGGCAAAGTGCGCCAGGCCGATCAGCAACACGGCGATCAAGCCAACCCGGGCTTGCGGGTTGATGAACAGCGCCGGCAGGTCACTGATGCGAATGGCCTTGTCGGGGTTGAGCCGCGGCAGCAGCAGAACCTGCGCCAGCAATACCGGCACGCCCAGCAGCGCGGTAGCCAGGAAAGTCATGCGCCAGCCCATCAAGCCACTCAACCAGGTGCCCACAGGCACGCCCAGCACGGTGGCCAGCGTCACCCCGACCATGATGATCGAGGTAGCCTGCGCAACGCCCACACCTTTGGGCGCCAGGCGGCCGCTGAGGGCGATCGCAGTGGCCCAGAAGCCGCCGATGCTGATGCCCAGCAGCACGCGCCCGAACAGCAGCAGGTTGAAATCGCTGGCGTAGGCCACCACCGCGTTGGCGATGATCATGATCAGCGTCAGGCTGATCAGCAGGTAGCGACGGTCCAGGGCGCCGATGCCCACCGACAGCAACGGGGCGGCGAGGGCAGCCATGATGCCGGGCAGGGTGACCATCAGGCCGGCGTGGCCGGCGCTGATGCCCAGGTCGCTGGCGACATCGTTGAGCACCCCCACCGGGAGAAACTCACTGGTCACCAGGGCGAAGGCGCCCACCGCGACCGAAAGAATCGCCAGCCACTGCTGCTTGACGCTTTGTTGATTGTGTTCGGGTGGGCCGTCATGGGCCTGGTTGGGGCTTGGCATGGGGTTGGGTTCCAAGGGGAAGGCGCCTGCGGTAGGCGGGGGAAGGGGGAAAATTGAAGGGGATTATACGAGGAGGATTCGGCGGGCAAACAAGCAGGACGCTTGATAGTAATCATCAGCGGGATCGATGAGACGTGCTGGGTAGAGCCTTGGCCAGGGATCGGCTGGGCATTTTCATCGTGATCGAGACCGAGCGCCGCCTGCGGGGCGCATCGCGAAGCGCTTGCCTTGAGATCTTTAGCGCCTTTGAGATCGAGCGCCGCCCGCGCGGCGCATCGCGGGCAAGCCCGCTCCTACATTTGTTGCAACGTGCCGTTCCAGCCAGGCCATGGTTGTTCGCCTTGGCGCATGGCTGAA